>BAABWY010000001.1:300000-600000 GCA_040367435.1 Hyphomicrobiales bacterium 4NK60-0047b | reverse complement strand
CTAGAATCAAATCAGAAGTTGGATCAATTTCAGATGATACTTCACCTAGTTCCATTGAAGTTTCATCTGTTTCAACTGACATGTTTTCCGCTGAAATTTCTGATAGCTCTGTTTCAGCTTCAGTGATCATAGCTGGTTCAGCGTCAGTTTCAACATCAATGGCATCAAAACTCATGGCATCAACATCTTCACTGTCCATGGTTTCAGTATTAGGGACTGTGTCTGTTTGTTCGTTGATTGCATCAAATGACATTTCATCGACCATATTTTGATCTGATGTGCCGTTTGCTTCAGAGTTTTCTGTTGAGTCTGTTAGCATTGTGTCAACACACCCTTGCTCTAGACCATCTCCTTTAAGAGCTGGTCCATTTAACAAGTGACTGTCTGGGCGCGTATCTGAATTTTCTTGAATAGGGCCTTTATTATTATCGCCTGTTTCACCTTGTAAGTCCCAAATATCAATCATCGCATTGACGCGGTTTTCAATATAGCAAAGTGCTTGGACAACTTTTGTGGTGCGCTGGCCAGTTATATCCTGGAAAGAACAGGCTGTATAAATGTCTGTAGTTTTTTCATCAATTTTATCACAAGGATCATTATCAGCGCCAGTTTCTCGTAAAGACCAGGCAGCTTCTTGGATTTCTTCTGCTGCTTCTAGAATTGTGTTCGTCGCATTTTCTGTTGATTCAACAATAGCGCTGAGTTCTTCAGTTGCTGTGATGATCTGATTGTCTTGCTCATCATTTGGCTTAATAGAAGCGATTTCTTCTCGAGTTTTCGCAATCGCTTTTGACATCTCAATGATGCTCATGCGGATTGGGTCTATCTCCTGGCTTGCCGCTGGAGCTTCTTGCTTTTCACTTAATGTGTTTTCAATCCGCTGAATGGCTGATAAGAGTTTTTGCGTGTCTTCGGGACGGTTTCGCTGTATGTATTCTTCTAGAAACCAGCGGCCACGTGGATTTTGCAACAATGCGCCTTCAATGAGATTGTAATCTTCCTCACTGCTGACATTCGTTTCAGTTACTTCATTTTCATTTGTCGAATTTGAGCTTACTTGGGTCATGTGCGCATATCATTGTTTGTTTGGTTGCTGTTACTTTAAGTGATTCGCAATTTGTTTTATTCGTCTAAATTTTGACTTTACACCTATATCATTCACTGAAATCTCTAATAAATCGTTGAGCTCATGAAAAACACTGACTCTCAGACAACAGATGGTGCCTTTCAACTTAAACTTTCACTGTTTTATGTGGTGCTATTTTTGAGTGTAGGATGTTATTTGCCCTATTTTTCGATTTGGTTGAAGGATCAGGGGCTGAATGGGGATCAGAGCGCTCTTATTTTGGCAGCGCCTATGATCATTCGCATCATTTTTACACCGATTGTGAGTATTTGGGCTGATTATGAGGGAAATTATCGTAAAATTTTGATTATTTTGGCGCTTGGATCTCTTATTTCCCTGTGTACTATGAGCCAGATTAGTGGATTTTGGGCTATTTTTATTGTCGCTTCTCTAAATGCTATTTTTGGTAGTTCTCTTATTCCACTGACTGAAACTTTGGCTGTTATTGGTGTAAAGGCCAATCAATTACGTTATGGACGAGCGCGTTCCTGGGGATCTGCTGCGTTTATAGCCGGCAGTTTGCTTACTGGGATATTGGTTGATTTTTATGGTCCTGAGGTTGTTTTACCTTTTTTGATATTTGCTGCGATTGCTATTGTTTGTGCAGCCGTTTACTTACCGCCCCCGCAAGGAAAGGGGCGTCTAAGAGATGCGGTTTCTGGTGGTAAAATTTCTTGGGCTGGGATTTTTGGATTGCTTCGACACCACGTGTTTTGGGTGTTTTTAATTGGTGCTGGCTTGGGGCAGGCTTGCCATGCTTTTTATTACGGTTTTTCTTCGCGGCTTTGGCAGGACTTCGGCTATTCCGGTTGGTTGATTGGGGTGCTTTGGACGATTGGCGTCGTTTCTGAAATCTTACTCTTTTTATATTTTGGTGATTGGTTGCGTCGTTTTAATCCTGTGTTGTTGATTGTTGCAGGGGCTACTGCGAGCTTTATTCGCTGGATGATGATGGGGCTTGAGCCAGATTTATGGCTGGTGATTGGTTTACAGATTTTGCACGCCTTTTCGTTTGGTCTTGCTCATTTAGGGGCGATGTATTTTATTGGGCTTGCAGTCCCGGATCGATTATCTGCGACAGCGCAAGGGGTTTATGCGACCATGAGTATGGGGGTATTTATGGGGATTGCTGTTTTGATCTCTGGCCCGCTTTATGATGAGGTTGGGTCATCTGGATATTTTGTGATGGCTGGTATTGCAGCTTTTAGTGTGTTGGTTAGTTTTTATCTTTTGGCGTCTTGGGATAAAGCTCATATTGTCGAAGATTGATCAGGCTACGCTGTCAAATTACTGTTATTTATGTTTTTTTAGCGAGTATTTAGCCCCATAGGGTTCTGTCTGGTGGTGTGAGAATGCCATTGTGTTCTTTGAGGCCATTGTCTCTATCATTCAACAATAAAAGAGGACCATCAAGATCGACCCAATCAGCACCTTTGGTGAGTACAAAGGCTGGTGCCATAGCGAGAGATGTGCCCACCATGCATCCTACCATAACTTTTAAGTTGGCATTGCGCGCCGCCATAAGGGTTGCCAGACCATGAGTGAGGCCGCCTGTTTTATCGGTTTTTATATTTATCGCCTGATATTTTTTCGCGACATCTTCAATGTCATTAATGGTGTGAAAACTTTCATCGGCACACAAGGGGACAGGTGAAGTGATGTTGTAAAGAATATTATCAAGATTGGTTGGTAAGGGTTGTTCAACAAGCTCGATTTTACATTCGTAAGCAATATCTAGAAGAGGAAAAAGAGTTTGAGCGGTCCAGCCTTCATTGGCGTCGACAACAAGACGATGCTGGGGGAGTGCTTTTCTAACGGCGCGCATGGTTGCTGCGTCTTTTTCATATCCACCACCAAGTTTTAATTTGAGGAGTGGATGGTACTGTGCCTTGAGGGCGTTCTCAGCCATCTTTTCTGGGGCGTCGAGAGAAATAGTAAAACAGGATAATACGGGTGTTAATTCGCCCATATTCAACATAACAGATGGGGGTTGGTTGTAATATTTGGCTTCAAGATCCCAAAGGGCTGCATCAATGGCGTTTCGTGCGGCACCAGCTGGCATAGCATTTAATAGCTGCATGCGGGTGATACCTTCTTCAACCTGTTTACTAACATCTTTGATCTGTTTGATTACGGATTTACAGGTTTCTCCGTAGCGTCCATAGGGAACGGCTTCGCCGCAACCCTTTAAATCACCTTGTGTAATTTCGACATAAATAACTTCTGCATGGAGTTTTGCACCGCGGTAAATGCGAAAACTCCCATTAATTGGCCATTTTTGACGGGTAACCGTTAGATTGCATCGCGGCATTATTTTGATCTATCGTTTATTTATTATTTAGTTTTAGGCTGAAATGATTTTTTACAACTCTTAGCTGTATTTTTTATTATCATCTAGAATAGAGTTAATTTATGATTATTGAGTAAAGCCATATGTAGGTCGAAAATATGTTCCTTTAATACTGTGTTTTGTTTTTCTTTCAGCCTTTGTAAATTTGGTGCTTTTGAAATTAATGCAAGTAATGTGCAATTTTAAGGTCAAGATAATTCATTTGTCATTTTTGGGGTTTTTATCTTAACTATGATAAATAAAAAATTATCCTAAGTCGTTTGGACTTAATTATTGGAAGTTTTGTTTATGGCATCTTATGACCAAACTGAAGATCGGCAAGCTGGATATTCTCTCTTTGGTTCAAAAGAGGGAGCAACATCTCGCCCAGCTCTTGAATGGAGCCAGGAGCAAGATGGGTATTCTTTGCGAATCTTTGGTGATTGGCAAGTTCGTCATGTGCGCCGAATTGCAAAAGAAATAAAAAAGCTAAAATGCGGCACAGTAGGTGCTGGGCCTAAAAACCTTACTGTTGATATGGCCGGTCTTACAGGATTGGATACAGCTGGTGCCATGCTTATTCTTGATATGAATGAGCTTTTAAAGTCTAAAGGCTTTGCACCTGAAATTGTTAATGCCCGTGAAGCAGACCAAATTTTGTTTGAGCTTATTTCTCGTCATCCGCGTGAGCGAGGGGACGTTGAAGAAAAAAGCAGTATGGTTCTCAATCTTGTGCGTGATCTTGGGGAAACGGTTCTATCGATTGGGCGAGATATTATTGAAATTACTGCCATGATAGGGCAGGTGACGGTCTCTCTTCTTGGTTTGGTCATTCGGCCTTGGCGCCTTCGTTTTACTTCACTTGTGCATCATATGGAACATGCAGGACTGAAGGCTGTTTCTATTATTTCACTGATTTGTTTTTTAATTGGTGCCGTGATTATGCAGCAGAGTGTTGAGCAATTACGGGCTTATTCAGCCGAATATTTTTCGATTGATATGCTTGGGATTTTGGCGCTTCGCGAGGTTGGTGTTTTACTCACCTCTATTATGATTGCAGGGCGTTCTGGGGCTGCGTTTACTGCTGAAATTGGCTCAATGAAAATGCGCGAAGAAGTTGATGCGATGCGTGCGCTGGGTATTGATCCGGTAGAGACGTTAATTGTACCTCGTGTGTTGGCGCTTGTTATTGCGCTTCCACTTCTCACTTTTATTGGAAATATCATGTGTTTGGCGGGCGGTGCGTTTATTGCCTATACGACTATGAATATTGATTTGCAATCGTTTGTTGAGCGGTTAAATGATGGCGTTGATATTCGTCATTTCTATGTGGGTTTGATTAAAACACCATTTGTTGCCTTAATTATAGGCATTGTTGGCACTTTAGAAGGCATGCGGGTGCAGGGTAGTGCTGAGTCACTCGGTACGCATGTACGAGCTTCAGTGGTGAAATCTATTTTCCTTGTGATTATTTTGGATGCGGCGTTTGCTATGGCTCTGACTGCGATGGGAATTTAATATGGTTGCTTTAGAAATACCACGTTCGAACCCGATTATTGAGGTGCGCCATTTGCACAAGCAATTTGACACCCAGGTTGTTTTTGAAGACCTGAACCTTGATGTTTATGAGGGGGAAGTGCTTGGGATTGTGGGGCAATCAGGTGGTGGTAAATCTGTTTTGCTACGTTGTTTAAATGGTTTAGAGCGGTATTCGGTAGGCAGGATTAGTTTTTTTGGGCAAGACACAGCGGAGATGAGCGGTAAAGATTTGCGCCATGTTGAGGCGCGGTCTGGTCTTTTGTTTCAAGATGGTGCTTTGTTTTCAGCGCTTACTGTTTTGCAAAATATTCAAGTGCCGATGCGTGAGCATATATCACTGCCCAAAAACATTATGGATGAGCTTGCTTATCTGAAATTAGCGCTTGTGGGTTTGCCAGCGAATGCAGCACATAAATATCCGTCTGAACTTTCAGGGGGGATGCGCAAGCGGGCAGGCTTAGCGCGTGCTTTGGCACTGGACCCTAAGATTGTATTTCTTGATGAACCAACAGCGGGACTTGATCCGATCGGTGCGAATGAATTTGATATGCTTATTCGTGATCTGCAGCGAACTTTGGGCTTAACCGTATTCATGGTAACACATGATTTGGATAGTATTTTTGCCATATGTGACCGGGTTGCTGTTTTGGCGGACCGTAAAATTGTACGGCATGGGTCGCCAGCGGAATTGACAAAAGATCCGGGGCATCCGTGGATTAAATCTTATTTTTGTGGTGAACGTGGGCGCAAAGCTCAAAGCACTGCGAAGGATACTGCAACTTAGAGCTAATTCTATTTATGGCTTTGAAGTGCCATATTTATTAGATCTGGTGCTATTAGTAAGCTGTGAAAGCTTGAAATTGAAGGATTGAGAAAATGGAAACGCGCGCAAATCATTTATTGATCGGTGGTTTTGTTATTGCCTTGGTGATTGCTGTGATTAATTTTACCTTCTGGATGCAGAAGGGCGGGGTTGAAAACCAGACGCGTGACTATTCTATCTATTTTAATGGAGCGGTGACTGGACTTAGCCGCGCTAGCCAAGTGCTATTTAATGGTATTCGTATTGGGCGTGTTCATTCAATAAATATTGATGAAAAAGATGCGCGCCGTGTTTTGGTCATTGTGCGCTTGCAAAGAGGCATTCCTATTCGCAAAAATTCACAAGCTCAGTTGGTTTCTCAGGCACTTACTGGTGTGGCGGCTGTCCAAATTACACCAGGGACTGCAGATGAGCCATTATTAGTTGCACTTGCGAAACAAGGAGAACGTCCGGTGATTACGGCATCTCCTGTTGTTTCTGGTTCACTGACCGATGCAGTGCCAGAGATTATGGGCAATGCTAACCTACTATTAAAACGTTTGAATACTATGATTGCCGACAATGAAGCTTCAATTAGAGCAACGGTGAAGAATGTTGAACTATTTTCAGAGACTTTAGCAACTAAAAGAGAGGATGTTGCTTCAATTATCTCAGATGTGAAGGCTTTATCTAGTTCCTTAAAAGCCACAGCTCAAAAAATTGATAAAACAGTAGATCAGGTCTCTGGCATTTTTGGTGGGGAAGGCTCTTCCGTTTTAGATGATGCAAAAGCAGCTGCTCAATCTATAAAATCGATGGCAGAGAATTTAGAAAAATCGCTTGGAAATGGCCCTCAGGAGGTTATGACAGCTGCAAAACGCAGTTTGAGAGAGTTTGAGCTGTTTGCACGTGATGGTCGAAAAGCAGCGCAAAGTCTCGATCGAGTTCTTGAAAAGATGGATAGTAACCCACAAAGCTTCATTTTTGGTGGTGGGAACGTGCCTAAATACAATCCTAGCAATTAAGCTTTAAATCCATTATGTTTGGGGTGTTTTTATATAAAAAATTAACCGTCACTCGTTAGATTCGATTTGATGGCTGGTTTAAGTAATTAAGTACGGTCAGATATGGGGGCCGAAGTATTTGTATGTTTGGTAGTCGATTACAAAAACTTATAAAAGCATTCGGGGATCATTCTTCGTTTTTCGCTGGTCTAATGGGGATTTTGGTCCTATTGACGTTGGGTGGATGTTCGCTTTCTGGTGCCGTTAAAGGCGCGTTATCTGATGGTACCCCTTCTCAGACATTTGATCTTGTTCTTGATCGTGACCTTATTAAAAGATCGAGCCGCTTATCTACTCAAATCGTAGTGCAATTACCTGCTGCTGTTAAAGCTCTTGCGGGTGATAATATTCTTGTCAAACCGTCTCCAACTCAAGTGACATATTATGGTGATGCGGTTTGGAGTGATAGATTACCTAAATTACTGCAAGCTCGTATGGTCGAAGCTCTTCAAGTCTCCGGCCGGTTTAGAGCTGTTAGCGATGGTAGTGATCGTATTAGCGGTGATGTTACCTTGTCGACAACAATTGAAGCGTTTCAAGTTGATGTTGAAGGGGAGCGGGCGACGGCTAATATTATGATTTTTGCCAAGCTTATTCATGTTGCGAGCGGAAAAGTGTATGCAAGCCGTAGCTTTAAGGTTTCTCTGCCCTCTAAAACTCGTGTGGTTGGAGATGGTGTTGACGCTTTAAATGAGGGTATGAACCAAGCTTTACAATCATTAACGCGCTGGGTTGTGCGCCGTGGACGATTGCGGATGGGTTCTTAAAACGACTTACATTGGCTTTTTAATTTAATTTTTCAGTTTAATTTTCTCTATGCAACTTCACTCAGCTACACTTTCAGATCTTCAGGAACTCTCTAAGCTTTGTTATCGCTCTAAAGCATCGTGGGGATATGATGATGCATTTATGCTGTCCTGTGAGGAAGAGTTGACCTTTCAGCCTCAAGATCTGGAACAAAGCTTGATCTCCATTGCAATTGATCAGGGGAAGTTTGTCGGTGTGGCTCAAATAGCTGTAATATTGCCCCTTAACGATCAGGCTCCTGTTAGAGGAATTGAATTGCTTAAATTATTCATCGACCCTGCTATGTTTCAAAAAGGCGTGGGACGGGCTTTGTTTCAATGGGCTGTATCCAGTTCGCAACTTTTGAATGCAGAAAGCTTATTTATTATAGCTGACCCATATGCGAGTGATTTTTATGAAAAAATGGGTGCAAATCATGTGGGGCATATTTTATCTGAAACAATGGCTGACCGTTGGTTGCCGTTCTTTATGTATCCTTTGAAAAAGCCTTTGTGAAAATAAATTGCATTTTGCAGCAAATGAGCCTTGTACTATAGCGTTTACGGGGCTATAAGCGCCTCAATTAGAGCGTGTTGCTCAAAAGTGGATTTTTCCTGTGCCTCTGAAACACAGAGATTTGGCTTGCCGGTTTTGAGATGACAACACGCTTCAACAAAAACTAGAACATCTTTGCAAATCCTTTTCAAAATATATGGTCTAGAAAATTTATAAGGGGTCGTTATGGCTGTTGAGAGAACACTTTCTATTGTTAAACCTGATGCAACTGCACGCAATATCACTGGTAAGGTGATTGCAAAATTAGAAGATGCTGGTTTGCGCGTTGTGGCGCAAAAACGCGTTCGTTGGACTGAGGCACAAGCTCAGAAATTTTATGAAGTGCATAAAGAGCGTCCGTTCTATGGTGAGCTTGTTTCTTTCATGACATCAGGACCGATTGTTGTTCAGGTTCTTGAAGGTGAAGATGCGATTGCTAAGAACCGCGAAGTGATGGGTGCAACTAACCCAGAAGAAGCAGCTCCTGGTACCATTCGTAAGGAATTTGCTGAAAATATTGAACGTAATACTGCGCATGGTTCAGATAGTGCTGAAAATGCAGCGATTGAAATTGCGTTGAACTTTACAGACGAAGAAATTGTTGGGTAGCTAGCTACTTTTTGAAAGAAATAAATAAAAGAGCTGCATATATTTCATGTGCAGCTCTTTTTTTATCGAATTTTTTTCAGTTTATGGATGCTTTTTTTCTTAACTCTTGGATTTTTTTATTTTCTATTGGCAATGCTCTTTGAATTTTTCAAAGCATTAACCCCTGATTGTTGCCAAGTTTTTAATGTGATGGTTTGGAAGCCAAGCTTTTCATAATGTATGGCATAGTGGCCTTCCCCCATATGGATCACGTGATGTTTAAACTTGCTGTTTTGCGCCAGGTCGTGGGCTAAGAACCCTACATAGATGGTTGGCTCGGACTTGTATTGGAAGCTATAAACGTTCAATCCGTTTTCTAACGTGGCTATCTGTTTTATGTTCCGTTTTATCTGTTCTTCGGATTTTTTAATCTGTTTTATTTTTTCACTTATCTCAAAATTATCATTTTTGGCCTGACTGTTTGTGTCAAAGAAACCTAAGAGGCTTAACGCCATTAAGATCATTGTGATGATGAATATTGATTTGAGAATTTGTCCTAATATGACCATGGCGTTCATAAGAAATGGACTGCTTTGCATTTTAGATACTCACACTATTTCATAGGGTTTTAGATTAAATGAGTTTGGTAATCTTATTAAACAGAGGCTATTTGAAAGTTTAATGATTTGAAGGTTCTATGTAGTCATTTAAGAAGTTATTTGGGAAAAATAGTTTTTTTGAGGAAATAAAAAGACAAAAAACCATGCAATGTGAAATTGCATGGTTTTTTTAAGATTTCTCATATTATTAAGACGCGGTTTTTAAGATTGGCGTACTTATGTTGAGTGCGCTTATGATTTGCGTTCTGTAATTCTGAACGGTAGGCCACCTTTTGGTGTGAGTGTCACTGTTGCGTTTAGCTGGATTGGATCGCCGATATATTCAGGCTGGAACCGCTTCAACAAGGTTGGTAGCGCTAAGCAAATTTCTAGGAATGAGAATTGTCCGCCAATACAAGACCGTTTGCCAGCACCAAATGGAAGGTAGCTATATTTCGCGCGTTTCTTCATACGATCTGGTGAGAAGCGATCCGGGTCAAATTCTTCCGGGTTGTTCCAATATTTTGAACTGTGGTGAGCAGCGTAGGTACACATTACCATTTTGTCGCCAGCTTTAATTTCATGACCTTCAATGACGTCATCTTCCTGGGCTACACGGATGAGGGCCCAAATTGGTGGGAACATACGCAATGTTTCCTGAGCGACATTTTTTGTGTAGGTGAGTTTTTGGATGTCTTCAATTGTTGGCTCTCTGCCGCCGTAAACTTCTTCAGCTTCCGCTAAGATTTTTTCTCTGATGTCTTCATGTTGGGAGGCGATGTAGAATGTCCAGGCAAGTGTTAGCGCTGTTGTTTCTGTTCCCGCCCAAAGATATTGCTTTAGCTCATCGATAACCTGGTTTTCATCAAACTCTGGGATATTTTCATCATCTTTGGCCTTCATTAGGAGGCTCATGAGAGTTTGTTCTCTTGATGTTAGAGGATCTTCGCCCAAAACCATTTCAGGAACTGACCACCAGGTTTCAACCGCTTTGGCTGGATCAACTTCAGAGATGTCTTTTAGCTCACCTGACTGACGGCCCAAGCGAATTGATTTATGGCTTGAAACATCTGTGTAAGTTTTTACAGCTTTAAAGACAAAGTGCGGGTTGAATGGCATTTTGCGATCGAAGAGTGCGCGGCAAACCATGTCTGCTGCTAGTGTCCAGGTTTCTTCCACCATTTCAACTGTTTCACCTGATTTGGCTAATTCAGAGAAGCGATCGCATTTAGCGTTAATGGCTTCAACGAGAAATGGGAAGTAATTATCAAATGCTTTGGGGTGAAACGCTGGTTGTTGTGGTGTGCGGATATTTTGCCAGAGATTACCGTCAACGGTGATCATAGAATCGCCAAAGATAGGGCGGATGCCATCAAAATATTTGGTGTAATTATCAGCGTTTGTTACAAGGACACGGCGGAAATGTTCCACATCACTCATGAACCAAAGTTTTTGGTCCTTGAGGTTAATTGGAATAACTCCCCCATATTTTTCACACATGTGCATGACCACTTGCATGGGGTTGGACCCCTTTAGGAGTGGTGTCAATTTGAACCAAATGCTTTGTTCTTCGCCTAGGTCGTGTGACTTTTCTTTTTGCACGTCAGCTACGGACATGGGTACCTCTTTACGCTTTTTTACAGTTCATTTATCGAGCATATACCATTTTGCCTCTTTAAAGGTGGCAAAAACGTGCTCAATTTGGGCTTTCCAGGTGTGGTAGAAAAAATGGGTTTCAATGAGTGAACAGTTTCTTTTAATAGAAATGTTTGTCATTAACTTGCAATATTTAAGTATCACAATTTTAAGCACACACAATTTTAAGCACACACAATTTTAAGTACACACAATCTTAAGTACACACCGTGTGAAAGCCTTAATTATTTGGGCATTTCGTTAGAGCATTGCATCAATGGACTAACATTTTTTTATCAAAATTAATTATCTCAAGGACCTAACATTACTCTTAAGGATCTGTCTAGAGTAAAGCCTTATACATAGTTACTGAAAGAGGTCTTGATATAGCTCAAACCACTAAGGTTTTTATAAGATTTATGGTTAATCGACCAGGTTTTTCGGGCATATATTTCATTTTATATGCCTTCTTCATGGTTAAGGCTCTATGTTTCGTGTGTTTTTTACTGATTTTTTTCAATTGGAGGGGAAAATAAAGCCTCTTGCTCACTTTGATTTGATGTCTCTACTAGACGTTCACCAGCTATTTTAAGTTCCCCTGAAGCTACTTTTCTCAAAGCTTCCGGGTAAATTTGATGTTCGGCTTTTAAAACTCTTGCCCCTAAGGTTTCAGGGGTGTCGCCCTGGAGAACTGGGACGGCAGCTTGGGCGATAATTGGACCCTCGTCCATTTCGAAACGGACAAAATGTACTGTACAACCAGCGATTTTAACATCTGTGTCGAGGGCCCGCTCATGGGTATTGAGCCCTTTAAAAGCGGGTAAGAGTGAGGGGTGAATGTTGAGTTGTTTGTTGCGCCATTTTTCAACGAAGTCTTTACCTAATAATCTTTTAAACCCGGCATTACAGAGCAATTCAATATTTGCTGCAAGGAGAGTTTCATTTAGGGCGTTGTCAAACTCATCGCGTGTTTCAAATGATTTGTGATCTATTATTTGAACCGGAATGTTATTTTCTTTAGCGAATTCAATCCCTTTTGCTTTGGGGCGATTTGAGATTACAAGCGTGATTTCGGCTGGGTAGTCTGGTGCTTTGGCTGCCTCGATGAGGGCTTGCATGTTTGAGCCTCGACCAGAAATCAAAACGCCTACTTGCGTTTTTTTTGCTTTAGACATGCTGGCACTCTTTTTTTCAGGCATTCTCATGATTTCGGTCATTTAAGAGAACACCAACTCATTAATTGTACTAAATGGTTCGCTGTCAGCTGAAGCGTTTTTAATTTCGCCAATGATGGTTGCTGTTTCACCGTTCTCATTTAAGAGGTTTGTGATTTCGTCGGCTTTTTCCGCTTTTACAATCAAAACCATGCCAACGCCACAATTAAAGGTGCGGATCATCTCAGTTTCACTGACGTTTCCTGCTTGTTTTAACCAACCAAAAACAGGTGGAGGTGTGATTTTTGATAGATCAATTTCAGCGCTTAGGTCTTTTGAGAGGATGCGCGGGATGTTTTCAATGAGGCCACCGCCCGTGATATGAGCCAGGGCATGGATGTGGCCGACTTCTTTAAGGGCTTTTAGAATTGGTTTTACATAAATTCTCGTTGGTGTGAGAAGGGCTTCACCAATGGTTTGTTCGTTTGCGAAAGGAGCTGGATCATTCCAATTCAGGCCAACATGATTGACTATTTTGCGAACAAGTGAGAAACCGTTTGAATGAACGCCATTTGAGGCAAGGGCAATGATTTTATCGCCGGCATTTAGATTTGGATTTGGTAAAAGTTCGTTGCGCTCAACCGCGCCCACGGAAAAGCCTGCGAGGTCATATTCACCCTCTGCATACATGCCTGGCATTTCAGCCGTTTCGCCACCAATGAGGGCGCATCCAGCTTGGTTACATCCTTCAGCGATGCCTTTGATGACATTTTCAGCGACACCATTTTCCAATTTGCCACAGGCGAAATAATCTAGGAAAAAGAGGGGTTCAGCGCCTTGCACGATGAGGTCATTTACGCACATTGCAGTCAGGTCAATGCCGACAGTGTCATGAATGCCAGTTTCTATTGCGAGCTTTAATTTGGTGCCTACACCATCATTGGCGGCCACGAGTAAAGGGTCTTTTAGGCCTGTTGCTTTGAGATCAAACAAACCTCCAAAACCGCCAATATTACCAACTACACCAGAGCGGTGGGTGGATTTAATCAAGGGTTTTATTGCATCTACTAGCTTGTTACCGGCATCAATATCAACACCAGCATCAGCATAGGTTAGGCCGTCTTGGTTTTGCGTTTCTTTTGAACCAGATGATTTTGGTGTGTCTGACATGCGCTGCTTGGCTTTCTTGGATCCTGGAGCTTACTTTGATCCAGTTTTATCTCGAATGTTATGAGAAATAGGGGCTAAAGCTTGAGGCATGGTCTTAGCGTTATTTCATAGGGCTAATCAAGCCTTCTTATTGGGACTTTGCCCTAAAAGTTACGAGATTTAGAATAAATTACCCTGAGTTTGGCCTCTTTTCTTAAAGTTTGCTCTGTTTTTACCAAGAAAGTGAGCTCTTTTGGGGAAGAGTGGGGAAATTCGCCGATTTTCTATGGGGTCTAACACAAAAAAATGCCAAAAAGGGACACTAGTGTCTGTTTAAGGTTATGTTTAGGTTTTTTTGTACTAACGCTGAATAAATTTGCGACTGGGTTTTGAGCTCAGTTTTCTAGAATAGGCGGGATAGAATTTCATGCGGCTTACATTGGGGCATATTTGGGGAATGAAGTTTAGAGACAGTTTTTTTGTCTTGATCGCCTGCTTAATGCTATCTGTTTTGGTTTTGGTGGCCCCTGTTTTTATTCATACTGTAGGGGCTCAGTCCAATAAAGCGTCTGATAATCCTGTTTACACCGTTTCAAATTTTGAGGTTTGGGCCGAAGCGAAAGATGCTGTTGCTGCAAAGCGGGCAGCCCTTGCTGATGGGCGCTCTGTTGCGCTTTCTCTTTTGCTCAAACGCCTAACGCTTTATAGCACTTATGATAAGTTACCGAGCGTGGACGATAAGGCCTTGTCAAAGCTTATCACGTCTCTTTCTGTGCAGAATGAGAGAAATTCTGCCACTGAATATTTAGCGACAATGGATTATAAATTTTCTGCCAAGGGTGTGAAAACGCTTTTGAGGCAAAATAACCTACCTTTTTGGGATCGCCAAGGGGATGAGCAAATAATTGTTCCTGTTGTTGATGCAGGTTTACTTGAAGTCCCGTCAGGGGAAACAAAGCCAATTTTAAGTCAGGATGAATGGGTATCTAGTTGGAATACACTGGACTTAACTCATGCGCTTGTACCCTTGAAGATTGGTGAGAGGCTTGCCGTTATTGATGATGCTGTTTTAGCTGCGCTTATTCGCGGAGACAAGGCGGCGAAAGAAGGCTTGAAAAAAGCTTATCAGGGCAAGCCAATTGTGATTGCTTTGCTCTCGGCGTCTCAATCTAAGAATAAATTGAGACTTAGCCTTGTTGGCTTTGATGGAATTGGTGAAGTGGCTTACAAGAGTGACTATATAAAGCCAGAAGGAAGTGCAATTGGCGCAGCTGATATTGCGGCTGAAGTCGCACTTGGTCTCTTTGAGCAAAGGTTGAAATTATTGCGAGTTAACCCGCAAGTTGTTCGCCGCCAACAACCTGTTGAAGTTTTGCCTTGGCAAACTAAGACGCAAGAAGATGCCCCTGTTGAAGGATGGCAGGGAGATCTTGGTGGTGCACGTATTTTGATGCATGTGAAGTTTAGTGGGTTGCGCCATTGGCAATCTATTCGAAAGCGCCTTCTTGATATTAACGGGCTTGAAGATCTGAATATAGAAAAATTGTCTGCTCGTGGGGCTGATGTGAGCTGCCTTTACCCGGGCGGCGCTGAAGCCTTTGCCAGGCAAGTTGCCAGTGTGGGGATGAATTTGCAGCCTAATGGTGACAAATGGATTTTATTAGCTAATTAATGTGGTTAGTTTGTTCTTATGATCAAATTAGCTGACTTTTGGATAAGGTATGATCCTCTTTGTCCTAGTTTTCCCACTCTCTCCCCATGTCATTTTTGGTTTTTTGAAAAAGTGGTTCATAATAAGAGCATAAAGCTATATTCAAAGTGAAACCGCATGTGTTTTTGCATGTGCTAAACAAAGTAGGGTGGGCATGACTGTTCGGGAAAAAGCATTTTTATTTTGGGGTGTTGTTGGCATTTTATTGATAGCAGGATTGATTTGGCTAAGGCCAATATTGCTTCCCTTCGTGGCAGGTGCTGCCATTGCTTATTTTTTAAACCCAATTGCAGACAGGCTTTCTAATTTAGGCATGTCTCGCTTTCTTGCGACGTTGCTTATTCTTTTTGTTTTTTCCCTTGTCATTATTTTATTTCTCATCACCGTACTTCCGTTTTTAGTTCGTGAAGCTCGAGACTTAGCAATTGCTCTGCCTGGGCATATGGAAAGTTTACGGGCGGTTCTTGGGCATTATTCCCAAACGTTTTTTGGTAAAGAATTAAATACGATTGAATTTGGCTTTGAAGAGGCTGTTCGCCAGTTTGCTGATAGTTCTTCTTTGAAGCTTGGTGCATTTCTCAAACATTTGTGGGCCGGCAGTTTGGCCCTAGTGAATATGGTTTCGCTGTTTGTAATTACACCGGTTGTTGCGTTCTATCTTTTGCTCGATTGGAACAAGCTGATTGAACGGGTTGATCGGACTTTACCTCGAGATCATCTTGAGACTTTACGCGGTCTGGCACGCAAAGTTGACCGAACTTTAAATGGCTTTATGCGCGGACAAGTGACCGTGTGTTTTATCTTGGCTTGCATCTATTCAATAGGATTAATGTTGGTTGGGTTGAAGCATGGGTTGTTAATTGGTGTGATTGCAGGTGTTTTAAGTTTTATGCCTTATATTGGATCGGCTATTGGTTTGGTTCTTTCTATTGGATTTGCCATTGGACAATTTTGGCCTGACTGGATTTCAATTTTAATGGTCTTTGGTGTGTTTTTAACAGGCCAGTTAATTGAAGGTAATTTCTTACAGCCTAAAATTGTTGGGGATCAGGTAAACTTACATCCGGTATGGCTGATCTTTGCTTTATTTGTATTTGGGTATCTGATGGGCTTTGTTGGCATGCTTGTGGCTGTACCTCTTGCTGCGATTATTGGTGTTCTTGTTCGGTTTTGTTTAGAGCGCTATATGACTAGCGAGCTTTATCACGGTAAAAAGTAATTAATGTAAAAAGTAATTTTATTTAGTGGGTAGATGTTTCGCATATGACGAAGAAAACTGAGGCGAATTTACATAGTGCTAATGGTTCAGGCTTGTCATCTGGAGTGAATGAGGCATCCGGAGTGAGGGTTTCCTCGCCGCAATTAACTTTAGACTTTCAACACCGACCAGCTCTTGGACTTGAGAACTTTTTTGTCTCTAATTCTAATCAGGCGGCAATTGAATTGATAGATCAATGGCCGAACTGGCCTGCTCCAGCTATGTTTTTGCAGGGACCAGTTGGTTCTGGCAAGAGCCATTTGGCTCATGTATGGCAAATGGCATCTGGTGCTAGGCTTTTAAAAGCTTCTGATTTTAAAAGTTCTGATCTTGCTGAAGGGGAAGATGACGTTTCTGCAATGGTTATTGAAGACATTGATGAAGGCATTAGAGATGAACACGCGCTTTTTCATTTGATAAACTTAGCAAAAGAAAAAGGATTTACTCTTTTGTTTACATCTGTGGCGGGGCCTGGACAAATTTCCATTGAATTACCGGATTTGCGCTCACGGATTAGGGCGCTTGCTGTTGTTAGCATTAATGCGCCGGATGATATGCTCTTGCGATTTATGCTTTTGAAACAATTTGAAGATCGCCAACTTGAAGTTACACCACAATTGATTGAATATATTTTACCTCGTATGGAGCGCTCTTTTGAGGGGGTTGGGCTTGCGGTTGAAATGATTGATAAGGCTGCTCTTGCGACTGGGCGGAAGTTAACGCGTCAATTTGTCGGTGAGATTTTGCGCCTCAATAGCTGATTTAAGTTTCAAAGGCTGATAATATTTTCAAACTGTTTACTTTGTTCCAGAACAAGAGTTAGCAAACGTCTCTTGCTTTGCTAATATTTGAGCTGTCATATTAGATATGATGTATTATGCTATAAATTATTGAAGTTAGAGTTTCCCCTCATTTTATGATATTTGGGGCGGTTTTTCTTAAGAATATTTTTTTATGGGTCCTGACCCTAATTTCAATTTTAGATTATGAGCGCATTGAATGGAACAAGTTGCCCCGCAAAACCTTACTGGTCCAGAGCGATTTTTTAATCGTGAATTATCGTGGTTAGAATTTAACAAACGTGTCTTGGAGGAAGCTGGGAACCTTTCTCATCCAGCTCTTGAGAGATTAAGGTTTTTATCGATTTCTGCATCCAACTTAGATGAATTCTATATGGTACGGGTTGCAGGCTTGCGGGGACAAGTTTTAGCTGGTGTTGATTCTCCTAGTCAGGATGGTTTAACTCCTAGAGAACAACTTGATCAGATTAGTGAAGCTGTTGCAGAATTGAGTGAAGATCAGCAATTAATCTGGACGAGTTTGTCGAAAGATTTGAAAGCAGAAAAAATACTCGTTGTGACGGGAGACCAGCTAACGGAAGATGAAGCCTCATGGCTTGATGATTATTTTATGAATCAGGTGTTTCCTATCTTAACACCGATTGCTGTTGATCCTGCGCATCCCTTTCCTTTTATTCCTAATCTTGGACTTTCAATTGCCCTTAGTTTGAGGCAGGGCAATGATAGTCCTATGCGTGCGCTTGTGCCAATGCCTCCGCAATCGGATCGTTTCTTGAGGCTTCCTGCTGCTAAGGGGCGTGCTAAAGTTAAGGCTATACGATTTATACGGTTAGAGACGGTTGTCTCCCATTTTGCATCGCGATTATTTCCTGGGATGAAGATTGTTGCGCAAGGTGCTTTTCGTTTGTTGCGTGATAGCGATATTGAGATTGAGGAAGAAGCTGAAGATTTAGTGCGCTTGTTTGAAACAGCTTTGAAGCGCCGCCGCCGTGGTTCTGTTATTCGCTTTGAGGTTGATGCTTCTATGCCGGAAGATTTGCGCCAGTTTGTAGTGAATGAATTGGAAGTTCAAGACAATGAAGTGTTTGTTCAAGAAGGTTTGCTTGGGTTGAATGATACATCTGAGTTGATTGTGGATGAGCGCCGAGACCTTGTTTTTCCCTCCTTTACGAAAAGGTTTCCAGAGCGGATTGTTCGCCAACATAGTGGTGATTGTTTTTCAGCCATTAAGGAAAAAGATTTTGTTGTTCATCATCCTTATGAATCCTTTGATGTTGTTTTGCAGTTTTTGAAACAGGCGGCCTATGACCCTGATGTTGTATCTCTCAAATGGACACTTTATAGGACCAGTAAAAACTCGCCGATTATTCATGCGCTGAAAGAAGCAGCTGAAGCTGGCAAGTCAGTGACTGCGGTTGTTGAGTTGAAGGCACGGTTTGATGAAGCGGCAAATATTCGCTGGGCGAGGGATCTTGAAAGCGCTGGGGTGCATGTTGTTTATGGCTTCTTTGAGTTGAAGACCCATGCCAAACTTTGCCAGATTATTCGCCGAGAAAATGGCGAGTTGAAAACCTACTGTCATTTGGGAACTGGTAATTATCACCCCCAGACGGCTAAGGTTTATACGGATCTTTCTTATTTTACAACAGACCCTGCCATAGCGCGGGATGTGACGCGGATTTTTAATTTCATCACCGGTTATGCAGAACCAGCTGAATTAGAGCGGATGGCAGCCTCACCTTTTGGGCTGCGTGATAGAATTATTCAACATATTGACGAAGAGATTGCACATGCTGAGGCTGGTAGGCCGGCTGCTATTTGGATGAAAATGAACTCACTTGTTGATGAAAAAGTTATTGATAAGCTTTATGAAGCCAGTTCTATGGGGGTGTCTGTCGATTTAGTTGTGCGGGGGATTTGTTGCCTGCGCCCTGGTGTTCCGGGACTTTCTGAGAATATTCGTGTTAAGTCTATTGTTGGGCGTTTTTTAGAGCATGCTAGGATTTATTGTTTTGGTGCTGGTAAAGAGCTACCGTCTTCCGAGGCTATTGTTTATATTAGTTCGGCTGATATGATGCAGAGAAATTTAGACCGCCGTGTTGAATCTATTATCCCAATTAAGCCAGGAACTGTGCATGATCAGATTTTAAGCCAGATAATGGTTGCAAATTTAAAAGACAATCAGCAAAGTTGGATGGTTAAGAGTGATGGATCATCAGTACGCGTTGATGTTCCTCGGGGAGAAGAACCATTCAGTGCGCAGGAGTATTTTATGAATAATCCTTCCTTGTCTGGTCGAGGCAAAGCCTTGAAAAAGAACTTTCCGCCGCAAATAATAGAATTAATGAATGGCGATGACGACGTTGAAACTGAAAAATAAAAATGGTGGTGTTTTACCCAATTCTAAGCCGGTAGCGGTGATTGATATTGGGTCTAATTCAGTTAGACTTGTTGTTTTTGAAGGGGTTACCTTAACTCCTATTCCTCTTTTTAATGAAAAATGCCTTTGCGGTCTTGGCCGTGAAGTTGCCTCTAGCGGTAAGCTTGGGGAAGACGCTGTTGAACGTGCATTAATGGCGCTCAGGCGTTTTAAAAGCGTTGTTGATCATTTAGGTGCTGGTGAGTTTAGAGTGATTGCGACGGCAGCTGCCCGAGAAGCTAGTAATGGCCCCAAATTTATTAAAGATGCGGAGGCTATTTGTGGGCGTCCGATAGAAGTTATTTCTGGTGTTGTTGAAGCGGAGCTTGCCGCCGCTGGGGTTCTTGCTGGAGATCATAAAGCTGATGGTTTAGCTGGCGACATGGGCGGTGGTAGCCTAGAGCTCATCGATATAAGCAATAAAACACTGTCTAAGGGGGAAACGTTACCTCTTGGGGGGTTACGCTTAATTGATGTTGCAAATAATGACTTGAAAGAAGCTCGTAAATACATTGATGAAAATTTAGAGAAGGTTGCCTGGTTAAATCATGGAAAGGGACGTTCTTTTTATCTTGTAGGTGGTACTTGGCGGGCTCTTATTAAATTGTATATGGAAGCGCATTCTTATCCTTTGAAGGTGCTTCATGGTTATAAAATTACCCCTGAAAGTGTCCTTGAATTTACTTCGCATTTGATGAAAACAACAGATCTTAAAGATATTCAGGGTATAGCTAAGATTTCTAAGCAACGGCGTCATGTTATTCCGTTTGGTGCACTGGTTTTGGAGCGGCTTATTAAAAAAATTGAGCCTTCTGAGATTATTACGTCTAATTATGGGGTCCGAGAAGGGCTGCTTTATAGCATGCTGAGTGAGAAAGATCGGTTGGAAGACCCGCTTTTGTCAGCTTGTGAAAACCTTGCTTATTTGCGGTCTCGCTCTCCGGCACATGCTTTTGAGTTGGGGGACTGGACAAATTCTATTTTTAAAACGGATGAATTGAAAGAAACGAGAGAAGATGAACGGCTTCGAAAGGCTGCTTGCCTGGTTTCTGATATTGGATGGCGCATGCATCCTTCTTTTCGAGCTGAGCGTACGATGGGGGCAATTGCCTATAGCGTTTATTCTGGAATTGACCATCCTGGGCGTGCTTTTTTGGCACTGTCTAACTTTTTTCGTCATAATGGGCCAAATTCGAATGGTTTTGAAACAAGCTATTCTAAATTGCTGAGTAAGGATATGCTTTACCGTGCTCGTATTGTAGGTGGTGCTATTCGCACAGCTCATATGATTTCAGCTGGTGTGCCTGGTATTATCCCTAAAACACCCATATTTTATGATGAAGGGCGCTTGGTGATTGAATTGCCGCACCCTTATGATGCTTTGGATGGTGAGCGCCTGGAGAAGCGTTTGCGCTCGCTAGGTAAGCTTTTAAACATTGAAACAGAGCTTCGTGTGAATTCTGATAGCCGTTTCTTTAGTTTTATGAATTTCTAATTCTCTCCTCTTTTTTAGCTTACAACTAGTCCTCTAGTCCTCTGTTTTCATTAACCAATTAACCCTGAAGCTCAGGTTGCTTTTGGTTAATGGGGCCATTTGTGCTACTTTGGCATGGCACTTGCCTTATTTAGGTATGGCATGGGCCTTAATTAGGCTAAGTCAAAGTTAATTTCAGTATTTTTAGTATGGAGTGGTTTGCCTTGAGCGAGCTTTATCAAATTTTGCGAATAGATGTGACCGCAAGTAGTCAGGAGGTGCGCCGTGCGTATCATAAGCTTGCTTTGCTTTATCATCCTGATCGTAATTTGGGGGATAAGGTTGCTGAGGCGAAATTTAAAGATGTTGTCGCTGCTTTTGAAATCCTTGGAGATCCGAAGGTACGTGCGCAATATGATATGGGTCGGATTGATTATCGCGGTAAACCAATGCCACGGCGGTCTTATGACCGCTCCCATGAGAAAAAAGAAAGTCCTGTTAAGGAAACAACAGGGCGTGAATACACAAGAAAAGAGCATGGGAGATCAGGTGAGGGAACTCCTAGTGAGGCTGCAAAGGCCTACTTTGATGAAGACAGTGCTTCAACGAATAACAGAGAGAGCGGAAGTGCTCAGCGGCGGGAGAAGCAATATCGTCTTAGCATAGATTTTGTTGAAGCTTGCGTTGGGACAACGAAACATGTGCGTCTGCCGAATAAAACAGAATTTAAAATCAACATTCCTGCTGGGGTGAAGTCTGATCAACGATTGCGCGTGAAAAGCCCTGGTGAAAATGGGGAGCCTTTTGTTGTTAAGGTTCGGGTTGAGCCGCATTCTCTTTTTGTGCGGGAAGGTGAGGACATCTATTTAGATGTGCCTATTACGCCGTATGAATGTTTTTTTGGGATTGAGCTGGATGTTCCAACTATTTATGGCCCTGCAAAATTGACTATCCCTAGTAATGCGCGGGATGGCGATGAACTTGTTATGAAGCATATGGGCTTACGTCGCGGTTTTGAGGGGCATGGTAACCAGATTGTTTGCGTGCGCGTTGTGTTGCCAAATGTTTGGTCGGATGAGGCAAAATCTGCGATGTCTGACTGGCGCAAGCATGCGCCTTATAACCCGCGCGGGAAAATTATGCGTTTGCTTGCGGGGTAGGTGAGTTGTTTACCTCGGAGTTTTTGTAGGGGTTGAAATGCTTTCGTGGTTTTGAGTTCAGCAACCGCTTTTTTATCTCTCACGGGCTATTCTGTCACTGAAGTGACAGGCCCTCCGAGGGGCGGTGCTAGGCACCGGGCAGCTCTGCTGCCATGTCCTGCCGCCGAATTGGCGTCACTCCTTCTTCGTAATTTAACAATTTCACTGTTTACAAAATAGTAGGAAACATTACCTTTATTATTAAACTAAGTTCTTAAAATTTTTCCTATCCAAGCAAGATTAAACCTTGCTAAATATTATCACCCTTGAGTTATTATAATGCCCAGTAATCCTTCACATTGTTGTCGTGTTTGCGGACTTGATCATGAGTATTTTATTTGGGGATCTGAAGGAAATTTACCAACGTTTGATATTTGTGAATGTTGTGGTGTTGAGTTTGGGTATGGAGATACGCATGCACAAAACTGTATTGATATCCGTAAACACTGGATGGAAGTTGAAGGTGCAAAGTGGTGGAGCTATAAACTAAAACCTGAAAAATGGAATTTAGAAAACCAGCTCAAGCAAATTCCTAAAGAGTTTCAAGGGCCTGATGATTTAAAATTATGTGCCGAATTGAAATATAAGAAATAATACAACTGTGCTAACGGCATTGATGACCAGATTAGGTTTAGAAATGAGCCATAATTGAAGATCGTTAGTTTTAAGGATGTTCGATGGTTTGGACTTTTTGATTTTTCACCGTTAAGAGCAGTTCTCCGCGTTTAATTCGTAGCGCTGGTAAGCCAAATAGTTCATAGCGCCAGCCTTTAAGGGCGGGGATGTCTGCTTCGTCGGAGAGAGCTAGTTTTTCCAGATCATTTGTGGACGCGATCATTTTGGGCGCAACGCCGTTGTTTGCAGCGATGGCTTTTAAGAGTACGCGTAGTAGCTCGCAAATGGCCATAGCTTGGGCATCTAACGGTGTTCCTTTTTTCAAAGGTGGGATGCTATCGAGGTCTTTTGCTTTGCCGCGTTCTATGGCGCTTATGACCTGCTTGCCTTTATCTGATCTGGCGAAACCTTCAGATACGGCGCGCAATTGACCTAAATCTTTTGTATTTTTGGGGGCTTGATTGGCAATATCAAACAAGGCGTCATCTTTTAGCACGCGGCCACGTGGAATATTCGCGCTTTGGGCTAGTTTTTCACGCCATGCTGCCAGTTCCATTAATATGCCAAGGGCTTTTCTTGATTTGACGCGCATTTTCATGCGTTTCCAGGCGTCAACCGGTTGGATATCGTATGTTTCTTTACTGGTGAGGAGTTTCATTTCTTCATCTAGCCAGGAGCTCCTGTTGCTTTTTTCCAGATCGTTTTTCAGGCGTTTGTAAATATCTCGCAAATGAGTAACATCACCAATGGCGTAGTTGAGTTGTTTTTCACTCAGTGGGCGTTTGGCCCAATCTGTAAAGCGAGATGATTTATCAAGTTCTGTCTTGGTAATTTTTTGGACCAACATTGAGTAACTGATTTGTTCACCAAAACCGCAAACCATAGCTGCGACCTGTGTGTCAAATAAAGGCGCTGGGACTTTACCGGATAAATTAAAGAAGATTTCTATATCCTGACGGGCGGCATGAAAGACTTTGACCACTGATGTGTCTGCCATGAGATCATAAAGAACGGACATGTCGAGATCTTTGCTCAATGGGTCGATGATGGCTTCTTCCGTATCTGAGGCGATTTGGATGAGACATAAATCTGGCCAATAGGTGCTTTCGCGCATAAATTCAGTGTCAACGGTAACATAGTCACTGTTATGTAATTTTGAACAAAGGGTGGTTAGGTCATTCGTTGAGGTTATAATCTGCATCTTGCGCTTTGATTTCTTTTGATTTTTGGTCTATCAATTTTCTTCTTTAAAAAATTTCTTCTTTATCAATAGCGCAAGCAACTTGACAAACAAAGCCCCTCATGCGTTTTTCCCGCATAATCAAGTTTTATTTGTGCGAAAGCACAGAATTTATGAGTGTTTATGTGTGGTTTTGTCTGTATTTTGTGCAGCGAAGCTATATAAGAGGCTAAAGCTTTAAAAACTAACCTTTGGGTGAGAGAATATAATGAATTCGACAGTCGATACATCTGCTAGCGAGCAATTACATGCGTTTAGAAGCCACACTTGTGGTGCCTTACGGGATAATAATGTAGGGGAAACCGTGCGCTTGTCTGGGTGGGTTCACCGTGTACGTGATCATGGTGGCGTGTTGTTTATTGATTTGCGTGACCATTATGGGGTGACACAATGTGTTTGTGACCCTGATAGCCCGGTTTTTTCTGAGATTGAAAAGGTTCGTTCTGAGTGGGTTATTCGCATTGATGGCGTTGTTAAAGCGCGTGATGAAGAAAGCCGTAATGATGCCCTGCCTACTGGTGCTGTTGAAATTTATATTCGCGACATGGAAGTTCATGGCGCGGCGAATGAATTGCCTCTCCCAGTTTTTGGTGAGCCGGAATATCCTGAAGATATTCGCTTGAAATATCGCTTTTTAGATTTGCGCCGTGAGACATTGCATAACAACATTATGAAGCGGGCCGAGATTATTTCTTCAATGCGTCGCCGCATGATTGAGGAAGGGTTCTTTGAATTTCAAACTCCTATCCTAACGGCTTCAAGCCCTGAAGGGGCGCGGGACTTTTTGGTGCCGAGCCGTATGCACCCTGGTCAGTTTTATGCATTGCCGCAAGCGCCACAACAATTCAAGCAATTGATTATGATGGCTGGCTTTGATCGCTATTTTCAAATTGCACCGTGTTTCCGTGATGAAGATGCACGTGCTGATCGGAGCCCAGGTGAATTTTATCAGCTTGATATTGAGATGAGCTTTGTGACACAGGAAGATGTGTTCCAAGCAGTGGAGCCGGTACTTCGTGATTTGTTCGTGGAATTTGCTGATGGACAAGCTGTAACAGAGAGCTTCCCTCGGATTCCATATAAAACATCAATGGAAAAATACGGCAATGACAAGCCTGACCTTCGTAACCCGATTGAGATGGAAAATGTAACCGAGCATTTTGCCGGGTCTGGCTTTAAGATTTTTGCGGGTATGATTGAGAAGGATGAAGAGGTTCGCGTTTGGGCCATTCCGGCACCAACTGGTGGCTCTCGTGCTTTTTGTGACCGGATGAACAGCTGGGCGCAAGACCAAGGCCAGCCAGGTCTTGGTTATATCTTCTTCAAGGATGGAGCTGGTTCTGGCCCTGTTGCTAAGAATATTGGCACAGAGCGTACGCAGGCAATTGCTGATCAATTGAACTTAAAAGATGGTGATGCTGTTTTCTTTGTTTGTGGTAAGCCAAAGTCGTTTCTTGATTTTGCTGGTCAGGCGCGTGTACGTGTTGGTGATGAACTTAAACTTTCAGAAACAGAGGGCTTTAAGTTCTGCTGGATTGTTGACTTCCCAATGTTTGAATGGAATGAAGATGAGAAGCGTGTGGACTTCTCTCACAATCCGTTCTCTATGCCACAAGGCGGATTAGAGGCTTTGGAAAATCAAGACCCACTAACAATCAAT
The DNA here is from genome assembly GCA_040367435.1 of Hyphomicrobiales bacterium 4NK60-0047b. NCBI lineage: Bacteria > Pseudomonadati > Pseudomonadota > Alphaproteobacteria > Hyphomicrobiales > Hyphomicrobiales bacterium 4NK60-0047b. Next base: position 574,298 of record BAABWY010000001.1, on the reverse strand, counting down.
GCCTATCAATATGACATTGTTTGTAATGGTGTTGAGCTTTCTTCTGGCGCTATTCGGAACCATAAGCCTGAGATTATGGAAAAGGCTTTTGATATCGCTGGTTATGACCGTCAAGTGCTTGAAGATAAGTTTGGTGGTATGTTGCGTGCTCTTCAATACGGTGCCCCGCCTCACGGTGGTATTGCGCCAGGTGTGGACCGGATTGTGATGCTTCTTTGCGGCGAGCCGAACATTCGTGAAGTGACGATGTTCCCGATGAACCAACAAGCGCAAGATTTGTTGATGTCAGCGCCTTCAGACGTATCTGCTGCGCAGCTTCGTGAATTGCACATCAGGTTGAACTTACCGAAAGATGAGTAGTTTTAGCTAATGTAATGGGGCCGCTAGTGACTATTTATTGCTTATAGTACTAAAAACAGATTGAACCCTTCCTCTTAATTTTAAGGGGGAGGGTTTTTTGTTATTTGACAATTGTTTTGTTCGGTCATCTAAATGCAAAGAATAAAGTGAAAAAAGCTATTTTCGTTTTCATTTTTTAGCGCCTCTTGTTCCGTTTGGGAGTTCTTGTGTTTGAAATTTTACTCATCATTGCTCCGGTTTTTATAATTATCTTAGCGGGATATATTGCTTGTTCTCTTCGTTATATTGGGCCTGAGACTTCTGATGTTATCAATGCGTTGAGTATTAAGTTTACGTTGCCTGTTTTGTTGTTTCAGGCCATGTATCACCTTGATTTTAGCCAAGCTCTAAATGGCCCTATGTTGTTTGGCTTTTATAGCGGTGCGATTGCGAGTTTTGTGGTTGCGGGGCTTCTTGGGCGTCTTCTTTGGAAGCGGCGGCCTGGAGAAGCTGTTGCTGTTGGGTTCTGTGCGTTTTTTACTAATGGGGTTCTGTTGGGCTTACCGATCACTGAGCGTGCTTTTGGGGCCGAAGCATTGAATTTGGCGTATGGGATTATTTCTATTCACACGCCGATTGTTTATTCCATTGGCATGATATCGATGGAGCTTGCGCGGCGCGATGGTGCTCCGCTTGGGGTAACCATACAAAAAACGCTGATCTCGATTTTTTCTAACCCGCTAATGATTGGTTTGTTGCTTGGGATTTTCAGTAACCAGGTTGGACTTCCAATTCCGCAGCCTCTGATGGTGGCGATTGATATGATCGCGCAAGGGGCGCTGCCTATTGCTATTTTTGGAGTGGGCGTTGCGCTGACGCGTTATACGATTAAGGCTGAAATTTTTGAAAGCTTAGTCATCTCTGGGATTGCTTTGATATTTTATCCAGCGCTTGTATTTGGCATCACGCATTTTCTGTTTGCTTTGCCAAAACTTTATGTTCAGGCGGCAGTGATAGTTGCTGCGATGCCTGCTGGATTTAATATTTATATATTTGCCAGTCTTTATAACCGAGCTATGGGGTTGGCGGCATCGGTTTTATTATTAAGCACTTTGCTCTCAGTGATTAGTATTTCACTTTGGTTGCAGTTATTACAAAGCTTATAGAATGAATTGTTGGTTTATGACCCATATGAGATGGGCTGATTGTCCGATTATAAGTAAGCTTAAGACAACGGAGATCCAATTTGGGGGGCTCAAAAGATAGTTCATGACAAACCTCCTTATCGTTGAACCAAGAGTTCTTTGCGGGTGGTTTGTCTTAATTATAATAGATAAGGGCTAACAGAGATTTTCTCTTAGCCCTTTTATTTGATTAAAATTGTAATGAATATTTTGAGATCTTTTTAACTGGTATTAGGTCTCTCTAATTTTAGTCGAAATAACGCTCGAAACGAACATAACCTGGACCAAAAGGTCTTCTTTGATATTCCCAAAAGTCGAGATATTCTTTTTGTACTGTCCAACGGCAATTTTTTGCGCAATTGATCCAGTGACCATTCGGTAGGCGAACTTCTCGATCTCCATAGTGATTTCTACGCACAGGAGCAATGATGTATTTGTTTGGGCTAAAGCGGCTTTCGATGCGGATGGTGTTATTATAGTGGCGCTTATATTTTTTTGCCTCAGCATCTGTTGTACTGAAACCTATGAGCGATAAAGCTATAAGCGCTGAGATGCTAGCTGTTAACATGACGGATAGGAGTTTTATCGATATGTTTGTTTTTGATTTCAATAAATTAGCAAGCATCGTTTTCGCTCCGTTGTATAATTTATGCCCGTATAGTGAAGTAATTTTGTAGTGAAATGATTATGGCATAGAGAAATGATTTTGGCATTCATTTAAGCTATAGCTGATTTTTAGATTTAAATCTTTTTCTTGTTGAACATAAGGCGGCTTACGTCCGATGAAAAGTCACAGTTGGTTGAATAAATGCGTTTAAAACAACGAAAAATCCTGTTTAATCGTTAGACCATGGCTTAGTGGTGAAAAAATTGTCATTTTTCTTAAATCTGGGCTTGCACCTTTAGCCTGTTGAGGGTACACAGTTTTCTTTCCATCCTTTAATCTTTTTCAAGATTAGTCAGGCCTTTAATGCGGGCGTGGTGGAATTGGTAGACACAAGGGACTTAAAATCCCTCGATTGGAAACGATCGTGCCGGTTCAAGTCCGGCCGCCCGCACCATTTTACAATTCTCATTAAAAGAACCAAAAAGTTCAAATGGAACAGAGACTTGCAGAGTTCTATACCCTTCATTCCGGTGGTAAGGTAAACGCTCTGAAAAGACCAGTCTGAGTACTAGTTTTTGCAAATTTATGTCACCAGAATTCCATATTTTACAAGAGTTTGACAGGAATTTAAGAGAAAGTTCTAGCATGTCGTTTGCTGGTACCTTCGGAGTGCAGCTTTTTTCCAGTTTTTCAGAGGTTAAAAGCTTCTCTTTTTCCAATTTTTCTATTTTTCGTTCATACGCTTTGACAGCGGTTGGACTTGTTGTTTCGACAAGACGATCGAGAAAACTATCAATCTGTTTTTCGAGCTTCAGAATGTCACGGCGCAGGGATTTTCGAATTTCATTAGTTTGTGCAAGCCGCTGGTTCCATGCCTCACTAAACATATTCCTGATGATTGTTACAAGTCCTTTGGTCGGGCGCATATCTTTTAGCAGAGCTTCAAACTCTCCTTCAATTTTATGCTGCCGGATGGATTTGCCATAGCTTTCACAGCCCTTTGTTTGACAAAGATAATAGGGGTATTTTTTACCTCACTCCTCTTAGGGCCAGCAGATCTCACTGTTTCTCAATTAATTAAGGGCCTCCTTGGTAGAGAAGATGTGAACAGAGCCATATGGTTGGTGATATATGAAGTTCGATTGCCAAGAACTTTACTGGTGCTATTCATTGGGGCATCGCTTGGTGCATCAGGTGCCGCACTACAGGGATATTTACGTAACCCGCTGACCGAACCAGGATTAATAGGCGTTTCTTCAGGAGCGTCACTTGGTGCTGTGCTTGCTTTCTATTCTGGTTTGAGTGCTACCTACGCACTTGCCATTCCCTTGTCCGGAATTGCAGGAGCATTTTCGGCTGTACTTGCGGTATATTTTCTTGCAGGTAAGCATAACAGTCCTCTTTACCTTAATTCTATCTGGTGTTGCTGTCAGCGCCTTTGCTGGCGCACTCACAAGCCTGGCCCTTACTATGTACTCAAACCCGTTTGCGATCATGGAAATTGTGTTCTGGATGATGGGATCTTTAGCAGATCGTAGTTTGATCCATCTTTATCTTGCTGCCCCTTTTATTCTTATAGGTCGTGCGCTCATTTGGTCATTAGGGCGAGATCTAGATGGGATGAGCCTTGGAGAGGAAGTTGCCCATAGTCTTGGGGTTGATTTAAAACGTGTACAAACAAGACTTGTTTGTGGCATTGCACTTTCGGTTGGTGCTGCGACATCTGTTGCTGGTGCCATAGGATTTGTTGGTTTGGTTGCTCCGCACATTTTAAGGCCTTTTTCTGGAGGGCATCCTAGTAAATTAATCACACTTAGTATTTTTGGCGGCGCTGTATTCATGCTGTCTGCTGATTGTGCAGTTCGAATATTCACACCCGGACATGAATTAAAACTCGGCGTTTTAACATCTCTTATAGGAGCCCCTTTCTTTCTGATTTTGGTTTTAAAAATGAGACGGGAGCTTGCAGCATGATACTTGAAACAACCAATGTTTGTGTCTCAAAAGGGAAGCAAGAGATACTACGTGATGTTGAGATCAAAGTGGAAGCTGGCAAGCTGATAGGTCTCATTGGACCAAACGGGGGCGGGAAATAAACCTTGCTGCGTGTCCTTGCCGGTTTGGATTTATCTGCGTCTGGTCACGTCAAACTTGATGGCCTAGAGCTCAGTAAAATGTCTTTAAAAAAACGTTCGCAAAAAATTGCTTACCTTCCTCAGGATAAAAAACTTCACTGGAACTTGACGGTTGAAGATCTAGTATCGCTAGGCAGACATCCCTATCGCCGATCCTTTTCTCTTCTCTCAGAAACTGACACGCAAGCTATTGAGAACGCCATGGCTCTCATGGACATATCTGAATGGCACAAACGTTCAGCTTTAAAACTATCTGGTGGCGAATTTGCTCGTGTTCTTATGGCAAGAGCTTTGGCGCAGCAACCAAAATTTTTGTTAGCTGACGAGCCAACCGCTGCCCTTGATCCAGCCCACCAAATTAGATTGCTTAAGCTGTTGCGCCATTCAACTTTGAGAGGAATGGGAGCAATTATTGCTCTGCATGATTTGTCCCTCGCCGTGCGGTTTTGTGACGAAATAGTCATGTTATTTGAGGGAGAAGTTTTTATTAAAGGGACTGCTGAGAATGTTCTTACAAAATCAGCTTTAGAGCAGGTCTACGGTTATCGTGCAGATATTAAGTTTATAGATGACAAACTAACGGTCACTCCGCTGGATGTCGCATGACTTTTAATTTTCAACAAAACACAAAAATGATCAACCATGCTAAGGGGGCATTATGGTGTCTGACATTCCAATGTTAAAAAAAGTTCTAAACAATCACATTCAACTTCACGCAAGTGGGTGGAGTATGGGATCTTTCGGGGTAATAACGGAATTTCGCCAAGATGTTGATGATCCCCTGTTATCTGACAAACCTGATGAGCTTCTTCGCGCAACGAACAAGGGTGCGATACATATAGAACCGCTCGATCATAGTGTTCCGGTAGCCTATGAAATTTTAAGTTCAAATGAGAACCGTTGGCAGCATGGCTTGGCATTATGCCTATCTGAGGAAAAGGCTCTGATGGGACAACGAAATTGTCTAACAGATCTAGGGTTTGATAAAAATGCTGTACTACCAGATCATAAAAATTGGCGTTTATTTGATTTAGGTATCAATGCCCTCGGGTCAGGGTGTGGTCAGGTTGATTTCTGCATTCGCACAAATAATGAGGCACTGATAAGCATACTCCAAGGGAACATAGGCAAACCCGTTTTTCATAGTGAAAACCCTGTAATGCCAGAAATCCTAAAGGCTCATCCTCATAGAATAGCCATCACTCCCATTGGACGAGAGGAGGTCTTTCAAAAAATCGGCGGACCAGATACGGATGATAAATCCCCTGAAGGACCACATACACACCTTCTGCCTAAACTCATTCAATCAGGTAATACTCATAACGCTAATATCCCGATACCAAATGGACTTACCCCGCACTAAAGCAGACACTTGAAATTATTGAAAATGACGATAAGAACTGAAATGTTCAATTTAGACAACCTATTGATTGTTTTAGGTTAGGGGCAACAATACGTGTTTTTATACACTAAAATTTTAGACTGAACTTAAGGGGGAGGCGGGTATTATTTTAAAGCATAGACTTTTCCCGCTCTGTGCCAAGTTGAGAAGACATTGTGCGACATACTAGATATTTTTTTTACTATATCGCTTCAATTTGATTGCACCGATAAAGATAATTTGAGGAACTGCTGTATGAAACACATTTTTGTAAATTGATATGAAACACTTCCGTTTTTTATGCCACATCAAGTTTTTTTGCAACAGTGGCATGGCCTTAGATTAAATTTTATGCACTTCCACAGTCGTATGGGATACGTGGTTAAATTGTTTAAGTGCAGTTTTATAATCCAACAAACTTTTAGGAGCCGTTGAGGCTATTGAAACAATCACCGAGTAATGTCCCTGTCCAATTTGCCAAATGTGAAGGTCTATGACTTTATCTATTTCACTCTCAAGAGCTTCACGAATTTTACTTTCTAAATGCCCCTCTTCGGGTACACGATCTAGTAGAATTCCCCCTGTGTCTTGGATAAGTCTCCACGACCAACGTAAGATAACAAGAGTGCCAACTATGCCCATAATTGGATCTGCCCAGAACCAGCCGTAAGCACGCCCTAACAGTAAGGCCACAATGGCGAGGACAGATGTTAAAGCATCTGCTAATACATGGAGGTATGCTGCTCGTAAATTGTTGTCTGAACCATGACCGTTATTGTGATCATGTCCATGGTGATGATGTGCGTGACTATGGCCATGATGATGGTCGTCACGTAATAACCACGCGCTAAGTAAATTGACGATAAGTCCAACTACAGCAACCATAATTGCTTGCTCAAAGTTGATTGAAACAGGATCAACAAGACGTAACAAACTTTCCCAGCCAATTAATAATGCGATCAGACACAGTATCACAGCACTTGCAAAACCCGCTAAGTCACCAACTTTGCCTGTACCAAAACTGAATTTAGAATTATTCGCATTCTGCCGAGCATAGCGATAAGCCAGAACGGCAATCAACATTGCCCCTGCGTGTGTCGACATATGCCAACCATCGGCGAGTAAAGCCATAGAGCCGAACCAATGTCCCGCGATGATTTCAATAACCATCATTGTAGCGGTCAGTAAAATAACCAGCCAAACCTTTCGCTCGTTGCGTTCTTGATTTGTGTTAAGAAAAATATGCTCGTGAGTGAGTTCTGATAATTTTTGGTTGCTCATTGCTATTCTTTTATCTTACGCAATCATTTCATATATGATTTTAAAATTTCGATCATTTCGGTAGTGGCTTGTTCGCGTTCTGATGCTGTTGGGGCATTAACCAAGTGATTACGCATATGCTCCACAAGAACTTCGTTCGTTAGACCTGTAATCGCACCACGTACAGAAGCAATCTGCCTGAGTATTTCACCACAAGCCGCTTCTTGTTCCAGAGAGCGTTCAACTCCTTCTACCTGACCTTTAATCCGGCGAAGCCGGGTAATCAATTTTGACTTATTGCGACTAAGGTGAGACATTATTATTCCCTCGGATTATAGTATACTCCCCTATACTATAATCCGAGGGAATAAGCAATCCTCAAGGTGTGATAATGTATGGTGCGAATATCACAGTAAAAAGTGTTATGAGTAGTGGTAATAGTTAGTCATCTGCAAACAACGAGCAGGTGGTTAGGCTTTATTATTGGCGCTGCAGGCGTTAAAGAGGCCTCTTGAGCAGAACTTGTAAATGCAAATCCGCGTTGTTTAAGCTCTTCAGCCATTTTTTCAGGATGAGTGCCTTGTTGGTTTTTTACAATCCGGTTGATCCAGTTAAGAACGTGGGGATCGAGGCCATTGTCTTTCCGCACGAAGCTGGTGCTTTCATCTTTTGGGGAAGAGGGTGTTTATTTTTGAGCACTGGGGTTTGACGCTCGATTTATTGCTCGAGCCATGACTAGAACGCGGTGGGACCACAGGTGTCATCAGGGTTTGAAGGGAAATTTTTTGCCCATAAAGTAGGGGGGGAGTGCTATTAAAAACAGAAGAAAAGCAGCGCCTAGGATTGTTTGTTAGTTGCACATCTTACTTAAGAATTTTCTGGTTTTTTGATGATTAGATTTAGTGCCCGTTTTAAAGGGGCTTTTGTTGCAGGGGTAGATGTTTATAACTAACAACTAAGTATTCTACTTATAGTTTTCCTCAAACGGTCAATCTTCTGAACAACAAGTTGTACACTTACAATCTCTTGCTTTTTGTACGTCTGCAATTGTTGTTGTTGTCAGATGATTGATAAAGCTCTGCTCCGTGCTTTTGATGACTTGCGATATATGGTTCAATAAAGAATGCTCAATGCAACAGTCTGAGGGACGGACATTCTTATCCAAAGATATAAGTTGTTCGTCTAAGGCGAGGTAGATATCAGCAAGTGTGATCAGTTGTGATTCTCATGCTAAACACCAGCCTCCGGCGTGACCTTTCTCAGAGGTGAGTAAGCCAGCTTCACGCAGTTTTCCTAATACACGACGAACAACCACAGGATTTGTTCCTACATGCTCAGCTATCTGAGAAGATGTATGCATATGACTGGGGTTTGCCGCCATATGACTCAGGGTGTGCATAGCAAGAATAAGTCGACTATTACGCTTCACAATCATATGTCCTTTGAATTAGCTGATAGTTTAATTTGAAGTTTAAATGTAACTTTTGAAGTTGCGTCAGTCTAGTACCTTGTTTGTTACATGAGTTTTATTCTAATCACTGGGCCTAAAAATGTTAGTCACACACTTTAGTACAGATCAAATTGAATTTTCAGAAGTTATGATCTTGACTAAGATCCGTGAAACAGGGCCAGTGCATAGACCAGTGCATGGGAGGCTTAGATGATGTTTGTTCGAAACACTGCGATGCATTCTTTAGGGCCCGTATTTGAAACAGACACACCAGAAGGCCTTTTTCCAATTCATCGCTCGGATTGTGCCGTCGCGATATGGAGGCGCAACCCATTGCCGAGTTTTCTATCTTGGATCAATGGCTTAACGCCAGAACAGTTACCAAAAGCACTGCTAAAATTATCCCCTGAAAATCTTCGTGAAGCGATGCTCCATAAATGCAAGAAATATGGCACTCCGAATTGTAGTGAACGAGACAGGCTGATAGATGATACGGCTGCTCTTGCTAAGGTGTTTTCAAGCATTTTCATGCATCGTGCCTCCAAGTCCGCATCGATATCGTCAACACAAATGTCTGTCAAGAATTCCACATTGATGCAGCTCTGCCTCGTCTTGTTTGTACTTATCGAGGTACAGATGCGCAATATGGTTTCTCAACAGAAGGGAGAGACCATAAAGATATTTTCACCGTACCGATCGGGGCTCCAATCTTGCTTCGTGATAAGTTTTTGCAAGAGCTGCCAAAGCTCGGCTTATTCTCCTCTTCGTCCCTGCCTGAAGGTGCTAAAGAAACACACTTTGTACTTGTCATTGCCCCCATTAGCCCTCGAGATAAAAAGTTACATCGAGAAAATTTACATTAGCACTAAATTAAAAAGGAAATACAAAGATGAAGACACGTGCCGCTATCGCATGGGAGCCGAACCGACCACTAGAAATCGAATAGCTTGATCTGGAAGGTCCAAAAGCAGGAGAGGTTCTAGTACGTATCGTCAATCATCCAGACAAAATTAACCTCCTGAAGATGCTTCAAGATTAGATAATAAAAATGTCGAACCGTTTGTTTGGGAAGTTGGGGAATATTATATGAAGCACCCCGGCAACAAACTTATCTGTTGTTAAGATACGCTTGGTTTTGCTTACAAACAGGCAGTGATCGATGTATAAATTTGAGGAGAGATTACCTCCGCTCATTTATGAGTGGTTTTTTACAGAAAACTGTGCGTTTCATCAACGTGCTTTCGTTTCCGCCTTGGGTCACTTAGTGATCTTAATAGTCTTTGATTGAGATGGTCACTTACGTGCTAAATGTAGCCCTGGCAGGATCTTCAATTCATAACGGTTTGAAAGTTCGCTTCCCTAAAATATGTGTGACCTAATTCACTAAAGCTAGTAGGCGAAAGTAACGTCTATATATACAACCAAAAATATTTAACTTGTCATTTCGTGTAACCTTCACTAGGTTGCAAACACTTGGTCTCTTGACCCTTATGGGTCGGGCTTAAAAGGGAACTCGGTGCGCTGTAAATATTTATCAGTAAGATATTTTCAGCAAGACCGGGGCTGTCCTCGCAACTGTAAACGGTTGGCACACTCGAATATACCACTGGCTTTATTTAGCTGGGAAGGTGAGTAAGTTGCCCATAACCGTAAGCCAGAAAACCTGCCAAGTCTTTTATTATTAATTCCATCATGAGGGGCGGGCGACCCCTTAAAGGAGTAAACACATGTCTTTGACGATATTTTCTTACCAAAATCCGTATAGCCGCGGCGATTTTATTGCATTTAAACTGCTAAAACGCTTGTTCCTAGACAGTGTAAAAATCAAAGATTTTTGATTTTACGATCTCTTTCACAGCTCTGGTGTTTGACTTTCTTCACCGCTCTGATCGCAGACAACCCAGTGTATAAACACTCATCAACGAAACTCTAGGACAAGCTATGTTACTCAAAGCCTCGCAGCTCGCACTTGGTTATGCAGGTGAGCCGCTTATTAAATCCGTTTCTTTTCAGGTTGAACCTGGTGAGGTCCTTGCCGTTGTTGGTCATAATGGTTCAGGGAAATCGACGCTTGCAAAAACTCTCTTAGATGTAATTCCTCCAATTAGTGGAACGCTTGAGTGGCCCGGGGGGAAACCGCAATCGATCGCTTATCTCGGACAGCGAACAGAATTTGATAGACGTTTTCCAATCCGCGTGCGTGATCTAGCGGCAATGGGAGCGTGGCAAAGGTTAGGCTTAGTTGGTTGGCTGACAAACGAGGACCAGGATTTAATCGAGGCTGCTCTAGAGCGAACCAACATCGCCCATATCGCGGATGAACCGCTGCATGTTTTATCAGCTGGACAGTTGCAACGCGCTTTATTCTCTCGCGCCATTGTTCAGAACGCCCCTTTGATTTTGCTTGATGAACCTTTTACGGCAATTGATCAGACGACAGAGTCTTACCTTTTGGGACTGATTGATGATTGGGCTGCTCAAGGCCGCGCCATTATTCTTGTTTTACACGATCTTTCGGCTGTTCTTAAACATTGCACGAAGGCACTTTTGCTTGGCAACAACGAAGCGTTGTTTGGTTCGCCACACGAAGTTTTAACACCAACGAACCTTGTTGATTATGGGTATCTCTCGCAAAGCCAAGTAGGCTGGATAGAGACTATGTATGCCGATCAAGCGGAAGTAAAACAGACAAACGTGAAATCAAAGGTCTTTGTAAATGTTTGAGTGGCTGGATTATGACTTTATGAAACGTGCGCTGCTGGCGACGTCTATCCTTAGTCTCTCGGTTGCCCCAGTTGGAGCATTTCTTGTTCTGCGGAGGTTATCTCTGGCGGGCGAAGCGATGGCGCATGCGATTGTACCCGGTATCGTGATTGCTTTTGTGGTTGCTGGATTGTCTGTGTTTTCCATGATTGTGGGTGGTTTAATTGCTGGTGTGAGTGTTGCCCTCTTTTCAGTGCTTTTAGCTAACAAGACTATTATCAGGGAGGATGCGAGCTTGGCCTCGATGTACCTGCTTGCTCTTGCGCTTGGTATCTTCATCCTATCCGCTGCTGGTTCGGCAGTACCTTTAAAAAGTTTTTTATTTGGCTCAATTCTTGGTATTGGCAATGACACTCTGATGCTTATCGGTGCAACAGCTGTTATCACACTGATTTCCTTCGCAATTATACTTCGCCCCTTGATTGTTTCAACAATCGATCCGGTTTTCTATGAAAGCCAATTACGTCGTCCTTGGATTGTTGGGCACTTGTTCATGTTTCTCGTGGTCTTAAATCTCATTGGCGCCTTTAAGGCCCTTGGCACGCTTATGGCGGTTGGCCTTATGATCCTGCCCGCAACGGCAGCGCGCTATTGGGTCTCCACGATCACATCTTATCTCATTCTTACTTTTGCTTTGGCCCTTACCAGTTCATGGGCTGGGCTGATTATCTCATTTTATGTGCCCAAGGTACCGTCAGGCCCTGCAATTGTACTCGTAGCAGGTGGAATTTTCATTTTCAGCCTACTGTTCGGCCCGCATGGATTTAGGCTGGCATCACAAGCAAGGCGCATATTTAAAACATCTACAGAAAAGTAATCGGGGCCCGCAAAAGTGGTTCTCATTAACCCAAAAGGAATAAAAGTTAATGAAACGTCTCCTCTCTTATGTTGCAGCTTATACTGTATCGCTTGCCCTATTTATAGCGCCGGCACACGCAGAGAAGCTAAAAGTTGTTGCCAGTTTCTCGATACTTGGCGACATGGTACAGCAGGTGACAGGTGATCTGGCTACTGTTACAACCATTGTTGGCCCTGATGCTGATGCTCATGTTTACACTCCAAATGTGGATGATGCTCGTGCGGTCACTGAAGCTAATATTATTTTTGTCAATGGCCTTGGGTTTGAGACCTGGTCGAAAACGCTGATTGATACATCAGGCACAAAAGCTAAAGTTTTTGTTGCTACACAAGGCATCACTCCTCTTAAGGTGGATGGGGAAGTCGACCCACATGCTTGGAATGCCCTCACAAATGGCGTGGTATATGTTCGTAACATTGCTAAGGCAATGGCAGAGACTGACCCTAAAAATGCAAAAACTTACACAGCAAATGCTACAGCCTATATCGCAAAGTTAGAAAATTTGCATAAGAGCACAGTTGCAAAATTAAGCGCACTTCCTAAAGATAACCGGACTGTTGTGACGGCACATGATGCGTTTGGGTACCTTGCAAGCGCTTATCAGCTAAAATTCTTGGCGCCTGTAGGCATCGATACAGAAGCTGAACCATCAGCAAAAGAACTGGCTGAATTGATTGATCAACTCAAGCGTGAGAAAGTTGCTGCGCTTTTTGTTGAGAACATCACAAGTCCTGCACTTGTTAAACAAATTTCGAAAGAAACAGGACTAAAAATTGGAGGACGACTGTTCTCTGATGCGCTTTCAGAAAAGGGCGGACCAGCAACAAGCTACCTTGCTATGTTCGAACATAATCTGAGTGTAATTTTGAAAGCTCTGACAGTTCAAAGCTAATTAAATAAATTGTTTGGTCGTAGCGGTGAAGGGGATAACCTTTCATCGCTGCTGATCATCTGACAAGTAGCAATACATCAAATCTTATATATTGAACTGCACCAAGGTTATTAAAAGCTAGTTAACAGCAGGTTTCAGCAAGGGGTTAAAAGCAGATTTAAAAAATATTACATACTGAAATCTTTTTTGTACTAATTTGCGAATTATACTATTTCTCTAAACCGGTATGTTTAGCAATGAAGTAGGTATCTTGTTACCGGTGGGCTGGTTTTTTGGTCTTGAAGCTCACTATTCTTCCATTTTGATCTCAGCTTTATTTTGGCCTTTAGTACTGTTTAGGTATCGTTGTAAGGCTTTGTTTACCCTAATGGATTTGTATGCGGATTAATATTTTCTGATTATAAAAATAATTCAATTCGTGGAAAATCTTATGCAAAACACTTCCTCTATTTTGTCTAGTATGAAGAGAGGTTCTCTCTCTTTTAAAATCTACTTAATTGTTTTTTTAGCTATGCTTGGTGTTTGTGGGCTATTGGTTGTATCTTTGAATAACAGTCATACAAACCTATTAAATACAAAAAAGTCTGAGTTGAAGCATCTTGTTTCAACAGCAAAAAGTATTGCTGTTTCTTTTCAAAAACGAGAACTCTCCGGAGAGTTTACAAAAGAAGAAGCGCAAAAAAGAGCGAAGTTTGCTATCTCGCAATTGCGGTATCAGGGCTCGAACTATTTTTGGGTTACTGATCGTTTTCCTAAGATGATTATGCATCCGATTAAACCTCAACTGGATGGTAAAGACCTTACCGGCATTCAAGATCCAAATGGGGTTGCTTTGTTTGTAGCTTTTGTGAATGCGACTCGAGAAACCGGTTCAGGTTATGTTGATTATATGTGGCCGAAACCGGGTGATGAAGCTCCTCAAGAGAAAATTGCTTTTGTCAGCAACTTTGAACCTTGGGGATGGATTATTGGAACCGGGTCTTATGTGGATGATATTCAAGCGGTGTTTTGGCATGATGCGAGATCATTACTCATAGTTGCTTTCATCATTTTTATCTCTGTCTTAGGGCTCTCTCTCTTATTGGCTCGGTCAATTGTTCGGCCTATGAAGCATATGACGTCTTCGATGCAGAAGCTTTCTGAGGGGCATATGGATATTGATGTTTCTTATGATGATCGTAAAGATGAAATTGGGCAAATGAGCCAGGCACTGAAAGTGTTTCATGTTAATGCGTCTGAGCGGATTAAACTCTCTAAGGAACAAGAAGAGCAAAAGAAACTTGCTCAAGAAGAGCAGCGATCTGCTTTGATGAAAATGGCGGACCAATTTGATAAAGAGGTGCGTTCAATTGTTTTGAGTGTAAGTAATTCATCTCATAATTTAAAAGCTATGACTGAAGATGTGTCTGAAGGCTCTCAAGAAAATGTTGATTGTGCTGGTGCGATTGCTGTGGCCATGGATACTACCAGTCAAAATGTTGAAACTGTCGCGCGTGCTTCACAAGAAATGTCAGCTTCGATTTCAGAGATTTCTGGGCAAATGGTTCAGTCGAATGAAGTGTCAACCGTTGCTGTTTCTGAAGTGAAAAAAGCAAATGAGGTTATTGAGGGACTTTCAACGGCATCTCAGGCTATTGGCAATATTGTTAAACTTATTCAAGATATTGCTGAGCAAACAAACTTACTTGCTTTGAATGCAACTATTGAGGCCGCAAGAGCTGGTGATGCGGGTAAAGGTTTTGCTGTTGTTGCCTCTGAGGTTAAGGAACTTGCTACGCAGACAGGTCGTGCTACAGAAGATATTTCCGGTCAAGTTGATCATATTCAATCCTCAATTTCTGAGGCTGTTGTAGCGATTGATCAGGTGGATGAGACCATTGGAAAACTAAATACGATATCAGGTTCAATTGCGGCTGCTGTTGAAGAGCAAGGTTATGCTTCGGGTGAAATTAGTAGCAATATTGTGGAAGCAGCTGATCTTACTAAGGAAGTGCATAAAAATACGTCGGACCTAAATTCAATTGCTCTAAAAAATGGTCAATCAGCTACGGGAATGATTGGTGCTGTTTCTCAATTAGATACAGAAATTACGAATTTGCAGAACCATGTTGATGGTTTTATCAGCTCTATTCGAGTGCAGAATGGTTGACTGCTTTTATCATTCTGTAAATTTATAAATTTTAAATGCGAATAAATAAAAAGGGCCTTTGGCCCTTTTTTTTGTTTTTTCAATATCCGTTTTGTTGTTGTTTTTTATCAGCTTAGACTGTAACGACGATTTTTCCTATTTGCTCATTTGATTCAAGATGGTCATGAGCTTGTTTGATTTGTTCTAAAGGGAATGTGCGGTCTATCACTGGTTTTAATTTTCCAGATTCAAGTCCTTCAAATATGAATTTTTTTGCTGCGTTTAGTCTGTCGCGGTCTGGGTCTTGGGTGATTTCAAAAAGTGTGTATCCTTGGATTTTTAGACCTTTCCCTAAAGATGTGAAAAGAGGGTAGGGGGTTGGCCGTTCATCTAAGGCGCCATATTCAATGATGAGGCCTTGTGATTTTGTTGCGAGTGCAAGGTCTTCTAACATAGGGCCACCGATAGGATCAAACACGAGGTCAACACCTTGGTCATTGGTTAGTGAAAGAGCTTTTTCAGACAAAGTTTCATTCTCGGTTTGAATGACATGATCAGCGCCGGCATCAGTTAAGCTTTGCACTTTGCTAGCGCCTCTTGTTGTGGCTATTACATTTGCACCGACTGATTTGGCAATTTGTATGGCTGCGATGCCGACGGAACTACTCGAAGCTGTGATCATCACCGTTTGGTCTGCGGATAGTTTACCGATGTCAATGAGTGCGCCATAGGCTGTGATGTATTGCATCCAAATCGCAGTACCTTCAACAGGTGACAGTTTTGCGGGATATTTGGATACAGCGCTTGCATCTAGGGTTACACTTTCACCGTAGACACCATACTCACTCATTGAGAGGGCTGGGATGGTGCTGACACGATCTCCAATTTGCAAGTCTGTAATGTTTGAGCCGATGCTCTCAATTGTACCTGACGCTTCATAGCCTATGCGGGATGGAAATGTGGGGGCTACTAGATATGCGCCACTTCGAAACATAATTTCTGCACGGTTTAAACCAAAAGCTTCGACTTTTATACGTACTTCATCTGGGCCTGGTTCTGTTATGGGGAGAGATTCTATTTTTAAGACAGAGCTAGAGCCTGTCTCATGAAACCTAACAATTTGGGCGGTGTTTTCAGTCATTTTGATTTCCTAAGGCTTGTGTGTTGTTGTGATTTATGAAGCGCTTAATTTTTAGTATTATTGGTGATTTTCTATGAGTTTGCCTCAAATGTAGGGGGGAAAGATACTGGCCTTTGGGTTAACCTTTATTTTGATAAGGAAATGATTTTAAGGGTAGGTTGGGTTTGCAAAATTCTCTTGCAAACCCAGAGATTTTTTTTAGTTTTCTGATGATTTTTCCCAGACGGTCATTTCTGACAAGGTATGTTGGTGCTTTCTTGCCGTTTCACGAATGGTGAAAGGGATGTCCTTTGGTTCTTTGATGAGCTTGAACTCAGGAGATAGTTGATCTGTTAGACCTTCAAGCGTTGTGTAGTTTTCTCCCGTGTCAGCTTTGTACCCACCAATCCAATTTTCTTTAGGTGTGAACTCCTCTAACCATGTGTAAGGAGATGTGAGGACAAGCAAGCCGCCAGGGCGAATGCGTGATTTTATCAGATTTAAAAATTTGGCTGGGTCATACAATCTATCGATTAAGTTACCGGCAAAGACAAGGTCGTAATCATTGAATTTTTCAACCAAGTTACAGGCATCACCTTGCATGAAGTAGATTTTGTTTTTCACCGCTTCATACTCATCGAAGTTTTCAAGCTTAACTTCTTTATAGGAGACAAGGTCACCTTGATCCTGGATGACATAGCGCTGGGCGCCGTTGTTTTGCAGGTTGGTTGGTGGTTCAATGAGACGGACAGAGAAGTCAACAGCGTCGACATGATCATAGAGTTTTGCAAGCTCAAAAGAAGAACGGCCTGTTGCACAGCCAAGGTCGAGAGCGCGCTCTGTTTTATAATTTGAGTTTTGCTCGAGTACGGATTTTACTTCCTCGATGCAGGCAACTGGAAAGTTAGGCACATCAAAATATGTGTCGCCATAATGGAACTCGATATATTGCGAGACCATACTATCTGTTTCATAGATGTTCATGGTTTGCTGGCATAGTTCTTCGCCTTCGATATATCTAAGACCAGCGTGCTGGAAAAAGTGCCGGCGGAAGGCATAGCGGCTGTCTTTAATGGCATAATTGCCGGTTGAGGCCCAGCAGCCTCCTTTGAGGAGATTATGCTTGCCATCGAAGGTTGGGGTTGAGAAATCATCATATGCGGGATGAACTTTGAAACCATCAAACCCATCAATCGGTGTTTCACTCCATTGCCAGGCATTGCCGATAATGTCGAAAAATCCGCTTTGATGTTCGTGCTTGTTAACAGGGCACGAAGACATAAATCCTTCAAGGTTGATGTTACCGGGGGCTTCTTCCCATGTGGTGAGATCTGATTGCTCGAGTTCGCGTAGTTTGTACCATTCAGCTTCTGTGGGCATGCGGATGCATTTGCCAGTTTGCTCTGACTTCCAGTTGCAAAACGCTTTTGCTTCAAGGTAATTAATGTCTGCTGGCCAATCCCAAGGCATTGGGATGACTTCTAACATTGTGCGATATTGATAGGTGTCATTTTCTTTGAGCCAATAAACTGGGTGCTCAGCTTTTTTATACTCAACCCAGCCCCAGCCTTCTTCATCCCAATAGGCTTTGTTTTGATAACCACCTGCTTCAACGAAGTGCATGAATTCTTGATTGGAGACGAGATATTTGGAGGCATTGAAAGAGTTTAGATTGTGCTGCTCTATACCATATTCATTATCCCAGCCATAAAGAGCATTGCACTGCCCTTTGCCTAAGGTAATTTTGCCGCCTTCAACGGGTATGAGTTCATTTGAGGGTGCTTGGTCCGTTTCTTTGCAGATGTTGCCCCAATAATCATGGGTTTTGACCAGGCTCAAGGGGAGTTCACGAATGAGCACTGAGGTGGTCTCGAGATGAATGCGCTCATGCTCAATCCCCATCATGATGATCCACATTGGGCTGTCCCAGGTAATGGGGAGCGTGAAGTCTACAGTTTTGATAAAGCGATCAACGATTTCTCTTGTTTTGTCGCGGTGGTTTTTTACTTCCTTAGGGGTTGGCCAATTATAATTAGCTTCGTTTAAATCATCCCAGGACATTTCATCCACGCCGACGGCGAGCATGGATTCAATTTTTGGGTCAGCGCGCTCGGATATGAAACCAGCGACATTGAGCTTGTTGATGAAGAAAACAGATGTGTGGCCATAATAGAATATCAGTGGGTGGCGAAGGGTATTTGCTTTTGCGTAAAAGGCTTCGTCACCATTGAGGCATTCAAAGATGCTTTCATAAAGACTGAAACTCGTGTGGAAATAATCTAGGATTTCTTGTCGTTTGGCTTCGACGTCCCCGTTGTCCAAAGTTACAGTTTTGAGATTAATTGGTTTGTTGTTTGGCTCATTACTGGGTGAGGTGGACGCTTCTCTAAGCATGTGAGACATCTCCGCTGATTTTGTTTTTAGAAAATTAAATTTAATATAAGTTTATAAAACGGTATGACCACTCTGGTTGGATCACAATTATGTTATATAGATTTTTCCCCGTTTTTTGCGGCTTTACTATAACAAGTGACTTGTTTTTTTCCAGTTGTATTTTTCTAATGGTGTTTATTGATTTTTCTGAACTAATTGGGGATGTATGATTGAGTGTCTTTCACACAGCTTAGGGCAAACATAGAGCGCGTTTCTCTGATGCTATCTATCTTGTAGAGTTTTTCCATGAGAAATTTTTGATATTCTTCTGTTCCGTTTACGGCAATTTTTAAAAAATAATCATATTTACCCGATGTTAGAAATGCCTCGAGAACTTCTGGCATTTTTTTAATTTGTTCTGCGAAGTCTTCAATTGCGCCTTCAATTTGTTTGTCCAGGGTGATTTCCAGTAGGATAATTTCTGCAGCGCCAAGTTTGCGATTATCTAAAACGGTGGTGTAGCCCTTGATAATTCCGTCTTTTTCCAACCTTTTGACCCGTTGCCAACAGGGACTAGCCGATAGTCCTGCTATTTCAGCGAGCTGATTGCTGGTTAATCTTGCGTCATTTACGAGGGCTTTTAGAAGTTTCTTGTCAATTTGATCTAATGGTTTGGGCATTGTTTTTCTCTGATATTTATTGATAACTAGCAGAATAATTAATTGCATTTTTGTGATTATGCAAAATATTTGTTCATATTATGTTAAATATGCCGGGTAAAAAAGATGCTTATTTTTCTCTTTTTGGTTTAAAATTTCTATTAATGGCGTATTGGCCTTTTGATCTAATTTAGCTTCAATTTGTGCGCCTGGACAAAATTAATTAAGCGGAGGAAAATTATGGCTGAACAGGCATCTTCTTATCCTGAAATTGCCCCACTCAAACTTCATGTGCCAGAGCCGGGGTGCCGGCCTGGAGATACGCCTGATTTTTCCGAATTTGAAATTCCTCGTGCTGGTGCTGTTCCCAAACCAGAACTCGATGCTTCTGCCGATGATATGCTTGATTTGGCGTTTTCGATTATTCGCGTTTTAAACAAAGAGGGGGAGGCTGTTGGCCCGTGGGCTGATGATCTGTCACCTGATGATTTGAAGCAGGGGCTTCGTCATATGATGCTGCTTCGTGCCTATGATACGCGAATGATGACAGCGCAGAGACAAGGTAAGACAAGTTTTTATATGCAGCACCGCGGTGAAGAGGCTGTTTCTTGCGCATTTCAGGTGGCATTACAAAAAGGGGATATGAATTTTCCAACGTACCGCCAAGCTGGGTTGTTGATTGCTGGTGGCTATCCAATGGAAAAGATGATGAACCAGATCTATTCAAATGAGGCAGACCCACTGCATGGGCGCCAGATGCCGGTTTTATTTTCAGCTAAGGACTATGGATTTTTTTCAATTTCAGGGAATTTAGGAACACAATATATCCAGGCGGTTGGCTGGGCGATGGCGTCTGCCATTCGTCATGATAGCAAAATTGCTGCGGCCTGGGTTGGTGATGGTGCAACTGCTGAGGGTGATATTCATTCCGCGATGGTTTTTGCGTCGACCTACAAAGCGCCGATCGTGATGAATATTGTCAATAATCAATGGGCGATTTCGACGTTTCAAGGGATTGCGCGAGGGGGAGCCGGGACTTTTGCTTCGCGAGGCCACGGGTTTGGTATTCCTTCTGTTCGGGTTGATGGCAATGACTACTTGGCAGTTTATGCAGTTGCAAAATGGGCTGCGCTTCGTGCACGCAGTGGTTTTGGACCAACGATTATTGAGTATGTGACGTATCGTGCGGGAGGGCATTCCAGTTCTGATGATCCTTCGGCTTATAGAGGAAGTGCTGAAGGGGCAGCGTGGCCACTTGGTGATCCGATTGAGCGTTTGAAGCAACATCTGATTACATTGGATGCCTGGACAGAAGAACGACACGTACAGGCTGAAGCTGAAGTGATGGATGAAGTGAAAACCATTCAAAAACAGGCTGAGGCTATTGGTACCCTGACTTCTGGTCATCCGCCGTCTGGGCGAGATATGTTTGAAGGGGTTTATGAGACCATGCCGCCGCATCTTGTTCGTCAGCGCAGAGAAGCGGGGTATTGATCATGGTACAAATGACAATGATATCTGCTATTCAAAATGCACATGATTTGGCCATGGAAAAAGATGACCGGGTTGTTGTATACGGCGAGGATGTTGGTTTTTTTGGTGGGGTGTTTCGGTGTACCGCAGGCTTGCAGGAAAAATACGGAAAAAACCGCTGTTTTGATGCGCCGATTAGTGAGAATGGCATTGTGGGTAGTGCTATTGGTATGGCGGCTTATGGTTTGAAGCCTGTGATTGAAATTCAATTTGCTGATTATATGTACCCGGCTTATGACCAGATTGTTAGTGAAGCGGCGCGCATACGTCATCGGTCCAATGGTGATTTTACTTGCCCTATGGTGATCAGGATGCCTTGTGGTGGTGGTATTTTTGGGGGGCAAACGCATAGTCAAAGTCCTGAAGCTTTATTAACTCATGTTGCTGGTTTGAAGACGGTGATGCCGTCTAACCCTGTTGATGCGAAGGGATTGCTCTTAGCTGCTATTGAGGATCCTGACCCGGTTGTCTTTTTAGAACCCAAGCGACTTTATAATGGGCCGTTTGATGGGCATCATGAAAAGCCGATTGTTTCTTGGGGGAAACATGAACTTGGAGCGGTTGAGGAAGACTATTATATCACGCCGCTGGGCAAGGCTGCGATTAGGCGTTCGGGTGAGGCGGTTACTATACTTAGTTATGGGACGATGGTTTATGTGGCTGAGGCGGCAGTAGAAGAAACCGGTGTCGACGCGGAAATTATTGATTTGCGAACGCTGGTCCCGCTTGATTTAGAGACGATTGAAACTTCCATTAAAAAAACAGGGCGCTGCGTCATTGTGCATGAGGCCACGAAAACGTCTGGCTTTGGGGCAGAACTTGCCGCGCTTGTGCAAGAAGATTTGTTTTATCATTTAGAAGCGCCTGTTGCTCGTGTTACGGGGTGGGATACGCCTTACCCGCACGCACAAGAGTGGGATTATTTCCCAAGCCCTCAGAGGTTGGGACAAAAAATCATTGAGACTTTGGAGGGCTGAAGACATGAGTTTACATACGATCATATTACCTGATGTTGGTGAAGGAATTGCGGAAGCTGAGCTTGTTGAATGGTCCGTTTCTGTCGGAGATAGGGTCAATGAAGATGATGTGCTTGCTATTGTTATGACTGACAAGGCGGCGATTGAAGTTCCGTCGAGTGTTTCAGGCAAGGTGATGTCTCTTGGTGGTGAGGTTGGTGAAGTTCTGGCGATAGGGTCTTCTCTCGTTGAGATTGAAATTGAGGGCGGCAATGGCACTGAGCTTGCAGAGGGCGGAGGCGCTGGGGCTGATGATGGAGAAACTCAACAGGTAGAGCTTAGACCTGATGCCATTGTTGAAACTGGCATGAGCGGTCATGAAACATTATTGGCTGAAGAGAGGATTGTTGAAAAAGAGATTGCTGTTTTGCCTTCTGTTGTTGAAGAGAAGAGTGTTCAACAGTTTTTAGATAAAGATGCTGATACCTTAAAAGAGCCGAATGTTACTTCATTTCGTGGTGATAAAGTTTTGGCGTCTCCTGCTGTTCGAGCCCGTGCGAAACGACTTGATGTTGATTTAGGAGGTGTGCCTGGGTTCGGTCCTTTGGGGCGCATTCGGCACGAAGACCTGGATGATTATTTATTTGGTAATAAAGACTTAAAGGCTAAACCTAAAATTACACAACGATCATTAGAGGGAGAGGTCACTGAGGTAAAAGTGATTGGTATGCGCCGAAAGATTGCTGAACAGATGGCGCTTTCGAAATCGAGAATTCCTCATATTACCTTGGTGGAGGAAGTTGATGTGACGCCTTTGGAAGAGTTTCGTGCAGCCCTCAATGAGAAATATGCTTCTATTCGTCCAAAGCTTACTTTGCTTCCGTTTTTAATGAAGGCCATGGTTGAAGCCTTGCAAGAATATCCTCAATTTAATGGGCATTATGATGATAAAAAAAATGTTGTTCGTCATAACTCAACTATTTCAATTGGTATGGCAGCACAGACTGATAATGGGCTTATGGTACCTGTTGTAAAAGATGTGGTAGGGCGCTCTCTTTGGAATTGTGCTGAGGAGATAACTCGGCTTTCGTCTCTGGCGCGTGCCGGCAAGATTGGTACAGAGGATTTAGGAGGAGGGACAATTACCCTTTCTTCTCTTGGCTCCCTTGGAGGGATTGTTTCAACGCCGATTATTAATTACCCGGAAGTTGCCATAGTTGGAGTGAATAAAATTGCAACGCGGCCCTTTTGGGATGGAGAGGCATTTAAACCTCGCAAGATAATGAACTTATCTTCTGGGTTTGATCATCGGATTATTGATGGGTTTGATGCTGCGCACTTCGTTCAGAAAATTAAAGCGTCTTTAGAGGCTCCTTACTCTCTTGTTGATTAGAAGTGTTCTTCAAGCATTCATGAAAGTGTCGATCCGGTTAGAGACTTTGTCATAGTCTGAATAGCCGGTTGCAACGAGAGAGGCGCTATCACCTTTTATAAATAATAGAGTTGGGAAGCCTTGAATGCCGATTTGCTGCACGGTTCCGAATTCATGAAAGATTTTTTGCTTAGCAGTATCTGAGGAGAACTTTTTCATGAAGGCCTCGGTTTCAATGCCGAAGTTTGTTGCTTGAGTTTTGATGACATCATCTGTGGTGATGATGTTGCCTTCTGCGTAGTAGGCTTTTTGTAAATGATTGAAAAAATGCAGGGCTTTTGAGCTGCCCTCTAATTCTCTTAAGGTGGCAACAGCGCGGCAGGCTGGTTCAGTGTTGTAAATCCAGCCGAGTTGATCAAGGATGGTATGATCGAACTTTTGGCCTGTTCGTTTGTTGACCTCTGTCCAATGGTGGAGAAGAAAGTCTTTCATTTTTTCATCAACTTTGACTTCGTTTGTTGGTCTTAAGCCGCCAAGAAGAATTTCAAACTCTAATTTATCTTCATAATTTTCTAAAAGTTCGGATATGACATTTGCAAAACCCCAGCACCATGAGCACATTGGGTCTCCGACATAGAGTAATTTGGGTTTTGTCATGTTTGAACTTTCATTTGTGATAATTGTTTTTTGTCTCATTACATTATCAGAGGTTCTAGTTATTTAAAATGTCTGTTCACAAAGACGTTAAATCAATTATAAACTTGAGAGGGTTGTTTGTTACTTATGATTGACCTTGTTTCAGATTTTTACACTCTCGACTTAACTTCATTATGGGATTGAATTTTATGGTTTCTTTGTTTGGTATTGGGGGGCAGCCGAAACTGCGTCCATTTAAAGTGACGGATATGATGCAGGTGCTTGAGATTATCGAGCAACATGATGAGGATGATGCCGAAGAAGCTTATCAAAACCTCCAAGAAAGTCATGAGGGGATGTTTGTTCTCACAAAGGGCGGCAAGATCATTGGGGTAACCGGTGCTGATGCTGATGATCATGTGGAAGGGATTTGCTGGCTTTCCTGGACTTATGTGCGTGAAGAGTATCAGGGGCAGGGCTTTGGCCGGATGATGTTTGACCAATTGAGGGGCATGCTTGAAGATGGTGGCGTGAGGCGATTGTTTATTTCAACCAGTGATTATATGGAAGACGGGGTTGATTTATACGCCAAGGCGAAGGCTTTTTATCAGGCCATGGGAGCTCACTTGGAGCTTAGAATCAATGATTATCATGATAGAAATGAAGCTCGGTATATTTATGGGCTTGATGTTCCGGTTTTAGATTTTGAAAATACACCTGAGGCTGCAACCGATGCTGGTGAGGGGGGGAGCATTTATTTTACTGGGTTAGATCCTTTGCCTGAAAGTAAAGGTGGCTTTGGAATGAATTGGGTTGAAGAGATTGAAGGTGAGAGCCAAAGTGATAAAGTCCCGCTTGAAACACTAAAAATGGCGGCAAAGCAACAAGGTGCGAGGTTTCTTGTTGCTGCACCGCCTTCTGTGTTTGAAAAAAGTGTTGAGCAAAGTTTGAAAGAGAGCGGTTTTCAAAAGGTTGGTAAATTAAAGGATTACTATGAGAAATCGATCGATCAAGTTTATTGGGTTTGTTTTCTATAATTTTTTGAATTAGGGAGTAAAAACTTATCTCATTACCGTTAGTGAGTAATATAGTATTCCTGTAATATTAAATTATTGATTTTAACAAAATTTTGTCGGAATTCAGTGATTATTAGCTTTTTTATTAGCCTAGGCTTTAGTATAAGCTTATGTAAATTTGCCTATTAGATAGGCAAGATGATTTTACCATTCGGGGGAAATAATATGCGTTCTTTGGTTACGCTAGTTGCCGTTTTATCTTTGGTTGTTAATTTAGCAGCTTGTGGGTCCAGTACACCGGGGCCTGATTTGAGCCAAGTTTTAAAGCGGACTGTGGCTGCGATGTCGGCATTAGAAAAGAAACTTAAAGCTGACAATATCGAAAAAATTGAACCACAACACATGACGTTGCTTACATCGTTCATGCAGCATGTCATGAACCTTAAGCCAGCTTTTTATAAATCTAAAATTGCGATGAATTTGGAAAAAGATGCCTCTTACTCAGGCTATAGTGATACAAACGCTAATGGCAAAGTTGATGAGGGTGAAAAGAAGCTTTTCAAAGTTGAGATTGATCAAGTTAACAACCGTATTTTAGCAACAGATACATCTGGAACGACAACATCAAGTAGTTTTTCTGGCACAGGCCTTTTAGCTGGGTTATTGATTGGTAGTTTATTGAACCGCCAACGCGCTGCTGGTGTTAATCCGAATTCTTTTAATAATAGGAAAGTAACACCTGCTTCTAAATACTCCAGCTCACGCTCTAAAGCACGTTCTGGTGGTGTTTTTCGCGGTAAGTAAGATCAATTTCTTATTTAATGAATGATAGTTTTATAGCTCCCTTTTATTGAAAAAGGGGGCTATATTTTTATGCGCCTGTAATTGGTTAAAAAGTAAAAGAGATAAAAATGGAAATCAATGAAGTCGAGAATGATGATGAGGGTTTGTACCGGGATCTGCCGCCGGCAAAAGCTTTTATTCTCTTGCTGTCCATATCGATTGTGGCTTTGTGCGGCATTGTTTATGAGCTGATTATTGGCACTGTTTCGAGCTATCTTTTGGGCAATAGTGTTTATCAATTTTCGCTTACTATTGGCTTTTTTATGTTTGCCATGGGGGTGGGGTCTTATTTAAGCAAATTTATTCGCTCCAATTTAATTGAGAATTTTATTTATGTTGAAATTGTTTTGGCATTAATCGGCGGGGTTTGTTCGCTTTCTCTTTTTATGACATTTCCGTTTGCTCCTTTTCTTTATAAATTTGTAATGTTCTTTTTCATCTTTACGATTGGGATTTTGGTTGGTTTGGAAATTCCGCTCTTAACAAGGGTACTTTCGCAGGTTAGCGGGACCCGGCGCTCAATCGCGAATGTTATGTCACTCGATTATATTGGTGCGCTTATTGGCTCTGTTGCGTTTCCTTTAATGTTATTGCCAAGCTTGGGGCTTATTCGTGCGTCTTTTGCAATCGGGCTTATCAATGTTTTGGTTGCGCTTTTGAATATTATTTATCTGAAAGCTTATTTGAGGAATTTTAAGCGGTTTTTGTTGCTTGCTGGTTCTATTTTTCTGTTGCTGCTTATTTTTGTTTTGCTTGCATCACGCTTGACCAGCTTTGCGCAGCACCATCTTTATTTTGATGAAGTGATTTGGCGTGAGCAAACACCCTATCAAAATTTGGTTGTGACAAGGGATTGGCAAAAAAAGGATCTGCGTCTTTTTATTGATGGGCACATTCAATTTTCAGGCACAGACGAGCACCGTTATCATGAGGCCCTTATTCATCCTGTTATGAGCTATAAGGGGCCTGCTAAATCAGTTCTTGTTATGGGTGGTGGTGACGGGTTGGCAGTTCGTGAGCTTTTAAAGCATCCTTCTATTGAGCATATTGACCTAGTTGATATTGATCCGGCGATGACGAAGCTTGGGCAATCCTTTGCTCCCTTAAAACGATTAAATCAAGATAGCCTGGCTGATAAGCGTGTTTCTATTCATAATGTTGATGGCTTTGTTTTTATTAAGAAGGCGGGCCGTCTTTATGATCGGGTTATTCTTGATTTTCCTGACCCGCATAATGAGGCCATTTCGAAGCTTTATTCGGTTGAGTTTTATACGATGGTGAAACGGCGCATGGCTGAGGGCGGGGTGCTTGTGTCTCAATCTTCGTCTCCGTTTTTTGCGCGTAAAACCTATTGGTCTGTTGGGGACACATTAGACGCGGTTTTTGAAGAACGGGTGAGTTACAACATTGCTATTCCTGCTTTTGGCATTTGGGGCTTTCACATGGCGGAAAAGGATGCCTCTTCTCAGCCAGGATCAATTGTATCGGATACGAGATATTTAACGGATGATGTTTTTCGTGCTGCTCAGGTTTTTGGTAAAGATATTTCTTCGCCTCGTCTGAACAAGGTGAATTCGATTTTTGAACCGGTCCTTTATCAGCTCTATCTTGAAGATTTAAATGGTAAGCTGGCCGTAGACCCTCCAAAATTATAAAAGCGGTTTGTTTTTGAACGGCCTTTACTTCTTTATCAATTGAAATATCATTCACTGGTGCATTCCTCTTTTGGGTGATTTCAATTGAATGCTTTAGTGTTTTATTATGACGTTTGTTTTTTCTAAAACCGATATCCACTTTAAAGTGGAACGCTCTAATAATTCAAACTTTGATAGCTGGCCGATATCTTTTGCTTTTAAATATACACAGGCTTCAAATTTTAACTTGTCGTTAGCACATGCAATGTATATACATTGAATATCCAAAACATAGCTAGCATGGATCGGATGTTTTTATGTCAGAAAAAAAAGTGCGAAAGAAAAAAAATCCTAAAGATAGCCAGTTGGTTATTCGGATTAATCGTGCTGACAGGGACCAATTCGTTGAGTTGTGTGAGGATTTGGAAAGCAGTGCAGCAAGGGAAATTCGAAAATTTATGAAGCGCTTCGTTGCGGATCATAAAAAGAAATCGAAATAATTTTTTGAGCCTGTTTTTCCATTCATTTGTGTTAAATCTTTAAATTAATGGAGTTAGATCCGATGGCATCTAAAAAAGTAAAATCTATCAAAAAAGACATTAAAGCAGTTAAGAAGAAAATTGTTAAGCAAGAGTCAAAGCTGAAAAAAGCTAAAAAAGCTCTTAAAAAAGCTGCATAATTTATTTTTAAAAAAGCCAGCATTCTGACGAGACTGCTGGCTTTTTTGCGTTTAGCCTTATCTTTTTATCATCTTTTGAGTTTTCCCCTTATAAATCCTTGCTTTTCTTGCGGTTAGTTGACAGCGCCTCATAATAAGTTTTCAATTACGCCAACTTTGGGAGGTTGGTGAGATGAAAATTAATATGTCTTTGCGCGGAGTGCGCCTTATTGCTGTGCTAATAGGGGGCTTGTTTTTAACAGGCCTTGCTTCATGCTCTTCCAATAATCTTGCAGACCAATTGGTAACAGGCTCGATTAGTCAGCTGCCAAAGGGTTATGATTGCCCGATAAATTCAAATGATTTATATCCGGTTGGCGCTGTTTATCGACGTGATCAAAATGGTGTTTATTACAGTGTTAAAGACTTAAGTGGTCATACGATTGTAAAAGATCATTTGCGCAGAGATATTAAAATTTCGGACTATGAAATTTCGGATACGCAAAAGACGAATGCTCAGGCCTCTGCAGCATTGCTTAAAAAGGCTGTGCCTAATTTAAGCCTTTCTGGATCGGCTAAAAAGAAAAAGACTTTATCTGTGAATGTTACCGTTAAAGATATTCGCGCTGATGATATTGATGATGAAGTTGAGGGTAATGTTGTTAAGTGGATTAAGACCAATGTTGGGGTTAAGCCAGGCAATCGTTATTTTCTTGTTCGTCAAGCTGTGAAAGCTAGTGCTGTTTCTTATGTTATCAAGAAACAAGATTTGGCTGAGTTAGGTGCTAAGGGTGATTTAAGCGAAATTGCTAAAGCTTCTGCCAATGTGACGATACGTGACAATGATGGTAGTTTAAAACTGTCTCAAACATTTGAGCCACGCATTACTGTTTGCACGAAGTCAGCTGATATCACAGCACTTATGCCGAAATAAGATATGTTTGGTTTATTTCAGCCGTTTAAGGCCGGCTGTTAAATCTGCTTTTAGGTCGTCCATGCTTTCATTGCCGACATGGAAGCGCAGGGCTTGGCCTTCATAATTCCAAGACGTGGCTGTCCTGTATGAGCTTGGATCGAATGGAAGCGCGAGGCTTTCGAACCCACCCCATGACCATCCCATGGCAAAGAGTTCTAGTTCATTGAGCATGGTTTCAACTTTTGCGGGATCAGCTGGTTTTAGGATGGCAGTGAAAAGCCCTGTGCTGCCTTTAAAATCTCTTTTGAAAAGATCATGATCTGGGTGAGAGGGAAGGGCAGGGTGTAAGACACATTCAAATTCAGGTTGTGCTTCTAACCAACTGGCGAGCTCAATGGCGGCCTTTTGGTGATGTTCTAACCTAACTCCAAGTGAGCGCAACCCTCGTAGGGCAAGTTGCACATCATCTGGCCCGGCGCAGAGGCCAAGTGAGTAAGCCATTTGACGAACTTTTTCTGCCGCCTCCCCTTTTGAGCTGACAGTGCCGATCATGGCATCGGCGTGACCGATGAAATATTTCGTGCCGGAATGAATTGAAACATCTACGTCCATTGTTAGTGGCTGGAGATAAAGCGGTGTTGCCCAGGTGTTGTCTATTATTGTTTTGATATTGGCTTTTTTGGCTTTCTCACAGATAGCAGGGATGTCTTGGATTTCGAATGATTGGGACCCTGGACTTTCAAGGAAAATGATTTTGGTATTGTCCTGAATGAGTGTTTCTATCTCTGAACCGATGCGTGGGTCATAGTAGGTTGTGTTGATGCCCAAAGCTTTTAGCGTGGTGTTGCAAAAATTTCGGGTGGGTTGATAAACACTATCTGTTACCAGAAGATGATCGCCTGTTTTTAAAAGAGCCAAAAGTGCGGTTGTTATGGCTGACAGGCCTGAGGGCGTTAGGATTGTATCATCGGCATGTTCTAGCTCGTTTAAGGAGCTTTCCAGGGTTTCGTAAGTTGGGCTTCCCTTTCGGCCATACCAATAGCCATAGCCTCCTTCTTTAAGCGATTTAACAGTTGGGAAGAGAACGGTTGAACCTTTAAACAGCGGTGGGTTTACAAAGCCCTTTGAGCTCTCGGTGTCTCTGCCTAAATGAACTAATTTGGTTTTTGCGTCATGGTTTTTATTATTTGAATCTGTGCTCATTAGGGTGCTCGGGCTTAGGCTGTTGCAGGAAGAAGTTTGTAATTGCTAGTTTGCACTATACTTAAATGATCTTATGACGCCTATCAAATTTTATGAATTTTTTAATAGGGATTGATTTGCAAATAAAATATCCCCTCCTCAAATAAATGAGAAGGGGATTGGTGTCTTGTCTCAAACTAAAACTTAGGGATCTCATTTAAGTTTAGAGTGATTAAGCTGCTTCTTCTAACCATTTTATATTTTCAACTGGCTCTTTGAACTTAACGCCATATCCATTGTCGTCTTTACGGACAACTTTAGCAATAATTGAACGACCATCAGAGAGAATGAATGCGAATTCATTGCCTATGCTCATGGCGTGAGCGCCTGTAATGTAAGCCCCTGTTTCACTCGCATTTTCAATGACGAAGCTAAATCTTGCCCCTTTCATATCAACCATTGACACTTTGTTGATTTTTTCCCGTAAGCTGTTTCTACGGTCTTTCACATCCTTGCTTACATCATTGAGGAAGTTATCAACTGCTGTTGATAGATCTTGTGTGACTTTTCCGAGGGTGGTTGCGACTTCCTGGACTTGGTTGGCTTGGCTAGTTGTATCCTCAACAGATTGATTTACCCGCTCAACATTATTGGCCACTTCATTTGTTTGCTCTGAGGCGGCTTGGATTGAATTGGCAATTGATGAGGTTGCTGCTTGTTGCTCTTCGACCGCTGATGCGATTGTAACCGTTACATCATTTATTTCCTGAACCTGGTTCAGAATATTACTGATGGCACTTACAGTACCGTGTGATGAGGTTTGAACTGCTGAAATGTGCGATGCGATTTCATCCGTTGCTTGTGCTGTTTGTTCTGAAAGTTGTTTGACTTCAGCTGCAACGACCGCGAAGCCTTTACCAGCATCGCCGGCTCTGGCGGCTTCAATGGTTGCGTTTAGGGCTAGTAAGTTGGTTTGTTCTGCAATTTCTCTGATAAGACCAACAACGTCACCAATTTTATCAGCCGCTTCAGAAAGTGATCTTACGTCTTCATTTGTTGTTTCTGTTGTTTCAGATGTTTTCTTTACGATGTCATCTGCTTTTTGAACTTGCATGGCAATTTCTTGCATCGAAGCCGAGAGTTCTGAGGTGGCTCCTGCGACTGTTTCTACATTTTCGGAAGCAATATTTGAAGATGATTTCATTGCGTCAGAGCTGCTTGCTGCTGATTGAGCGGCACTGTGTAATGTGTCAGCTGAATTTTGCATTGAGTTTGTTTGTTCTTCAAGAGAGGCTCTTATGCCATTTTCCAGTTTTTCGAAATTATCTAGAATTGTGCTGATGTAGGCTTGTTTTTGATCTTCTCTTTCATTTTCAAGAATGGCTTCTCTTTCTAACCGGGCCCGCTCTATTGCATTGGTTTTAAAAACGGCAAGGGCCTTTGCCATTTCACCTAGATTATCAGTTCTGCTTTCCATAGGGATGCGGATGCTTGTATTTGCACGTGCTAGCTCTTTCATGGCTTCAGTTAGTTTATTAAACTGCTTACTGATGGTTTGAGAGATCACATAAGCAAAAACTATTGAGATAGAAATTAGCCCGATTAAAGTGATTGCATAGGTCCAAAACATGGTTGTTGAATGGTTGGAATGATCAATTGCGATGTCCATCAACTCTTTTGTGATTTTATCTTCTAACACTTTTAGTTGGTTTATGCGGTCAGAAGTGATTTTAAACCAATTCTGTATAGAGATATCCGTGATGTATCCGCCAAAGGGATTATCTAGTGCTTTTTTACGAAACTCTTTTACCTGTTGGCTCGCTGCGCTATTTAGGATTTTGTCTAAATCATTAATTTTATCGACGCTAGCGTGGTGCTTAAATGCTTCGAAATTTGCTCTTTGGTTTGCAATTTCACCAACAAAGTTCTTGTAAATATCTTTTTGGAACTTACCTTCAACAAAGCCTGAAGTTCCCATTGATTTTTCTAAGGCAGCAAACTCTTTAGCACGAAGGAAAGATGTGTAAATGATGAGCTCGCGGATGATGTCAGCATCATTTGTAGCTTCTTCATAACTTTCAGTGAGGGTGATCAGATTATCAATTAACGGGGTGTAGAATTTGTCCATTTCCGTTACTGAGAGTTTTAAGCTATCCATGCCTTCTCTCTTAGATTGAAGCTTAGCAAGTGAGGCTTTAATCTTTTTAAGAGGCTTTTTAAAGTGATAATAGGTTAGTTTTTTTTCTGAATAGGGAAGCTTTTTAAGGAATGTCTCAATTGCGAGATCTGTCTTATTTCTTGAACCGGCGATATAATTACCGAAATTTTGTTTTTTTGAACTGATATATCCGGCTGTATAACTTCGCTCTGTTTGCAATTGGTGAACTAATTTGGCGCTTGCCGGAGCTAGTTCAACTGCTTGTACGATATTATAAGCTGAAATTTTAGCATTCCACATTTTGTGGAGTTCTTCAGCGCTCACTAATGCTAATCCTAAGATTGGAATCACGCTTAGAATTAGAATTCTACGTGCAATTGACAGTTTTGATATAAAGCCCATGTTCTCATTCCCTTAAACATCAATCCGTGCAGTAATCTTCAGTACGGAGATTAAAATGATTGTGGTAAATAAGGAATTAATAGATGTGGCAATTTGTACTTTAATATTGCTGTTTTTCTTATTTTTGCTTCAGAAATATTAGAATTTCCTCATTTTTAGGAGATTTTAAGAGGTTTTAACAGTTTTACGGACTGATTATTGTCTTCAAAAGTTTTATTACTTGGAGAAAGAGGGGAGCGATTCGACTAAAGTTTAAGTTTTCGCTGTTTTTTGAAGGCGAGTAAATGCTTTTTATTTACTGGCCTTCAAAATTTATTTTTTAATGATGTTGGAAACTGAGTTATGAATATGATTTTTTTGAGTTAACCAAATGCTTTCCCATTCTTTTTGCGGACTGAGATGATCGCAGAGCGTGGGACTAAATTTTCTCCATCAGGGAAGTGACTTCCCCCTTTTTCACCTGGGTGCTGGATTCCAACAAATAGAGTGGCTTTATCCTCTGACCAACAAATGCCTGTGACTTCACATTCTTTAGGCCCGACTAAAAACCTGCGAATTTCTCCGGTTTGGGTATTGCCGACGAGCATTTGATTATTACCCATACCCTCGAACTCACCTTTGTTGGAATATTTTCCATCCGTTTGGATCCAAAGCATGCCTTTGCTATCAAAGGCGAGGCCATCAGGTGAGTTGAACATATTCCCTGCATTGATATTTGGAGAGCCAGCTTTTAGCTTTTCCTGTTTGTCTTCTGCATTTCTGTCATGAACAGTTGGGTTACCGGCTAGTGCAAAGAGAGACCATGTGAAGTTGGTTGATGTATGGTCTTCTTTTTCAGGGATCCATTTTAGAATTTGACCGTAAACATTTTTTTCACGTGGGTTTGGTCCCTCAACTGGAGTTTCATCCCCGCCTTTGTTTGGCTTCATCCCTCTGTTTTTATTATTTGTAAGAGCGCAGAAGCATTCAACCTTTGTTGGGCTTGCCGCAACCCATTCAGGGCGGTCCATGGTTGTTGCCCCCACTTTTGAGGCTGCCAAGCGAGTATGAATGCAAATTTCAGCTAATGCCATGCCTGTTGTTTCCGGGTTGAGTGGTAACCAAGAGCCTTTTAAGTCATCATAGAATTTGGCAACATATAGTGTGCCTTTGCTTAAGAGCTGAGATGTTGATTTGCCTTCTTCATAAGTACCATCAGAGACGAACTTATAAAGGAATTCGCCGCGCTCATCATCGCCCATATAGACAACGACCTTGCCATTTTTTGCGATGACAACTTCAGCGTTTTCATGTTTGAAACGACCAAGAGCTGTTCTTTTTTTGATAGGCTTTGAAGGATCTTTCGGATCAACTTCAACAATGTAGCCATGGCGGTTTGGCTCGTTTGGTTCTTTTGATATGTCGAAACGTTGATCGATACGTTCCCAATTATAACCACGGCCCTTTTTAGAAATGCCGTATCTCTTTAATGGAGGGCTTAGTTCAAACTCTTTATCAGATGATGTGAAATAGCCATTGAAATTTTCTTCGCAGCTTAGATATGTGCCCCAAGGGGTTTTACCGTTACCGCAATTGTTCCAGGTGCCAAGTGCAGTGAGACCAGCTTGGTCAGTAGATGTTTTTAAGAGATCGTGCCCGGCAGCTGGGCCTGTGATTTCGATTTCTGTTGTTGCTGTGATACGGCGATTAAAGGGACTGTCTTTTATAATTTGCCACTGATCATCAACTTGTTTGATTTCGAAAATAGAGATGCCATGGGCGGCCATGTTTCTTGCGATGTCATCGTCAGTTTCTGGTTTGCCGCTTTCTCTGTTGCGGTAGAACCATTTTTTGTTTGTGTATTCATTGTTTGCAGCAAGGAGCATGTGGTTTTCATGAGCGAAGAAAGACATGCCGTCATTATTGTCTCCAAATGAGCGGGATTGGGTTTTTGAATTTCCGAGTGTCTTATGATCGAACTCAGGCGTGTCTGACCAGAGAGGGTCGCCCCATTTAATAATGGTTTTCCATTCAAACCCTTCTGGAACTGTGATCGTATCTTTTGTGTTGGTTGGAATTTGAGTAAACCCAAAGAGATCGTTTTCCTTCATTGCGTCAGGTGTTTTGGCTGAAAGGGCTGTTGAGCCAAGAAGGAAATTACCTAAACCGAAGGAGATAACGCCTCCCATGAGGTCTCTTCTTGTGAGGGCTTTTTCGATAATATTTTCAAACTCTGTCTCAGCTGGTGGGGGAGAGATGGTTTCGTCAAAGTCATCAAATGAAAGTTCTTCTAAATTTTCCACGGGTGTATTTTCCATGACTTTTTTTAATCTCCAATGATATCAGCGATCTGTAATTTTATCTGTTA
This sequence comes from Hyphomicrobiales bacterium 4NK60-0047b, assembly GCA_040367435.1. Classification (NCBI taxonomy): domain Bacteria; kingdom Pseudomonadati; phylum Pseudomonadota; class Alphaproteobacteria; order Hyphomicrobiales; species Hyphomicrobiales bacterium 4NK60-0047b. Next base: position 539,495 of record BAABWY010000001.1, on the reverse strand, counting down.
CAGATTTTGTGTGGTTTTATTTTGATTCAATATATAGCTGTGAAGAGCAACAATTAGGTGACAACAAAGGTACGATATATGGGAGGTAATATGGCAGAGACTTTGACTTTGTAGGCAAGGGCTTTGTAGTTAGAGAAATTGTTTGGTTTTATGTCTACCAAAATTTAGGATCATCAAGTGCTTGGCAGCATTTGACTTTGCAATTCATTTTTTGAAACGTCTTGTTTGCCAGATTCATCACCATCCAGGCTTCTTCATATTCTTTTGGAATAGGGTGACTGGGCAAGAGCCCTAGTGGTTTGGCTGGTTTGAAACCAAAGCGTGAATAATATTTGGGGTCACCGTAAACGAAAATTAGTTCTACACCGTCATTTTTTAATTGCTCACAGCCTTTTGTAACTAGTTTGCTGCCAATGCCCGTTTTCATCACTTTGGGACGCACGGCTAAGGGGGCTAGAATTCTGGCATTTAAGTTATATTTGTCTGTCTCAATCTCTAACTTTGTAAATAAGACATGGCCGAGCAGCTCATTTTGTTTTTCTGCGACAAGGGATAGTCTTGGTTCGGCGGTTTTATCATTGAGTATGTTTTTAGCTAATTCTGAGACAATAGGACCTTCTGTCTCGTTAAAAGCCTCTAGATGAATTTTTGTTATATCTTTGATTTCGTGACCGTGAGATTGTCTTAATTCCACTGTAATATCCCTAAAATTTAGTAGTTTTATTCAGTTTGTATTCACTATGGAATGAATATAACGAAACTTTAATTTGTTATTTGGGTTTAGGCTGGATTAAAGTACATTAAGGTTTATTGGATTACTCTGAGACAGATCAAAGATGCAGATTAATGTGTTTTTTGTATTTGTATGAGTTCTAAGTGTAAAGTTTTGATTAGGTTTTTGAAGGATTGTGAGATGAGAGATAAGTTACTTAAAGGGGTGATGGTTGCACTGTTAACTTTTGCTCTTCTACCACTTTCTGCTGGCATGCAGTCAGCTCAGGCAAAAAATAAGGGTAAAAAAATACTCGGTATTGCTATTGGTGTTGCGGCTGGTGCGATTATTTTAAATGAAGTTTCTAAGGCGAATAAAAAAAAGAAACACAAGAAAAAAGTTTATAAGAAAAAGAAAGTCTATAAGAAGAAGGCTTATAAAAAGAAGTATAAGAAAAAATATAAAGCTAAAAAAGTACATAAGGTTCATTGCCATACAGGTGGTAAGAACCACTATCATAAAGTTTTCAAGGGTAAATTCTGGCATGCGCATGAAAAAGAAGAGGGCTGTTCTTCTTACCGTTTAGATCCTAAATATGACGATGGGCCAGGTACCGGCGCATATAAACCGCAAAATGCGAATAGCAAAAAGAAGAAACAAGGTGGTGATCCTTGGGCGCGTTGTGAGGCTGACTTTACTTCCTTTACAGACGATGGCACTTACCAGCCAAATGGTGGTGGTCCGCGCAGATTGTGTCCATATTTATAATATTTAATTTAGAATTTTTAGTTGGAAGCTATTTAAAAATCACCTGCTCTGCAGGTGATTTTTTTTGTTTTAAGCTTCTTATGCGACTATTTGATCGGCCCCCATTGAGTGGTCCATTTTGAAAGTTAATTTAAAGCTTGCATTTGGTCCATTGGAATTTTTCCCTCAGGTGTTGGCGGTCTCCAATTTAATGAACTGTCGACCCAGACCTCTAAAGCAACCGATGAGATACGCACTCATATTACTGCTATTCAAGAAACCACTGCTGAAGCTGTTCATTCTATAGAATCTATTACCAAAACTATGGGTGAAGTTAATAGCTTTACTGCTGCTATTGAGAATTCTGTTGGCGAGCAGGGTATGGCAACGAATGAAATTTCACAAAGTGTGCTTAAAGCGGCTGAGGGTACAGGGACTGTAACTGGGAATATGAATGATTTAGCAGAAACTGTTGCAGTTACAAAAAATTCTGCTGGTGAAGTTTTGGACGCTGCTAAAGGTGCCTCTGAAAATACAGATGAATTATTAAATGAGATAAACAGCTTTTTAGAAAGTGTTGAGGCTGCATAATTTTATATGTTAAAATTTGGAGGGGCTTTTAATTGTTTTTGGCGGTACAGTTAGTTAAAAATTTATGTTTTGGATGACATAGCCGCCGCCAAAGGCTGCAAGGCCAGAAATGACGATGTATGGCAGGACACTGACAAAGGCGCTGAGTAAGGTTACGAAGGCTTTGAAGACATCTTCTGTGGCGCTCCAGATTTGTCTGGCAGCTGTGTATAGATAATAAGAAACGATACCGATCGTGAGCACAAGGATAACGATTTTCCAAACAGGAAGTGCTTGCCAATTAGATTGAAAAATTTCTATGATTTGACCGAAGGACCAAGTCCAGACCATTTGAAGAAATTTGAGGGTGATTGCAATACCTTCGGTGAGAAAAGTTACAATTTCTTTGATGATCTTTTCCATGCTTGTTCCCTTGGTTTTATTGTCTCATTTCTTGAGATTAGAAAATTTCCATGATTATAAAGTAATTGAACTTAGGAGGGAGGTCTAGTTGTTCCTCTTTATGTGTCCTTTTACAGATTTTGGCTTTGGGATGATTGCGTTAGTGCTTACAATGGCATTGGTTAGAAGCTCGCATAAGTATGAAGAACCTGGCCCAATTCTAAATTGAAATGATGCTAGTGGGCCAGGTTCTTGTGGTTATTCAATTATGCAATTTTATCACTGTTGTTACGGAGGCTCTTTGGTTCATTAGGTCTCGGTGCTGGATGATTTTCGGATAAGCATCAAGAGTGAGGCCATCATCAATAAGCCATCTAGTGACCAAGTAAAGATATGGATCGCAAATTGAGAAATTGTCTCCCAGCACAAAGGGGCCAGTTAGATAATGTGTTTCTATAATCCTGGCGCATTCTGACATGTTTTCTGTGAGCTTGGCTTTCATGCTTTCTTGAGCGGCTATGTCATCTGCCCAGCGAAATCCGCGTTTACCATGAGCGTGCATGACATGAACTGTTGAGTTTACATAATCATTGAATGATTGAGCTGTGGCGAACTCAAACGGATCAGTTGGCGCTAAAGATAGATTAGTATTTGTATTTGCGAGGTATGCTAAAATGGTTGGTGTTTCTGTGAGTATTCCTTTTGGTGTGATGAGAGCTGGGACACGTCCCTTTGGGTTGAGCTTAAGAAACTCAGGACTGGTTTGTTCTGCTTTTGTAAAATCAACAAATGTTGCTTCGTAATCTTTGCCAATTTCTTCAAGGAGAATATGCGGCGCTAGGGCTGCTGTTCCCTTGGCATAATAGAGGTTTAACATGGAACTGCCTTTTAATTATGTGTCTCTATCATAACTTCTTTGGTGAAGAGTTATGTCTTTCGAAAGAGCTCTATAATTAGCATGGTAACTGCTTGCAGTGCAAAACATAAAAGCCTCAATCAATTTTATGATTGAGGCTTTTATGTTGTTAGGTAGGACATTTTAGTTTTTTGGCAGATTGCTGCTACATTTTCGAAGAGGCATTTATTTACGATCGTTGGTTTTGATTGTCGAGTTGTGAGCTCCATCAAAATTTATTTTAAAAGCCGCTGAAAATTGATGGGTATAGATTTCATCATCATCGCTATCTTCTATTTCAAAGTGACCAACGCTTACTTCAACCTGAACAGCTATATCTAACGCAGTTGAGTGCTCATGAGCTCTATGGTCAGTCGCAAAAAAGATGGATGGAGGGGGTGAGAAAAATAAGCAAGATAGAATGATTGATAGGATGCGCTTGTTTATAATCATATGACCTCTATTGTTTGCGGCATATAATTGCGCAGTACTATTTGGCAACTAATTTATAGAGTTTGTTTTTTTGTTCAATGAGAGATGTGTTGGGGCAAAGGGGCAAATTTGTTGAAGAGCTTGTCTAGATTTGATGGGTTAATGTAAGTAAAATTAGTTTGTTGGACAAATAAGTCCTGCCAAAGGGAGAGTTAAATTGGAAATTACTGAAATTACCAAAACATACATAAAATAAGTTTAACCATAGTCACATAATATAGTGGCAGTTATTCAGTCGCTAATTTTTATTGGTTCTGAAAAAGAGGCCTTCATATTCTAGTATGAATAAATAGATCATGAAAAGCTAGAGGATTTTAACAAAAACTACATTGATATTTACTGAGCAAAATTTATTATAAATTCCATACGTACTTTATATATACTTATATTGTAATTTAAAAATAACGTAAGATGAAATTATTAAGTAGTGATTGCTGCGAATAAAATGGAGAAGTAAATGAATTTATGCTTTAGGATATTTACCTTTACAATTTTGATTTTTTTCACACCGTCTTCAGTTTATTCAAAAGAAATTGCTATAAAACAACAGTGGTTTAATGGCATTGAGAGCGGCAAATGTTCAGTTCTTCAACCCAATAGTGATTTTGTTAAAAAAAATTTGGTTCAAAATGGAAAAGTTCAGCGACGAATAGCCCTGGTTATTGGTAATAGTAATTATCTATTGAAGGATTGGTTTTTACCTAATCCTAAAAATGATGCTGCAGCTATCTCAAATTTTTTACAAACCTTAGGTTTTGAAGTTTATGTAGTTATAGATGGGTCTGCTCAAGTTATTTCTGATTGTGCAGATAGGGCGACCCAGAAAAATTCCGAGTTATCTTTACTCTATTATTCTGGGCATGGTGTTCAATTTGAATACAATAATTATATTGTAGCTACAGATATTATTAAAGTTGATAAATCTTTAAAAGGGCTTGTTTCTCTCGATAAACTTACTGAAATTTTTGGAAAAACAAGTAAATCTTTATTAGTTTTTTTAGATGCATGTCGAAATAACCCATTGCCTATAACAGGCCGAGTTGGATTAGCGCCTGAAAAATTTGTTTTACGATCTATGAAAGGCATTTCAGCAGAGCGCTCACAATCAAAAACTAATAGTAAAAACCTTGATTCAGCTTTGAATTCGGAAGAACTATTTATAGTTTTTTCAACATCACCTAATGCTACTGCATCTGATGGGGCGGGTGATTTTAGTCCCTTCACTGAAGCTTTCTTAAAGAATGTATTTCATACAGGTTGGCCAATCCAAAAAGTTATAGCAGCCGTCTCAAAAGAAGTAGGTGAAAAAACTAACTGGTCTCAAACCCCTTGGTCAAGGTCATCTCTGACCAATCAAATCTTCTTAAATGGAAGCGTTGATCCAATTTCAACTATTAAAGCTTCCGAGCTTAAAGCTAAAGAGGCAAATGACCTATTAGCAATAGGAAAAAGAAAAGAAGCTGTAGCTAAAGCCTTAGAAGGGTTGCCTAAAAATTTTGATAGAGAAGATATAAAAAATTATAACAAAGCGTATGTATCACTATTTAAGGCAGTAAGATCTAGGAGCTTACAATTACCAATATTGGATAATTTTTATATTGCTTACAGTCACGACGGCTCAAGAGTTGCAACAGTGCCAGTATATAGCGAATTTGGGGCAAGTAAATCAAACGAAACTTTGAAGTTATGGAATATTTTAGATGGATCTTTAATAACTGAATTGTTGCCACTGGAAAAATCCGGAACAATTTCTGGTTCTCACGGAAAGCCCGGTTTTTCAAGAGATGGGCGATTTGTAATTGCTATGGATATGAGTACTGCTCGGCCGGTTATATGGGATGCGAATGATGGTAAAAAAATTAAGGAACTAAACAAAGTACCTGGCTCCTCAAATAAGGCTGCAGGTGTACCGAAATTAGAGTTGTCTTCATCGGGGAAATATGCCGTTGTCTCAAGCGTAATTGGTCCAGTAAGCATTTATGATGTTAAAAGTGGCAAACCAATATGGACGAATAAAGTCGAGTCTTTTCACATCGATATTGCAAAAAGCATTAATATTCAATCCCACATTACAGCCTCAATAAGTAATGACGAAAAAAATGTTATATTTGCTACTTATAAAACTCTATATTTTAATGAGAATGATTTGAAAAACAGGCACAGCTGGAAATTGTTTATTGAGGCATATGACTTAGAAACTAAAAAGAAACTGTGGTCTAAGGGTATAGACCTCAACAGTGAAATAATTGGTCATTCACTAACGTTTAGTGACGATAATAAATATGTAGGTATTGCTACTAAAAAAAGTATTCGGTTATTTGAATTGCAAACAGGTGAACTTGACACAATTAACGACTCTATAGCTTTCACAAATGGATTTAGTATCTCACCTGATGGGAAAAATATTGCTTATATTTCAAAAGATTTCGAATCTATGGTTTTTGTGGATACTACAACCAAAGAGAGAGTTTCGTTACCGTACAATAAAAGGGCATACAGAGATATCGTTTTTACATTAGAGGGAAAGAATCTTTCTTTTCTTGAGTTCTCAAGGGCTGGTGATATTTGGAGAAGAGGTGTTGAGGGGCCGGCTCTTTATAAGAAAGCTGTTAGTGAACTAAAGGAAGACAATATTCAAGTAGTAGAAAATAATCGCGTAAAATTTAGATAGTTTTTTAATAAATATGACCGTTCTTTAGATCCAAAACATTTCTGTAATCCATCGGATTTTAAGAATTAAAAAGATCACTAAGGATTTGATAAATTTACTGTAAATGCAATATTAATTCAGCAAAACTTGTCATCAATTTCAATTGGATAATTATTAAAGTGCTAAAGTTAGTTTTTTAATGGGGGATGATTATGCGTAACTTGTTTAGTGTGATTATAACTACTATTTTTTTGTTAATTATCACTTGTAATTTTGTGGGGGCGCAAGAGAATAAATTACAATTACTAAAAGATAAATACTCTAAGCTTTTTGAGGAAAATAAATTTGCAGAAGCACTCCCTTTAGCCAAGCAATATGCTGATGGTACTAAGACAGAGTATGGTGTAGGCCATGCCAAGTATGCCAAAGCCATAAATAATGTTGGTCTAATATATTTTAGCCTTAAAGATTTTAAAAATGCAGAAATAGCTTTTAAATTAGCTCTTTCTATTGCAGAGCAAATTGATCCAGATCATCCTGATGTTGCCTTTGCTTTAGATCTACTTGCAATTGTTTATGAAAAAAAGGGGAGGAATAAACTCTCTACATTTTTTAAAAAACGTGCCGGAGCAATTAAACACAGAACGAAAAATGATGTGATGGTAGGAAAAGAGCTTCCCACCATAAAAGAAAGAGATTTATTAAACTCTAAAAATGATGGATACGGTATTGTCTCAGTGTTCTATGCAACTGACCGTAAGAATACAAGTATTTCAATCCCAAAGAAACGCTATGGCAATGAACAGTCACAATTAGTTAATGGATCATATCTCGAATTTGGTGTTGCCAAAGTTTCCATTCCAGGTGGCGACCGTCACAAACCTGGTGTTATTGAGGAACCAAGCATTTTTAAATTTGAATGGAATGAAGATCCTGCCAATCATGTTGTGCTGTTGGAAATAAAAAAACATAACAAAGACAATTATTTTAAAATGCTGCGGGAAGAAATTTCGTCATCGGACGTCAAAGAAGCCTTCATTTTCATCCATGGTTATAACGTTACTTTTGAAGATGCCGCTCGACGGACTGCCCAAATGTCATTTGATCTAAAGTTTAAAGGCACTCCGGTGTTTTATAGTTGGCCATCAAAAGGAGCAACATGGGGCTATACTTCTGACGAAGTCGATATACAATGGACAGAACCTCACCTAAAACAATTTCTCAATGATTTCTTAAAAACATCTAAAGCGGATCATGTTTACATCATCGCCCATAGTATGGGTAACCGTGCTTTGGCAAAAGTTATCTCTGGTGTGGCAAAAGAAACTCCAGAGGCAAAAACTAAAATTAAGGAAATTATTTTGGCAGCACCGGATATTGATGCAAGTGTATTCATAGGCAATATTGTACCTGAGATAACTCAAAATTTTAAAAACATTACTCTATATGCTTCATCAAACGATAATGCCTTGTTAGGTTCCGAATTATTCCATGGCAACAGACCACGTGCAGGAGATGCTGGCAATGGATTGGTTGTCGTGCCTGGCATTGAGACAGTAGATGTTTCTAGTATTGATAGTAGTTTACTTGGTCATTCTTATATAGCTGGTGCCAAATCAATTTTAGACGATCTGGCGGCTATATTCACCACTGGAAAACGTGCGAAAAATCGAGTTAATATGACGCCGAAAAAGAAAAATGGCCACAGCTATTGGGAATTGAAAGAATAGGTAAGCCAATTCAATGAGTGTTTAGCCTAGTTTATTATGAATTTAACTAATCTAAAGTCAGTGGTTGGTATTTTGTATAATTAGTGTTGGGTTTGCTTTTAGGCTCAAAGTTATACCTTCTTCTGAGGTAGAGCTGTTCAGTTACTTTTTGTGGTAGTTAATAACTTTACTTCTTATTTAAGCAACTGAAATACATTATGAAAAATGGTGCCGGCTGAGAGATTCGAACTCCCGACCTACTGATTACAAATCAGCCGCTCTACCAACTGAGCTAAGCCGGCCCATAAATGAAATATGATATATTTCATGAGGAGACAGTATTTAATGTTTTGCATTAATCACTGTTGAAGAAAGCCTTCTAACCCAAAAAAATAATACAATCTACCCCTAAAATGAAAAATTTTAACATTAATTTTTAAACAGGCTTTTTGATTTAGATTAAAGGTTTGGCATATTAAATGCTTTTAACAATTCAATAGTATTTAAATGATACAAATTCTGGAATATTGTTAAATAACTAACGGGCTAACATTTGGAGTTTACGATGCGTATTTTCGCAATTCTTTTTCCTGTCTTATTCATCGCAGTAACTTTTCTAACGATTTCTGATGCTGAAGCTGGTCGAAAAGGGCGTATGGCGCTTTATTGCCAAGGAGATCATTTACATTATGGCTCAAGTAATGTGTTTAGGTCCAAGCGGCAAGCTTTTAAAGATGCTATTGAAAGCTGGGCGAGTTTCACAGTTTTTGAATATGGGTCTGAATGGGGCCATTGGCGTTTATCGAAAAATAAAAAGGTAAATTGTAAAAAAGGCGCTGAAGGTTGGAAATGTAGTATTGAATCTACCCCATGCCGGAGAGCAAAACGTGGTGAAAAGGGCAAATATCGTTAAATCATAAGATATTTGGTCTATTTTTATAAAAACCCGCAAAACTCACGGTTTGCGGGTTTTTTTTATATTTTCTTGTCAAAATATTGCGTTCAGGTTGCATTCAGGTTTGAAAATGTAATGTGTTTTTACAGGATCAAGACTGTTTGGTAATTCCCCCAATCGAACATTTATGGATCGCATGAATTTTTAACACATATTGGTCTTAGCAAAGACTTATCAGAAACTCGGGAGGTTTCTATGACGCATTTAACGAATAAGGTAGCTACCTTAGCTGCAACTTTGATGTTGGCTTTCACAGTAACTACTGTTGGGGTTACAACAGTACAAGTTAAACAAGCTCAAGCTGGTAAAGGCGGTCGAATTGTTGCTGGGGCCATTCTTGGAGCTGCAGCTCTTGCCATTATAGCTAGTGAAGGCCGCCGGGCGCATGCTCATGGGCATTATTACAAGCATCGTTCACGCCATCGTTATGGCCGCTATCGGACTTGTTACGATAGATATGGTGATCCATATCGTTGTTACCGTAAGCGCAAGCATCACCGGCGCAACTGGCGCCGTAGTCGTCGTCACCATAACCACTGGTAGAATTTAAATTATCTGCTGATCTCCCCCCCTCCATTCCTAATGGATCGGCAGATAATATCTTTCTTATTTCCCTATTAAAAAAGCTGCTCGATTAATTTCGTGCAGCTTTTTTTTGCTTCAAGTTGCCACTCTTTAGTGCGCCTTCAGGTTGCCCACCAGCAACCGGCGCGGTAGCCGCGCAGTTTTTTACGTTTCAGATTGACTTTTTTAGGGGGCTTCAGTTTTCCCACTAGAAACCGGCCCACAGGCAATCGCACTGTGCTTGTTGAAAACTATCTCTCTACTTATGGTTTTGCCGATTTAAACGCATAAACCTAATGTTTTTAAGCTATTCGAAGGTTTTTTGGTTGTGATTTGAAGGGCATTATAAACAAACTCTATGGTCTGTTCTTGACTTTCAATTTTATAGTCACTAGGAATTGATTAACATTTATTAACCATTTGTGGCATGATGGTTTAGTTAATCAGACTATATAGCTAATTAAGGCTATGAAGGAGTGATGCATATGATTGTATTTTTAACTCGCGTACGTATGAAGCTTATTGCTTTTGTTTCAGTATTAGCATTAAGCATATTTGGCTTGATCGGTTCGGCTAGTGCTGGCGGTTTAGCTTCTGCACCAAAGACAGTGGATCATAGAGCAACTATTGCTGATAAAGCACCGGTTGCTAAGGTTGGGTACCGTTATCGCCGGAGCTATAGACGTGGTCATCGTCGGTTCCGTTTGCGTTTTGGGCGGCACTATGGCTATCGCCATCGTCATTATAGCCATCGTCATTATCGCTATAAACCTTACCGCTATCGTCATTATGGCTATTATCGTCCCCATTACAAACGTCGTCATTATCGTTTGAAGCGTTTTTATCGTAACAGACATCTTCGTCGTCATTTTAGACGTCATCTTAGACGTTGGTAAGTTGGGCTTATAAAGCTTAAAATTTTGATGTTTAAATAGATCTCGATAAAATCTTATCGAGATCTATTTTTTTGTGCGGTATTATTGCTGGAGTTTATTCGTTGGGCTGTTTAGAGGCACGTGCTTGAAAGTGATGAAATGCGATTGCGGCTGCGTTTGAAACATTGAGGCTGGCGAAGGCCCCACTAGCATTGATTTTGCAAATTTTATCGCAGTGTTCTTTTGTTAAGCGGCGCATGCCTTTTTCTTCAGCGCCCAATATTAGTGCGATTGCTTCACCTTCGCTTCTTTTTTCTTGTTCCATGGTTGTTTCACCTTGCCCGTCGAAGCCGATGCGCATGTAACCGAGGTCGCCGATTTTATCTAGGGCTTGGGATAGATTGCTGACTAATATGATGTTCACGCTTTCAAGTCCGCCAGAAGCTGTTTTGGCGAGAGTTCCTGAAAGGGGAGGGCTGTTTCTAGCTGTCATGATGAGGCTAGAGACATTAAAGGCGGCCGCAGAGCGTAGAATTGCACCTACGTTATGAGGGTCTGTTACCTGGTCTAGTATAGCAATGCAATCGTTACCCTTAAGGTCGTTTAATTGAGTCTCGTCAAGAGGAGAGGCGATTAGTAAAGCACCTTGATGCACTGGGTCTGGGCCCAGGATTTTTGTAATGTCTTTTGGTGACGCTTCTTCATAAGGGGGCAAGGGTGCGTTTAGGCTTTCACTTATGCGCTGGGCTGCATTTTGGGTGAGGTGTAATTTTTTAATTTTGCGCCTTGGGTTGTTTAAAGCCGCCGAAACAGCATGTATGCCCCAAATAGGTGCTTCGGTAATGCTGATATTAAACCTCTCATTGGTGCTTTTGCCGTGTTTGTTTTTCTGGCCGTGCTTTCGAGATTTATTATTTGTAGGCCGTTTTTTGTTTTGGCTCATTGTGAGGGGCTAACTTTCTATTAATTTTGGGCTCGTGGTTTTTTCATAAACCTTGGTTTATGGTGCCGTTTGGCCAGGTGCTGATCATAAATGTGGTAAAAGGAGGCGCAAAATCCCTGTTAAAATTAAAAATACTGTGATCATTTGATATTTGCTATCGGAAAATTACAAATCTGGCAAATTTCAGGTTGACAGGTGCTCCGATAATTTCCATATACAGACGCTATCGCTTGTTGACTATATTTAGTCAGTGTTGAGCGGAGGGGTGGCCGAGTGGTTAAAGGCGTCAGACTGTAAATCTGATCTCTTCGGAGTACGTTGGTTCGAATCCATCCCCCTCCACCAGGCGCTAGCGCCTTTCTTAGTTGTTTGGTGTTATGTTTTACCTACCATAGGGATTTTCTAGAAGACAATTTTGTTTGTTTTGATGTAATCTCTTAATTCAAGCGGGTGTAGCTCAATGGTAGAGCAATAGCCTTCCAAGCTAAAGATGAGGGTTCGATTCCCTTCACCCGCTCCATTTTTGTTTCTCCCCTTTGATGTTGACCGGTTTTGGTGTGTTTCAATTGAAAAAATTGAATTTTTGGGGTAAGTTTTAAGGTGATTGAATTAACGGGTGATTTTGCTCTATTGCACGTCCGTTGAAAAAAGATTAAAAAAGTCGTCTTTTTTTATTGAACTTGTCAATAATATGTCGTACTAATCTTCATTTCCAGGAATATAGGCTGCATTAATCGTGAGAACGCGGTTGGTGGGGTCTCTTTTTTATGCTCGGTTTTGTTTTTTAACTTGTATGAGTTGAAGGGGTTGGGCGTAATTTATGCTATGCGGTTTTTATTTTTGTGTAGCAAGGGTTTAGGAGTGTAGCTCAATTGGCTAGAGCACCGGTCTCCAAAACCGGGGGTTGTGGGTTCGAGTCCCTCCACTCCTGCCATTTTTGAAGGTTTTGCTTTTGGTTTGAAAGTTTTTCTTTTGGGTGTGGTGTTGACTGTTTCTGGGGAGCTGGGTGGAATTAGGCGGCAGGCTGTTTGTTACAGAGATATAAGAATGTGATGTCCCGCGATTGCGGCATCATGAGGAATTTGGATTAATGGCAAACCCATTTGAGTTTATTCAAGAAGTTCGTGCTGAGGTGTCTAAAGTCACTTGGCCGACACAAAAGGAAACTGTGGTTACGACAATCATGGTTTTAATACTGGTTGTCATGGCGGCAATCTTTTTCTTTGCAGCGGATCAGGTTTTGAATGTGCTGGTGCAGTTATTAATCGGCTCAGGCCAGTCATAGTTTTTGATGTAACTTTGGCGTAATTTTGGTTTGATATTCAGGGTTTGGTGACGTTTATGGCGAAGAGATGGTATATTGTTCACGCATATTCTAATTTTGAGAAGAAGGTAGCTGAGGCTATTCGCGAGCGTTCTGTGAGTGAAGGTCTTGAGGATCAGTTTGATGAGATTCTGGTTCCGACCGAAGAGGTTATTGAAGTGCGTCGTGGTCGTAAGGTTGCGTCTGAGCGTAAGTTTTTTCCAGGCTATGTGCTGGTGAAGATGGATATGACCGATGAGGCGTATCATCTTATCAAGGACACGCCGAAGGTGACAGGCTTTTTAGGGTCTGAGAGTAAGCCGATTCCTATTTCTGAGAAAGAAGCGCAAGCTATTCTTCATCAGGTTAAAGAGGGGGTTGATCGTCCTCGTTCAACAATCATTTATGAGGTTGGTGAGGAAGTTACTGTTCTTGATGGGCCGTTTGAAGGCTTTCATGGGCAAATTGAAGAAGTTGATGATGAGCGCCAACGTATGAAGGCTGCTGTTGAGATTTTTGGTCGGGCGACCCCGGTTGAGTTGGAATTCAATCAAGTTAAGAAAAAAGTCGACGCTTGATTGTTGAAACGATGTGGAAGAGTTTGCTGGCTTTGCCGGCTGGTTAAATTTGTACCACGTCACCTTAAATTATGTCCTTGGTTAGTTTTGGGATATTTTTAATTTTAGATTGGCCTTTTGAGAAGGTCTTTTAAGGGAAGTAAAATGGCAAAAAAGATTGAAGGCTATTTAAAGCTGCAAGTGCCTGCTGGTCAGGCTAATCCTTCACCACCTATCGGTCCAGCTTTGGGTCAACGTGGTATTAATATTATGGAATTTTGTAAGGCGTTTAATGCGGCATCTGGTGATGCAGAGCCTGGGTCTCCTATTCCAGTGAGTATTACTGTTTTCAACGATAAGTCTTTTACATTTGAGATGAAAACGCCGCCGGCGTCTTTCTTCTTGAAGAAAGCTGCGAAGCTTAAAAAAGGTGGTGGTGAGCCAGGACGTGCTGTAGCCGGTTCTGTAACTATGGCGCAAGTTCGCGAGATTGCAGAAAAGAAAATGGTTGACCTGAATGCGAATGATATTGATCAGGCTGCTAAGATTATTGCGGGTTCTGCTCGTTCTATGGGCTTGGAAGTGAAGGGTTAATATTATGGCGCACGGTAAAAAATATAAAGAAAGCTATGCGAAAATTGATCGCACAAAGCACTATAGCCTTGAAGAAGCTGTGAAGCTTTTAAAAGAAACTGCAACGGCTAAATTTGATGAAACTGTTGAAATTGCTATGAATTTGGGTGTTGACCCTCGCCATGCTGACCAAATGGTTCGCGGCGTATGTGAGCTACCTAAAGGTTCTGGCCGGACAGTTCGTGTTGGTGTGTTTGCGCGCGATGCGAAAGCTGATGAGGCGAAAGCTGCAGGTGCGGATGTTGTTGGCGCTGAGGACCTTCTTGAAGAAGTTTTAAAAGGCAATATCGATTTTGATCGTTGTATTGCGACGCCGGACATGATGCCACTTGTTGGTCGTCTTGGTAAAGTGCTTGGTCCGCGTGGCATGATGCCTAACCCTAAAGTTGGAACAGTGACGCCAAATGTTGGTGAGGCTGTGAAGAGCGCTAAGGGCGGTGCTGTTGAATTTCGCGTTGAAAAAGCTGGTGTTATTCATGCTGGTATAGGTAAAGCAAGTTTTAGCGAAGCTGATATTGCTGAAAATGTACGTGCTTTTGTTAGCTCTGTGACAAAAGCTAAGCCAACTGGTGCTAAAGGTACTTTCTTAAAGCAAATTGCTCTGTCATCGACCATGGGGCCTGGCGTGAAAGTTGAGATTACTTCAGCTTCTTCTTAAAGGAGAGGCTGAATTTTATTTCTTTTAAGGGGCGTGTTGCTCCTTAAAAGAGTGAACTATGAAGAGTTTGTCTTAAAGCGTTGAGCTGAAGGTTGAATTTTTCATAGGGAGAAGGCTCAAGAAGGAAACTTTCTTTTTGAGTTTTGTCCTGTCCAAGACTGCAGGTGTCTTAAAATTGGTGTTGTTTGGAAGCTTTTCAGATGATCTGATTTAAAGATTTAAGCATATGGCCTGCATAGACGGGAGTTGAACAGATTTTAAGAAGTTGGTGTTTATTGCCATTTCTAATCGGTTTGGACTTCTATTGGTGTCTGTTTGTTTTAATGGCAAGTGGATGCTGGGCAGGCAAGTGAGCGTCGTTGTTTAGTTTCGAGCGCACATGCTTGAGGTGAAGCAGCGGCAAATGGTAAGCCGCAAAGAAGTTCATCACTCTAAAAGAGAGATGGCCTTTGCAAATATGGAGTGAGCTGGTGGAAAGAGCACAAAAAGAAGAGCTCGTAGCCGCACTTAACGAAAAACTGGGTGATACTGGTGTGATCGTTGTGGCCCACTATGCAGGTCTCACTGTTTCCGATATGACTGCGCTTCGCAGTCAGCTTCGTGAAGTTGGTGGGTCTATGCAAGTGGCGAAGAACCGGCTCGTTAAGCTCGCGCTTAAAGATACAGACGCAGAAGATTTAGCTGATTTATTCAGTGGTCCTACTTGTATTATGACCTCTGAAGACCCAGTTAGTGCGCCAAAAATTGCAGCCAAGTTCGCTAAGGAAAACGACAAGCTCGTTCTTCTGGGCGGGGCTATGGGTGCAACTATTCTGGATCAAGCAGGCGTGAATTCTCTGGCAGCATTACCATCACTTGATGAACTAAGAGGCAAACTTGTTGGCTTGTTCCAAGCACCAGCCGGCAATGTTGCACGAGTTCTAAACGCACCAGGTGGACAACTGGCGCGGGTGATGGCAGCAAAAGCTGCAAGCGAATAGAGCTTTACGAGTTCCAAGCAAATTAAACAAATCGATACTTATAGGAAAATAAAATGGCTGATTTAGATAAACTAGTAACTGAGCTTTCAGGTCTTACAGTAATGGAAGCTGCTGATCTTGCAAAACGTCTTGAAGAAGAGTGGGGCGTTTCTGCTGCTGCTCCTGTAGCTGTTGCAGCTGCGGGCGGCGACGCTGGCGGCGCTGCTGAAGAAAAGACTGAATTTGATGTTGTTCTAGCTTCTGCTGGCGACAAGAAAATTAACGTCATTAAAGAAGTACGTGCAATCACAGGTCTTGGCTTGAAAGAAGCTAAAGAGCTTGTTGAAGGTGCTCCTAAAGCTGTTAAAGAAGCTTGCAGCAAAGCTGAAGCTGATGAGCTTAAAGCTAAGCTTGAAGCAGCTGGTGCAACAGTTGAACTTAAGTAATTTATTAAATGAGGGAGCGTCTTGCTCCCTCATTTTTTAACTATTGGTTGATTGTATTTATCAGCGAACAGACGTAAAGAGCATTTATTCAAAAGACTATTTGTTCGAAAGACTCTTTATTTTAAAGACCATTTATTCAATAGGTTTTTTTAAGACAGATTTGATAAGCGGTTCAAAATTATAACGAAATATAAAAATTTCGACGCTTTACATAAATGACAAATTGAAATGAGCATCTCCTTTAAAAGGGCAGAGGCTTTTTCAGTATCTAAGCACCAGAGGAGCTGATATGGCTAAGACGTTCACCGGTCGCAAGCGCATAAGAAAGAAATTTGGGTCTATCGCAGAAGTTGCGGAAATGCCCAATCTCATCGAAGTTCAAAAAAGATCATATGATGAATTTCTAATGGTGGATGTGCCAGAGGGAGGCCGCGCTGATGAGGGGCTGCAATCTGTTTTCACATCAGTGTTTCCAATTACTGACTTTTCTGAGCGCGCGACTTTAGAGTTCGTTGCGTTTGAATTTGAAAAACCTAAATATGACGTTGAAGAGTGTCAACAACGTGACATGACATACGCTGCGCCGCTTAAAGTGACGTTGCGTTTGATTGTTTTTGATGTCAACGAAGAAACTGGTGCGAAATCAGTTAAAGACATCAAAGAACAAGACGTCTACATGGGCGACATTCCTTTCATGACCGATAACGCAACGTTCGTTGTGAACGGTACTGAGCGGGTTATTGTTTCTCAGATGCATAGATCGCCTGGTGTGTTCTTTGATCATGACCGTGGTAAGACTCACTCTTCAGGTAAGTTGTTGTTTGCCGCAAGAATCATTCCTTATCGTGGTTCATGGCTTGATTTTGAATTTGATGCCAAAGATATTGTGCATGTTCGTATTGACCGTCGCCGGAAACTACCAGCGACTGCGCTTCTCTATGCGCTTGGTCATGATGATGAAGAAATTCTTGAGCTGTTTTATGATAAAATTTTCTATAAAATGGAGAAAGAAGGCTGGAGCACGGAGTTTGTTCCTGAGCGCTTTAAAGGTGTAAAACCACAAGCTGATTTGATCAATGCGAAAACTGGTGAAGTCGCAATTGAAGCTGGTAAAAAAGTAACGGCTCGTCAAGCTAAGAAGCTTTCTGAAGAAGGTTTGAAGCGTCTATTATATACTGACGAAGAGCTATTCACACACTACTTAGCTGAAGAAGTTGTGAATATGGAAACCGGTGAAATTATTGCTGAAGCTGGTGCAGAGCTCGATGCTGAGCTTCTTGAGAAGCTAAAAGAATTTGGCCTGAAAGAATTACCTATTCTTGATATTGATCATGTGAATACTGGTGCATTTATGCGCAACACTTTGATGGTTGATAAGGCGAATAACCGCGAAGAAGCGCTTATTGATATTTATCGTGTGATGCGCCCAGGTGAGCCACCT
The DNA here is from genome assembly GCA_040367435.1 of Hyphomicrobiales bacterium 4NK60-0047b. Classification (NCBI taxonomy): domain Bacteria; kingdom Pseudomonadati; phylum Pseudomonadota; class Alphaproteobacteria; order Hyphomicrobiales; species Hyphomicrobiales bacterium 4NK60-0047b. Next base: position 521,984 of record BAABWY010000001.1, on the reverse strand, counting down.
ACTGTGGAAGCGGCAGAAGCTGTATTCAATGGTTTGTTCTTTGATTCTGAGCGTTATGATCTTTCTGCGGTTGGCCGTGTGAAAATGAACATTCGTCTTCAGCTTGAATGTGAAGATACTGTTCGCACATTGCGCAAAGAAGACATCATTGGTGTGATGAAGACGCTGGTTGATCTTCGTGATGGTAAAGGTGAAATCGATGATATTGATCACCTTGGTAACCGCCGGGTTCGCTCTGTTGGTGAATTGATGGAAAATCAATATCGTGTTGGTTTGCTTCGTATGGAGCGGGCAATTAAAGAGCGCATGAGCTCTGTTGATATTGACACTGTTATGCCGCAAGATTTGATCAATGCGAAACCAGCGGCAGCGGCTGTTCGTGAATTTTTTGGCTCAAGTCAATTGTCACAATTTATGGACCAAACAAATCCGCTTTCTGAAATCACTCACAAGCGCCGCTTGTCTGCGCTTGGACCAGGTGGTTTGACACGTGAGCGTGCAGGCTTTGAAGTTCGTGACGTGCACCCAACTCACTATGGTCGGATTTGCCCGATTGAAACACCAGAGGGACCAAACATTGGTCTGATCAACTCTCTGGCAACTTATGCGCGGGTGAATAAGTATGGCTTTATTGAAAGCCCTTATAGAAAAGTGATTGATGGCAAGGTTAGCGGCGAAGTTATTTATCTTTCAGCGATGGAAGAAACTCGCCACTATGTTGCGCAAGCGTCTGTGCCTTTAACTGATGAAGGTAAGTTTGCAGAAGATATGATTAACTGTCGTCATGGCGGCGATGCGTTGATGGTTCCAAACGAAAAAGTGGACTTTGTTGACGTGTCTCCGAAACAGCTTGTGTCTGTTGCGGCGGCGCTTATTCCATTCCTTGAAAATGATGACGCGAACCGCGCTCTTATGGGATCAAACATGCAGCGCCAAGCGGTGCCACTACTGAAGCCTGAGGCTCCTTTTGTTGGAACCGGTATGGAAGAAGTTGTTGCGCGTGATAGTGGCGCGGCGATTGCCGCTCGCCGGACAGGTATTGTTGACCAAATTGACGGTACGCGGATTGTTATTCGTGCAACCGAAGAGCAAGATCCATCGAAGCCTGGTGTTGATATTTACAATATGCGTAAATTCCAACGCTCAAACCAAAATACATGTATCAACCAACGCCCATTGGTGAAGGTAAACGATACTGTTAAGGCTGGTGACATCATTGCTGATGGTCCATCAACTGATCTTGGTGATTTGGCTTTGGGTAAAAACGTTCTAGTGGCGTTTATGCCGTGGAACGGTTACAACTTTGAGGATTCAATCCTTATTTCTGAGCGCATTAAGCGTGATGACGTGTTCACTTCAATTCATATTGAAGAATTTGAAGTGATGGCACGTGACACCAAGCTTGGCCCAGAAGAGATTACGCGTGATATTCCAAATATCTCAGAAGAAGCTCTGAAAAACCTCGACGAAGCTGGTATTGTTTATATTGGTGCTGAGGTGAAACCTGGTGATATTCTTGTTGGTAAGATTACACCTAAAGGTGAGAGCCCAATGACACCTGAAGAAAAACTTCTTCGGGCGATCTTTGGTGAAAAAGCTTCTGATGTTCGTGACACCTCTTTGAAATTGTCTCCTGGTGTTGTTGGTACTGTTGTTGAAGTTCGTGTTTTCAACCGTCATGGTATTGAAAAAGACGAGCGGGCAATGGCGATTGAGCGTGAAGAGATTGAACGCTTGGCGAAAGACCGCGATGACGAGATGCAAATTCTTGACCGGAACGTTTATGGCCGTTTGAGAGATGCTCTTATGGGCAAAGAAGTTATCCAAGGTGTGCAGGATCTTCGTAAAGGTTCTAAAGTTTCTGAAGAAGCTCTTGATGGTATTCCTCGTTCGCAGTGGTGGGAAATCGCGCTTAAGAACGAAAAAGCCATGGCTGAAGTTGAAGCCATTCAAAAGCAATATGAAGAAGCTAAGAAGCTACTTGAGCAACGTTTTGTTGACAAGGTTGATAAACTACAGCGCGGTGACGAGTTGCCACCTGGAGTGATGAAGATGGTTAAAGTCTTCGTTGCTGTGAAGCGGAAGCTTCAACCTGGTGATAAGATGGCTGGTCGTCATGGTAACAAGGGTGTGATTTCACAGATCGTTCCACAAGAAGATATGCCGTATCTTGAAGATGGAACGCCGGTTGATATCGTACTGAACCCGCTTGGTGTGCCATCACGTATGAATGTTGGACAGATCTTAGAAACCCATATGGGGTGGGCGTGCCGTGGTCTTGGCCGAGTGATTGATGATGCGATGGAAGCTTATCGTATTGAAAAAGATATCACGCCGGTTAAAGAGGCCGTCGAGAAGGTTTATGGCGATGGTGACATCGTTGATGATTACTCTGAAGATGATCTTTTTGAGCTTGGTTTCAACCTACGAAACGGTGTGCCGATTGCGACGCCTGTTTTTGATGGTGCGCATGAACCGGATATTGTTGAGCTCTTGGAACGTGCTGGACTAGATGCTTCTGGTCAGGTGACGTTGCATGATGGCCGTACTGGTGAACCTTTCGACCGGAAAGTGACCGTTGGTTACAAGTATCTCTTGAAACTTCACCACTTGGTGGACGACAAAATTCACGCTCGTTCAATTGGTCCATACAGTCTTGTTACGCAGCAACCATTGGGCGGTAAAGCTCAATTTGGTGGTCAGCGTTTTGGTGAGATGGAAGTGTGGGCACTTGAAGCTTATGGTGCTGCTTACACATTGCAGGAAATGCTGACTGTTAAGTCGGATGACGTTGCTGGCCGGACAAAAGTTTATGAAGCGATTGTTCGCGGTGATGACGCTTTTGAAGCTGGCATTCCTGAAAGCTTTAACGTGTTGATTAAAGAGATGCGGGCACTTGGTCTTAATGTTGAGCTTGAACAGTTCAAAGATGTTGAGCCAGCTGTTGATGTGACTTTTGATCGCCTTTCAGAGCAAAAAGAACAATTAACGAAACCTGAAGCAGGTGCTGATGCTGATGCTGCAGAGTGATGCAGCTGAGTAAATGATTAAGAGGAGCAATATCGCTCCTCTTAACAAACTGCTTTTGAATTAGATATTTAATTAATGCGTTATTGAAACAACTCAATGACGCAAGACTGAAAGAGGAAGCTCTTTCTAAATGGAGAACCGGGATGAACCACGACGCCGTCAATCTCTTTAATCCTCAGACGCCTCAATCTACATTCGATCAAATTCGGATTTCGATTGCGAGCCCTGAAGAAATTCATTCTTGGTCTTTTGGTGAGATTAAAAAACCAGAGACTATTAATTATAGAACGTTCAAACCTGAGCGTGATGGTTTATTTTGCGCGCGGATTTTTGGTCCTGTAAAAGACTATGAATGTCTTTGCGGCAAATATAAGCGGATGAAGTATAAGGGCGTTATCTGTGAGAAGTGCGGCGTTGAGGTTACCTTGACGAAAGTGCGCCGTGAGCGCATGGGCCACATTGAACTGGCTGCACCCGTTGCTCATATTTGGTTCTTGAAATCATTGCCATCGCGTATTGGTCAGCTTCTTGATATGACATTGAAGGATCTTGAGCGGGTTCTTTATTTTGAAAGCTATATCGTTATTGAGGCCGGTATTACTCCGTTCCAGGAAGGCCAATTGCTTTCTGAAGAAGAGTATATGGATGCTCAAGAAGAATATGGTGATGATGCCTTTACAGCTGGTATTGGTGCGGAAGCTATTCGTGAAATTTTGATGGGTCTTGACCTACCAACTATTCGCGATCAATTGCGTCAGGAAATTGCTGAAGCGACTACCGAGCTGAAGCCTAAAAAACTTGCTAAACGTTTGAAAGTTGTTGAAGCGTTTATCACATCTGGTAACCGTCCTGAGTGGATGATCCTCACTGTTGTGCCTGTGATCCCGCCAGAACTTCGCCCGCTTGTGCCACTAGATGGTGGCCGGTTTGCGACATCTGATTTGAACGATCTTTATCGCCGTGTGATCAACCGGAATAACCGTCTTAAGCGTCTGATTGAATTACGTGCGCCTGATATTATCATTCGCAACGAAAAGCGGATGCTACAAGAATCTGTTGATGCGCTATTCGACAATGGTCGTCGTGGCCGTGTGATTACTGGCGCCAATAAGCGTCCTCTAAAATCACTTTCTGATATGCTTAAAGGTAAGCAAGGACGCTTCCGTCAGAACTTGCTTGGTAAACGTGTTGACTATTCAGGACGTTCTGTGATCGTAGTTGGTCCGGAAATGAAACTGCACCAGTGTGGTCTTCCTAAGAAGATGGCGTTGGAGCTGTTCAAGCCGTTTATTTATTCTCGTCTTGATGCGAAGGGTTATGCTTCAACTGTGAAACAAGCCAAGAAGCTTGTTGAAAAGCAAAAGCCGGAAGTTTGGGATATTCTGGATGAAGTTATTCGCGAACATCCAGTGATGCTAAACCGTGCGCCTACGTTGCACCGTCTTGGTATTCAAGCGTTTGAACCGGTGCTTGTTGAAGGTAAAGCTATTCAGCTGCACCCACTTGTTTGTGCGGCGTTTAACGCTGACTTTGACGGTGACCAAATGGCGGTGCACGTGCCGCTTTCACTTGAAGCGCAGCTTGAAGCGCGTGTGTTGATGATGTCAACAAACAACGTTCTTCACCCTGCGAACGGTGCGCCGATTATCGTGCCGTCTCAGGATATTGTGCTTGGTCTTTATTATCTCTCGCTTATTTATGATAAAGAGCCTGGTGAAGGTATGATGTTCGGCTCTGTTGCTGAAATTCGTCATGCGCTTGATAATGGTGTTGTGACACTGCATACGAAAATTAAAGGTCGTTATAAGTCAATTGATGATGCTGGCGAAGAAGTTAGCACTGTTTATGACACAACGCCTGGCCGTATGATCCTTGGTGAATTGTTGCCGAAGAAACCTGGTGTTTCTTTTGAGATTATTAACCGCATGCTCACCAAGAAAGAAATTTCTGGCATGATTGACGCGGTTTACCGGAATTGTGGCCAGAAAGAATCCGTTATTTTCTGTGACCGTATTATGCAAACCGGATTTAAGCATGCGTGTCTTGCTGGTATTTCGTTTGGTAAGGATGACATGGTTATTCCTGATACCAAAGCGAAGATCGTTGATGATACATCTGACCTAGCTCGTGAGTATGAGCAACAATATAATGATGGTTTGATTACGCGCGGCGAGAAATACAACAAGGTTGTTGATGCTTGGGCGAAGTGTACTGACAAAGTTGCGGCTGAAATGATGGACCGTATTTCTGCGGTGCATATTGATGATGAAACTGGTCGGACTATTCCAACCAACTCTGTTTACATGATGGCGCATTCTGGCGCGCGTGGTTCACCCCAACAGATGAAACAGCTTGCTGGTATGCGCGGATTGATGGCGAAACCTTCTGGTGACATTATTGAAACACCGATTACATCAAACTTTAAAGAAGGTTTGACCGTTCTTGAGTATTTTAACTCCACTCACGGTGCGCGGAAAGGTCTTGCTGATACGGCTCTTAAAACGGCGAACTCTGGTTATCTAACACGTCGTCTCGTTGATGTGGCGCAAGATAGCATCATTAATGAGCTAGATTGTGGAACTGATAAATCAATTGCGGTTTCTGCTGCGGTGGATTCTGGTGAGATTATTGTATCGTTAGGCACGCGTGCGTTAGGCCGGACTGTAGCAGATCAAGTTGTTGATCCTGAAAGCGGTAAAGTCATTCTTGAAGCTGGTAAGCTAATTGATGAGGCTGATGCAGTCGCGTTAGATAATTCATCTGTTCAGGAAATTCAGATTAGATCTGTTTTGACATGTGAAACCCGAAATGGTTGTTGTGCTACATGTTATGGACGTGATTTGGCTCGCGGTACACCTGTGAACCTTGGTGAAGCAGTTGGTGTTATTGCGGCGCAATCAATTGGTGAGCCTGGTACTCAGCTTACGATGCGGACGTTCCACATTGGTGGTACAGCGCAGGTTGTTGACAGCTCCTTTGTTGAAGCAAGCTATGACGGCACTGTAAGCTTTAAGAACAAAAATATTGCGAAAGATAGTCAGGGCCGCCTTGTTGCTATGGCTCGGAATTTGGTTCTTGTTATTCTTGATCCGGATGGAAAAGAACTTGCGACACATAAAATCTTGCAAGGTGCGCATTTGAAAGTTGATGAAGGAGATAAGGTGAAACGCGGTATGCGTATTGCTGAATGGGATCCTTATACCCGTCCTATCCTTTGTGAGGTTGATGGTACCGCGACATTTGAAGATTTGACAGATGGCATTTCTGTTGACGAACAATTTGATGAAGCAACTGGTATTGCGAACCGTGTGATTATCGATTGGCGTTCTAGCCCGCGCGGTGAGAACTTGAAGCCTGCGATTATTGTTACTGATGCAAAAGGTGAAATTAAAGAAACCAAGCGTGGCGGTGAGGCTCGATCGATCCTTTCTGTTGAGGCTGTGCTTTCTGTTGATCCGGGTGCGAAGGTGAAAGCTGGTGACGTTCTTGCTCGTATTCCTTTGGAAAGTGCGAAAACGAAAGATATCACGGGTGGTCTACCGCGTGTTGCTGAATTGTTTGAAGCACGCCGTCCTAAAGATCATGCGATTATTGCTGAGATTACAGGTACTGTTGAATTTGGTCGTGATTATAAAAATAAGCGCCGGATTGCTATTGTTCCTGACAATGAAGATGAAGATCAAGTTGAATATCTTATTCAAAAAGGTAAGCATCTTTCTGTTCAAGAAGGCGACCGGATTGAAAAAGGTGAATATCTCCTCGATGGTCACCCAGCTCCGCATGATATCCTGGCAATTAAGGGTGTTGAAGAACTAGCGACTTACCTCGTGAATGAAATTCAAGATGTGTATCGTCTGCAAGGTGTGCCGATTAACGATAAGCATATTGAAGTTATTGTTCGTCAGATGTTGCAGAAAATTGAAGTTGAACACCCTGGTGAAACATCAATGCTTAAGGGTGAGCACATTGATCGCTTTGATTTCCATGATAATAATGCGGCTGCTGAAGCTGATGGTCGTCAACCAGCTAAAGGTAGTCCTGTATTGCTTGGTATTACCAAAGCTAGTTTGCAGACGAAGAGCTTTATCTCAGCGGCGTCATTCCAGGAAACAACGCGCGTTCTAACTGAAGCTGCGGTTGCTGGTAAATCTGATACGCTGGAAGGCTTGAAAGAAAACGTTATTGTTGGACGACTTATTCCGGCTGGTACGGGAGCTATGCTCAGCAAGCTACGCAAAGTTTCAACTATGCGTGATGAACTTATTTTGAAAGAGCGTAATTCTGGTATGGATGTTGACAGCCCGATCATTGATGATGAGCCAGCTGAAGATGTGATTGTTCCGGATGCACCTGCTAGTGATCCTACAGCTGCAGAATAGGGTACTCTTAAAAAAACATGTTAAAAGCCGCTTCTTTTGAGGCGGCTTTTTTTTGTCATGTTAGACGGATAAGGTCGCTGCTATACGTATGAAACTATGAATTGTGATTTTTAGTTATAAGATAATCGTTTTGAAGTTTTTTAATGGAGACTTATTGTGACGTCTAACTTAAATGCTAAGTGTGAAGTATCTGGTAGTGCTTCTTCTTATAATTGGATGGCACGGCAGTTTCATTGGTTTATTGCCGCTCTAATTTTTATAGCGTTTGCTTTAGGTTGGACGATGGAGGGGCTGGAGCTTTCTAAAGATAAGCTCAACTTTTATGCGTGGCATAAGTGGCTTGGTTTGTTCATTTTAGCTTTGGTTGTTTTGCGACTTTGTTGGCGTTTTATGACAAAAGTGCCGAAGCATTCTTCTCCTCAGGTCCCAGTAATTATTCATTTTGGTGCTCAGCTCGGGCATTTTTTGCTCTATGCTGTTCTCATTTTATTGCCTTTGGTTGGTTGGCTTCGAAGCTCCACAGCGGGTTTTCAAATTGTAATTTTAGAAATTTTACCAGTCCCTGATTTACTTGGGAAAGATGAAGCGCTTTCTAAACAATTGGCCGAAGTTCATGAGCTGTTGGCTTTGTTTCTTGCGCTTTTGGTTGGAGGGCATGTAGCAGCTGTTGTGCTTCATCATGTGTTTTTTAAAGATCCTGTTTTACAAAAGATGAAACCACACCTTTTGCATAAAACTTTGATTGCTTGCACGCTCTTAGGTGGGCTGGGATTTTATGTTACTTATTCAGATTTTTCAGCTTCAGAAAAGACGAAGATTTCCTCAGAGATCAAAGGTACTGAGGGGATTACTAAGGGGGGTGTCTCTGAAGAGACTGGTTCTGAAGGCGGTTGGGTTGTTGATCAGAAGGTTAGTCTTTTAGAATTTACAGCGAAACAAAAAGGTGCCAAGACCACAGGTGCTTTTAAAGAATACAAATTAAAACAGTTGTTTTTTAATCCTGAAGCGTTAGATAAATCAGTTGTTGAAATTGAGATTGATGTCACTTCAATCTCTTTGAGTAATTTACTAGTAGAGCAAACCTTGGCAAGTTCAGCTTGGTTTGATGCGAGTGAATTTCCTAAGGCACTGTTTCGATCGAAACAGTTTAAGTCCCTTGGTTCTGATGTTTATGAAGTCAGTGGAGATTTGCAAATAAAGGATATAACCCATCCGACAGTTTTGAAACTAACCATTCAGCTTGAGGATCGTGACAAGTCTATTCCTGCGGTTATTCAGGCCAATGGAGAGACCAGTATTAGCCGATTGGCTTACAAAATTGGTCAGGGGGAATGGGCTTCGACTGATGATTTGTCTGATGAAGTTCAGCTCAAGGTCCATATTCGTGCCTTAAAGAAACGCTAGAGCTTTACTCAAATTAATTGCATCAGTTAAATGCTCTTAGCACTTTATGTAATTCTATATTTTTGATGTTATACGGAGAAAAAAATGAAAAAATTCCTCGCACTTGCAACCCTGCTTTTAGGCTTTTCTGCACAACCTGTTTTGGCAGAAAGTCAAACTTATAAATTTGATACGAAACATACTGAAGTTATTTTTTCATATCGTCATTTAGGGCTATCTCGCGCTTATGCTGGGTTTAACAAAGTTGATGGTACTTTAAAGATTGACCGTAAGGTTCCTGAGAAGAGTTCGATAAATGTTGTTATTGATGTGAAGAGCTTGGATACAGGAGTAGATGTTTTTAATAAACATCTACAAGATAAAGATTTTTTCAATAGTGCTAAATATCCGAAGGCAACTTTTGTTAGTACGAAAGTAAAGAAAGTAACAGGCAATAATTTTAGAGTGTCTGGCAACTTAACAATCAAGGGGAAAACAAAGCCTGTTAATCTTGATTTGAAACTGGTTGCAGATAAAGAACACCCTTTGGCTAAGTTTAACCCTAAGATGAAGGGTACTTATGTTGTTGCGTTTTCCGGCAAGACTGTGATTAAGCGTAGTGACTTTGGAATGGGGCTCTATGTTCCTGCAACAAGTGATGAAGTTGAGATTATCATCGAAACTGAGATGTTGCGTAAATAAACTGGTTTCACAGTTCTTAAGTCTTTTAAATCCAGGTTGATTTATTCAACCTGGATTTTTTGTTTTTGGGTTTGATTAAGTGCCCTTTCAATGTAGGGCATCAAGTTTGTAAAGGCATCTTCTTGATTGAGTTTTAGAGCGATGCGGTTAGCATTGTTTTTATATTCTGTTGATGTGTTAAGGAGATTTAGGCCTGTTGCCAGATTTTCAACAGTGAGGTCTTTCAAGTTGATGGGTTCTGGTCCTAATCCCCGGTCATATATCACACGCCCCCAGAAAGGTTGATCAAAGCCAAATGGACAGATTAATGTTGGGCAAGCTGCTCTAAGGCCTGCAGCTGTTGTACCGGCACCGCCGTGATGAACAACTGCTTTGCAGTGTGGAAACAAGCTATGATGTGGCATCGGGCCAATTGGTAAAATGTTTTCAGACTTGGAATTAGGTGTAAGGTTTGCCCATCCTTTTGAAATTAGTGCTCGGACATTGGCCTTTTCAACGGCTTTACAAATGATGTTCGTGAGTTCTTTTTCGTCTCTTGGGATCATGCTCCCGAAGCCGATATATATTGGAGGGGGGCCTTTTTCTAAAAACTCGATCAGTTCGAGGGGTGGCTCCCAGTCTTGACTTTCATAGTCATTAAAAGAAAATCCGATGATTTGAGCATTTTCTGGCCAATCATCTGGTCTTGGATGAAGGCTAGAACTATAGATATGTAGAAGTGGAACAGGGGTTCCAGCCTTTTTGAAAGAGTGTGTGAACATGGAGTTTGAAGGGAGATTTAATTTTTTTCTCAGTTCTTTATAAATAGCTGAATAAAAGACACGAGAGAATCGCACAGGAAGATGGGTTAATTTGTTATAGAATCGCCCAGATAAGAGCCCGAATTTTTGAGGCATCATAATGTTTGGGTGGAGTTTTGTTGGGGCCAATGGGACGGTTGAAACAAAAATTAATGGTACGTCTTTGGCCTCAGCTAAATCTGAGCTGGCTGGTAAGGAGACGTGAGAAATAATCAGGTCTGTGGCATCGGCGACATGAGGGAGAGTTGTGATTAACACGTCTCTTATGTGCTTTTTGAAAAAGGTGAGTATTTTTCTCATTTTAAAAAGATTGAAATTGAGCATATCTTGTTGTTGAGTGGCTTCTAGTAAGGTTTTAATAGGTTCTAAGCCGATTTTGGCATATTCTAAGTTATGAGATAATATCCACTCTTTAAAGTCGATAGGGGCTGCTAAGCGTACTGTAAAGCCTAAGTTTTTCAGGGAAATGGCGAAGTTTATGAAGGGTTCTACGTCTCCTCTTGTGCCACTGGTTATTATGGTTATGTGTGCCATTTTTTCATAAATCCTGATTAATTAATCTTAAAATTGGTGAGTTATTGAACGTGTGAAGACCGGTGATTTGAGTTGTGGAAACAGTGAAATTAAAAAAAATGACATTTCCATGTCGTTAGGTGTTGACGTGAGGCCAAAGGCTATATATGTTTCGGCCAACTCACAACAGGTCGTAAGTGAATAAATGTCGCCAGCGGATGCTCTTAAATTCGCAGCTATTTAATTAATAGTCGGAGACTTAAACGCTTAAACACTGATGTTTGAAACCAAGAACTACATGAGAGACCCATGATCCTTATAGGTCATTTTGACCGTTAATGATCCTCTGATGTTTTGATGTTGAGCCTATTGGTATTCTCGCATATGCGTGAATATTGCCAATTGGGGCTCAACTCGATTTTGGTGTTTAAGGATCATAAATCGCCTTATATGGGCCCGCTCTATTGGATGAGCGAGTTTGGTAAGGCGCTAAACTTTGGATGTAGCAAATGCCTACAATACAACAGCTTGTTAGAAAACCGCGGAAACCGCAGGTTAAAAGAAATAAAGTGCCAGCGATGGAGGCTTGTCCTCAAAAGCGCGGCGTATGTACTCGTGTTTATACAACTACTCCTAAAAAGCCTAACTCAGCGATGCGAAAAGTAGCTCGTGTGCGTTTGTCAAATGGCTTTGAGGTGACAAGCTATATTCCTGGTGTTGGACACAACCTGCAAGAGCACTCAGTTGTTCTTATTCGTGGTGGTCGTGTGAAAGATTTACCAGGTGTTCGTTATCACATCTTACGCGGTGTGCTTGATACTCAAGGTGTTGCAGACAGAAAGCAACGTCGTTCGAAGTATGGTGCAAAGCGTCCGAAGTAAGCCATCTGGTTGCTTGTTTTAAGTTTTTACGAATATTTATTTAAGTTTATTGACCTGTTTAGGTTATTGGTTGGGAGAGCAGCATGTCACGCCGCCACAGAGCAGAAAAAAGAGATATCATTCCTGATCCGAAGTTCGGTGATGTTGTCTTAACGAAATTTATGAACAGCATTATGAAGGATGGCAAGAAGTCAGCCGCTGAGCGCATTGTATATGGCGCTTTGGATCGTGTTGAGGATAAAGCTAAGACTGACCCTGTTGAATTGTTTCATCAGGCTTTAGAGAATGTTAGTCCTGCTATTGAAGTTCGCTCTCGCCGTGTTGGTGGTGCGACGTATCAGGTGCCTGTTGAAGTTCGCACAGAACGCAAAAAAGCGCTTGCTATTCGCTGGTTGATTGCAGCTGCACGTGGCCGTAATGAGAATACAATGGTTGAGCGTCTGTCTGGTGAATTGATGGATGCGGCAAACAATCGTGGTTCTGCTGTTAAGAAGCGTGAAGACACGCACCGGATGGCTGAAGCTAACCGTGCATTTTCACACTATCGTTGGTAAGTGCTCTGGCGTTGCTAGAGAATTAGAATTTATTTTTTTGAAATTTTTTGTTTCAATTTTGAGGAACCGGTCAAATGGCCCGCGAATACGACATTAAAGACTATCGCAATTTCGGTATCATGGCTCACATCGATGCTGGTAAGACGACGACGACAGAGCGTGTTTTGTACTACACAGGAAAAAGCCATAAAATTGGTGAAGTTCATGATGGTGCAGCAACAATGGACTGGATGGAGCAAGAGCAGGAGCGCGGTATTACAATTACTTCAGCTGCGACGACTTGTTTCTGGAATGATAAGCGTCTGAATATTATTGATACGCCTGGTCACGTGGATTTCACGATTGAAGTTGAGCGCTCATTGCGTGTGCTTGACGGTGCTGTAGCTCTTCTTGATGCGAATGCTGGTGTTGAGCCGCAAACTGAGACTGTTTGGCGTCAAGCTGAGCGTTACAATGTGCCTCGCATGATCTTTGTTAATAAGATGGATAAGCTTGGTGCTGATTTTTATAATTCAGTTGAAATGGTAAAAGAGCGCCTTGGTGCGAAAACTCTTCCAATTCAACTGCCAATCGGTTCTGAGAGCGAATTTGAAGGTGTAATTGATCTAGTTAAAATGAATTCAATTATCTGGGAAGAAGAATCACTTGGTGCGAAATTCCGCATTGATGAAATCCCAGCTGATTTGGCTGATAAGGCTGCTGAATACCGCGAAGCTATGATCGAAACTCTTGTTGAGTTAGATGAAGAAGCTATGGAAGCTTACCTTGAAGGTAATGAGCCTAGTGAAGAAAAGATTGTTGAGCTGATCCGTAAGGGTACCATCAATATTGATTTTCACCCTATCCTTTGTGGTACAGCTTTTAAGAATAAGGGTGTTCAGCCTCTACTTGATGCTGTTGTTGCTTATTTGCCGTCTCCAGTTGATATTCCTTCAATTAAGGGTATTGACGTGAAGACAGAAGAAGAAACAGTACGTGTTGCTTCTGATGATGAGCCGCTTTCAATGCTAGCTTTTAAAATCATGAATGACCCATTTGTTGGCTCGCTAACATTTGCGCGGATCTATTCTGGTAAAGTTGAATCAGGCATGACGCTGATTAACTCAGTTAAAGATAAAAAAGAGCGTATTGGCCGTATGTTGTTGATGCACTCAAACGATCGCGAAGATATCAAAGAAGCTTATGCTGGTGATATTGTTGCGATTGCAGGACTTAAAGATGTGACTACTGGTGACACTCTTTGTATTCCAACTCACCCAGTTATTCTGGAGCGTATGGAATTCCCTGATCCAGTTATTGAGATTGCTGTTGAGCCTAAGTCTAAGGGTGACCAAGAAAAACTTGGTATTGCGCTTAACCGTTTGGCTCAAGAAGATCCTTCATTCCGTGTTTCTTCTGATGAAGAATCTGGTCAAACTATCTTGAAGGGTATGGGTGAACTTCACCTTGATATTCTTGTTGATCGCATGAAACGTGAGTTTGGTGTTGAAGCGAATATTGGTCAACCTCAGGTTGCTTATCGCGAAACTATTACTCAATCAGCTGATGTTGATTACACACATAAGAAACAATCAGGTGGTTCTGGTCAATTTGCTCGTATTAAAATGACTATTGAACCAGGAGAGCCAAATTCAGGTTTTGAATTTATTAGTAAAGTTGTTGGCGGTAATGTGCCAAAAGAATATATCCCTGGTGTTGAAAAAGGCATTAAATCAGTGATGGATGGCGGTATTTTAGCTGGTTTCCCGCTGCTTGATGTGAAAGTAACGCTGACTGATGGTGCATACCACGATGTGGATAGTTCTGTGATGGCATTTGAAATCGCTGGTCGTGCTGGGTTCCGTGAAGGTTCTAAACAAGCTGGTCCTAAGCTTCTTGAGCCAATCATGAAGGTTGAAGTTGTGTCTCCTGAGGAGTATGTGGGTGGCATTATGGGTGACTTGAATAGTCGTCGCGGACAAGTGCAAGGCCAAGAACAACGTGGCAATGCACTCGTGGTGAATGCAATGGTACCGCTAGCCAATATGTTTGGTTATGTGAATACCCTTCGTTCGCAAAGCCAGGGTCGTGCACAGTTCACGATGCAATTTGATCATTATTCACAAGTGCCGCAAGCGGTGGCTGAAGAAGTTCAAGCTAAATTTGCTTAAACGTTTGTGACTAATGAAATTAGTTTTTTGAATTTTTGAAGTTTGGTTAAAACGTGTTTTAAAAACACATTTTGAAAACACAGTAGACTGAAAGATGGAGAGCCAAGATGGCCAAGGAAAAATTTGAGCGTAATAAACCTCACGTGAATATCGGAACTATTGGTCACGTTGACCATGGTAAAACAACACTTACAGCTGCGATTACTATGGTACTTGCTGAAGCTATGGGTGGCGAAGCGAAAAGCTATGCAGATATTGATAATGCTCCTGAAGAGCGTGAACGTGGTATTACAATTTCAACTGCTCACGTTGAGTATGAAACTGAAAACCGTCACTATGCTCACGTTGACTGTCCAGGTCACGCTGACTATGTGAAGAACATGATCACTGGTGCTGCTCAAATGGATGGTGGTATCCTGGTTGTGAACGCTGCTGACGGACCTATGCCTCAGACACGCGAACACATTCTTCTTGCTCGCCAGGTTGGTGTGCCAGCACTTGTTGTTTTCATGAACAAAGTTGACCAAGTTGACGATGAAGAGCTTCTTGAGCTTGTTGAAATGGAAATTCGTGAACTTCTTACAGAATATGGCTTCGACGGTGACGATATTCCAATCGTTAAGGGTTCTGCTCTTGCTGCGATTGAAAAATCAGATGATAAAATTGGTAAAGAAGCTATTCTTGAACTTATGGCCGCTGTTGATGAGCATATCCCAACACCTGATCGTCCAAAAGATCAACCGTTCCTAATGCCAATTGAAGACGTGTTCTCAATTTCTGGTCGCGGTACTGTGGTAACGGGCCGTGTTGAACGTGGTATTGTTCACGTAGGTGACGAAATTGAAATTATGGGTATTAAAGATACTCAAGTGACGACATGTACAGGTGTTGAGATGTTTCGTAAACTTCTTGACCAAGGTGAAGCTGGCGATAACGTTGGTGTTCTTCTTCGTGGTACAAAACGTGAGGAAGTTGAACGCGGTCAGGTACTTTGTGCTCCTGGTTCAATTAACCCACACACAAAATTTAAGGCAGAAGCTTACATCTTGACAAAAGATGAAGGTGGCCGCCACACACCATTCTTCACAAACTATCGTCCACAGTTCTACTTCCGTACAACTGACGTAACCGGTGTTGTGACATTACCTGAAGGTACTGAAATGGTGATGCCTGGTGATAATGTTGAGATTAACGTTGAGCTTATCGTGCCAATCGCCATGGAAGAGAAACTACGTTTCGCTATCCGTGAAGGTGGCCGGACAGTTGGTTCAGGCGTTGTCGCTTCAATCATTGAATAACGTTTAATTGTAATTTCGGCGTCTTCGTACTTCGTTGCGGAGGCGCCGCTTTCATTCTTTAAGGTGTGCTTCGATGCAAAGCCAAAATATTAGAATACGTCTCAAGGCTTTCGATCATCGTATCCTCGATGTGTCGACCAAGGAGATCGTGAATACTGCAAAGCGTACAGGCGCTGATGTTCGTGGTCCGATACCCTTACCGACGCGGATTGAGAAATACACGGTCAATCGCTCGCCGCACGTTAATAAGAAATCACGTGAGCAATTTGAAATGCGTACACATAAGCGTTTGATCGACATTGTTGATCCAACGCCGCAAACAGTGGATGCATTGATGAAGCTAGATCTCGCCGCTGGCGTGGATGTTGAAATTAAGCTTTAGCGCGTGTTCTAAAAAGATCGAAAGATCTTTTATAAAGAATTCGCACAAGAAAGCGTGTTCCTGAAATTCAATGATTGTTGAATTTGAATACGCAATAAAATGTAGATTTAGAACTTAAGGACGGGACCAATGCGGTCAGGTGTCATAGCGCAAAAGGTCGGAATGACCAGGGTATTTACAGAAGCAGGCGATCATATTCCTGTGACTGTTTTGAAACTTGATAGTTGTCAAGTTGTCGCCCAGCGAACAGAAGACAAAAACGGATATTGTGCACTACAAATTGGTAGCGGCAGAGCAAAAGTGAAAAACACTACTAGCGCTCAACGCGGACATTTTGCAGTTGCTAAGGTTGAGCCAAAACATCGTTTGGTTGAATTTCGGGTGAGCCCTGAAAACCTTATTGAAGTTGGTAGTGAACTTACAGCGGATCACTTTTTAGCTGATCAGTATGTAGACATTACCGGTACTTCTATTGGTAAAGGTTTTGCTGGTGCGATGAAGCGTCACAACTTTGGTGGTCTTAGAGCTACTCACGGTGTTTCGATTTCTCACAGATCGCACGGTTCAACTGGTCAATGTCAGGATCCTGGTAAAGTTTTTAAGGGTAAGAAAATGGCTGGTCACATGGGTTCTACTCAAGTGACTACTCAAAACCTTAAAATCGTTAAAGTTGATTCTGAGCGTGGGCTTTTGATGGTCAAAGGCGCAGTTCCTGGCTCAAAAGGCGGATGGGTTCTTGTTAATGATGCAGTGAAGAAAGCTCTTCCTGAAGGTGTTCCAACACCTGGTAGCTTTAAAGCACCAGTTGGTGGATCAGCTCAAGAAGCGAAATCTGACGAGGCTTTGGCTTCAGAAGAGAAGGAAGCGTAAGTCATGAAACTTGATATTAAAACTCTTGATGACAAGTCTGTTGGCTCTGTTGATTTAGATGACAAGATTTTCGGTCTTGATCCACGTTCAGACATTTTGCATCGCTGTGTACGTTATCAATTGGCAAAACGCCAAGCTGGAACACACGCTACATTAGGTCGTTCTGATGTTCGTGGTACAACAAAGAAATTTGTTAAACAAAAAGGTTCTGGCGGCGCACGTCATGGCAATAAAAAAGTTAATATCTTTCGCGGTGGTGCGAAATCTTTTGGTCCAACACCACGTAGTCACGCGCACGATTTAACAAAGAAATTTAGAGCACTTGGTCTTCGTCATGCTCTTTCAGCAAAAGCAAAAGCAGATGAGCTTATTGTTATTGAAGACACAAACTCTGCTGATGGCAAAACAAAAACCTTGATTGCTCAGTTTGCAAAGCTTGGACTTAATAAAGCTTTGGTTGTTGATGGTGCTGAAGTGAATGAAAGTTTTGGCCGTGCTGCAAGTAACATTCCTGAAGTTGATGTACTTCCAGTTCAAGGCATCAATGTTTATGACATTCTTCGCCGCGATAAGCTTGTTTTGACTAAAGCTGCCGTCGAAGCTTTGGAGGCTCGTTTTAAATGAGACAAGCAGAATTATATGACGTAATCGTCGCTCCAGTAATCACTGAAAAATCAACTGGTGCTAGTGAGCACAATCAGGTTGTTTTCAAGGTTGCTGATACAGCTACTAAACCTGCGATTAAAGAGGCCATTGAAGGTTTGTTTAACGTGAAAGTTAAGGCTGTAAATACATTGAACCGTAAAGGCAAAGTCAAACGGTTTAAAGGTATTAAAGGTAAGCAAAACGACAGAAAATTAGCTGTCGTAACATTAGAAGAAGGTCACACAATTGATGTGGCAACAGGACTTTAAGTTTTAAAACTTTAAGTTAAAAGGGCTTTAAGAGGACACGAGATGGCACTTAAAACGTATAAGCCAATCACTCCAGGGCAGCGTAGTCTAGTTTTAGTAGACCGTTCCGACCTTTGGAAAGGCAAGCCAGTTAAAACTCTCACTGAGGGTTTGACAAAAAATGGTGGCCGTAACAATGCGGGCCGCATCACAGCGCGTCGTCGTGGTGGTGGACATAAACGTAGCTATCGCATGGTCGATTTCAAACGTCTTAAGAAAGACATGCAAGCTGAAGTTCAGCGTATTGAGTATGATCCTAACCGGACTGCTTACATTGCATTGATCAAATATGAAGATGGTGAAGTTGCTTACATTTTGGCGCCGCAAAGACTTGCAGCTGGCGACAAAGTGATTGCAGGCGAGAAGGTTGATGTGAAACCTGGTAATGCAATGCCTCTTCGCAATATGCCAATTGGTACCATTGTTCATAATGTAGAGATGAAAATTGGTAAGGGCGGTCAGATCGCTCGTTCAGCTGGTACTTATGCTCAATTGGCTGGCCGCGACAGTGGTTACGCTATTATGAAATTATCATCTGGTGAAACTCGTATGATTCATGCGGATTGTATTGCAACTGTTGGTGCTGTTTCAAACCCAGATAATTCAAACACTAAGCTTGGTAAAGCGGGTCGTAAACGCTGGGTTGGTAAGCGCCCATCTGTACGCGGTGTTGCTATGAACCCGGTAGATCACCCGCATGGTGGTGGTGAAGGTCGTACATCTGGTGGTCGTCATCCAGTGTCACCTTGGGGTAAGCCAACTAAGGGTAAACGTACTCGTTCTAATGCTTCTACGGATAAATTTATTGTTCGTAGCCGCCACATGAAGAAGAAAAGATAGGAGAGCTTGATGGCACGTTCATCTTGGAAAGGCCCATTTGTCGATCGTTACCTCCTCAAGAAGGCGGAAGCAGCGCAGGGTTCTACTCGTAAAGATGTGATTAAGATTTGGTCACGTCGTTCAACAATTTTACCACAGTTTGTGGGATTAACTTTTGGTGTTTATAACGGCAAAAAACACATCCCAGTTTTGGTTTCAGAAGACATGGTTGGTCACAAGTTTGGTGAATTTTCACCAACACGTACTTACTATGGCCACACTGCGGATAAGAAAGCTAAGAGGAAGTAACTCAAATGGGTAAGGCAAAACAAGAACGCCGTCTAGCCGATAATGAGGCCCAGGCTGTTACACGTAATATTCGTATCAGTCCTCAAAAGCTGAATTTGGTTGCGACGTCTATTCGCGGTAAAAAAGTAGAAAAAGCTTTGGCTGATCTTACTTTTTCTAGAAAACGCATTGCAAAAGACGTGAAGAAAACTCTTGAATCAGCGATTGCTAATGCTGAAAACAATCATGGGCTTGATGTTGATAGTCTTGTTGTTTCAGAAGCGTTTGTTGGTAAAGGCCTGGTGCTTAAGCGCTGGCAACCAAGAGCACGCGGCCGTGTTGGTAAAATTCTAAAACCTTTTTCACGTCTGACCGTTGTGGTCCGCGAAGTTGAGGAGACCGCATAATGGGTCAGAAGATTAATCCAGTAGGCATGCGCCTTGGTATCAATAGAACTTGGGATAGCCGCTGGTACGCGACTAAAGCTGAATATGGTGATCTTCTTCTGGAAGATTTTAAAATTCGGGAACATATTTTAAAATATCGTCGTCAAGCTGGTATTTCAAAAGTTGTTATTGAGCGTCCTCATAAAAAATGCCGTGTGACAGTCCATAGTGCACGTCCTGGTATTTTGATTGGTAAAAAAGGTTCTGACATTGAGAAGCTTAAAGGCGCCTTGAAAAAATATACTGACAGCGAAGTTCATTTGAACATTGTTGAAGTTAGAAAGCCTGAAATCGATGCGAACCTCGTTGCTGAAGGCATTGCTCAACAATTAGAGCGCCGTGTTGCTTTTCGCCGCGCTATGAAGCGTTCTGTTCAATCAGCTATGCGTCTTGGTGCTGAAGGCATTCGTATTAACTGTGCTGGCCGTCTTGGCGGTGCTGAGATTGCGCGGATGGAATGGTATCGTGAAGGCCGTGTGCCGCTACATACACTTCGTGCCAATATTGATTACGGTACTGCTAAAGGCGTAACTGCTTACGGTATTATTGGTATTAAGGTTTGGATCTTTAAGGGTGAGATCATGGAACATGATCCGATGGCTCAAGAACGTCGCTCTATTGAAGCGCAAGAAGGTGGTCGTCCTAGAAATAATGGACCGAAACCTGGTTCTAAGTCTGGCCCGAAGCGCCAAGCGAATTAAAGGAACAAGATTATGTTGCAACCAAAACGGACAAAATTCCGCAAGGCTCATAAGGGTAAGATTAAAGGCGTAGCTAAAGGTGGCACTGCTTTGAATTTTGGTTCTTATGGTTTGAAGGCTTTGGAAGCTGAGCGTGTGACGGCTCGTCAAATTGAAGCGGCTCGCCGTGCTATGACCCGTCAGATGAAACGTGCTGGCCGGGTATGGATTAGAGTTTTTCCTGATGTGCCTGTTTCTAAGAAGCCTACTGAGGTTCGTATGGGTAAGGGTAAAGGTTCAGTTGAATATTGGGCCGCTCGTGTAGCACCTGGACGTATCATGTTTGAGATTGATGGTGTTGATGATGTCACCGCTCGTGAAGCTCTATCGTTAGCGGCAGCCAAGCTACCAATTAAGACGCGCATTGTTAAGCGTCTAGGTAGCTAAGGCTTAGAAAAGTAGAATTTATGTTAGGATTTGAAGGGTTTTTAGCCATGAAGGCGAGTGATCTTAGAGATAAAACACCAGACCAACTTGATGATGAGCTGGTGAAGTTAAAAAAAGAGCAATTCAATCTGCGCTTCCAGGCTGCGACTGGCCAAATGGAAAACACAGCTCGTGTTCGCCATGTGCGCCGTGAAATTGCAAGAATTAAAACCGTATTACGGGAAAAACAAGCGGCTAGTGCTTAAGAGCACCAAGATTTGCTTGAGTTTGAGGAATTTAAACTATGCCAAAACGAATATTGCAAGGTGAAGTGGTCAGCGACAAAACTGATAAAACAGTTGTTGTTAAGGTTGAACGCCGGTTTACTCACCCTCTTTATAAAAAGGTTGTGCGTCGCTCTAAGAAGTATCACGCACATGATGAAACTAATCAGTATAAAACTGGAGATATGGTTCGTATTGAAGAATGTGTTCCAATTTCTAAAAATAAGCGTTGGACTGTTATTAACGCTGAGTAATTCACGAAAAGAATTAAAAGATTTGATTGATAGGGCAAATGCTGCTCTCAGATAAGTCAAAATAAACGGTCAGAATTGGTTGTTGCGAATTCTACAGTTCAATTCTAAAGAGACCGAAAGAGGATAGTTAAAATGATACAGATGCAATCTAATTTGGATGTGGCGGATAATTCTGGCGCCCGCCGTGTTCAGTGCATCAAAGTGCTTGGTGGCTCTAAGCGCAAATATGCATCAATCGGTGACACTATTGTTGTTAGTGTGAAGGAAGCCATTCCACGCGGCCGTGTAAAAAAAGGCCAAGTGATGAAGGCTGTTATTGTGCGCACTGCTAAAGGTGTTCGCCGTCAAGATGGTAGCCTTATTCGTTTTGATCGTAATGCTGCTGTATTAATCAATCAATCAGGTGAGCCTGTTGGCACACGTATTTTTGGTCCTGTTACCCGTGAACTTCGCGCTAAGAACCAAATGAAGATTGTTTCGTTAGCTCCTGAAGTGCTTTAGGAAAAGGGTCCTTTAAAAATGGCTAAATTAAAAATTAAAAAGGGCGATCGTGTTGTTGTTCTTGCTGGTAAAGACAAAGGCAAGAAAGGCGAAGTGCTCAAAGTTCTTCCAAAAGATGAACGTGTTATTGTGAACGGCGTTAATATGATTAAGCGCCATCAGAAACAAACCGCATCTGACGAAGGTGGCATTATTTCAAAAGAAGCGTCTATTCATGTTTCTAATCTGTCTCTAGAAGATCCTAAAGATGGTAGCCCAACTCGTGTTGGTTATAAAACATTAGATGATGGCCGCAAAGTTCGCTTTGCGAAGCGTTCAGGAGAAGTTATCGATGGCTGAGGCTACAGGTTATGAGCCACGCTTAAAGGCTCAATACAACAAAGTCATTCGTGACGAAATGTTGAAGAAATTTGAATATAAGAACCCAATGCAAATTCCTAAGATTGAGAAAGTTGTTCTTAATATGGGGATTGGTGAAGCGGTTAATGATCGTAAGAAAGTTCAATCAGCTTATGATGATTTAACGCTGATTGCTGGTCAAAAGCCCGTTTTCACAAAAGCGCGTAAATCTATCGCGGCTTTTAAAGTTCGTGAAGAAATGGCTTTGGGTACCAAAGTGACTTTGCGCAGTTCTCGTATGTACGAATTTCTTGATCGTCTGATTACAATTGCTTTGCCGCGCGTGAAAGACTTTAGAGGGCTTAACCCAAAGAGTTTTGACGGTCGTGGTAACTATGCGATGGGCATCAAAGAACATATTATTTTCCCAGAGATTGACTATGATAAAGTTGATCAAATTTGGGGCATGGATGTGATTGTCTGCACCTCAGCACCAACGGATGATGAGGCACGGGCGCTCTTAAAAGGTTTTAATTTCCCGTTCCCAGAGGACAAATAATCTCAATAGTAGAGACTAACTGTTCTTAAAATTGAGGAACAAACGGAGGAATAAATGGCAAAAAGATCAATGATCGAGCGTGATGTAAAACGCAAACGCCTTGTAAAGGCAAATGCTTCTAAGCGTGCTCGTTTAAAAGAAATTGCTAGAGATAAAAGTTTACCAGCTGAAGAGCGTTTTAAAGCGCAATTGAAGTTGGCTGAGTTACCGCGCAATTCAAGTCCAAATCGGATGCGCAACCGTTGTCAATTAACTGGCCGCCCACGCGGCTTTTATAGAAAGCTTAAACTATCGCGCATCGCGCTACGGGAATTGACCAATCAAGGTCTTATTCCTGGAATGGTAAAGTCAAGCTGGTAAGGAGAGACCTGTTCATGACAATGACAGATCCACTCGGGGATATGCTAACCCGAATTAGAAATGCTCAAATGCGCAACAAAAGCAAAGTTGCAACACCGGCTTCCAAGCTACGTGCACGCGTTCTGGATGTTCTTCAAAAAGAAGGATTTATCCGTGGATACGCGCAAATCGATTATGGCAGCGGAAAGTCAGAAATTGAAATTGAACTGAAATATCACAATGGTGATCCTGTTATCCGTAATATTAGCCGGGTATCTACACCAGGTCGCCGTGTTTATTCAGCGGTTAAAAATGTTCCGATGGTTGCTAACGGCCTTGGTGTCGCTATTCTTTCAACGCCTAAAGGTGTTATGTCAGATGCGGATGCTCGTGAAGCAAATGTTGGCGGTGAAATTTTGTGCAACGTGTTTTAATTGCGTTGCTGAAGAAGGAAGGGTAAGCCCATGTCAAGAATCGGGAAGAAACCTATTGCGGTCCCGTCTGGTGTGGAAGTCAAGATTGACGGCCAAACAGTCAAAGCAAAAGGCTCCAAGGGTGAGCTTTCAATTACTTTGGTTGACGATGTTACCGCCCAGATGACTGATGGTAGTGTTGAGGTTTCACCTGTTGGGGAAACCAAACGCGCACGCTCCATGTGGGGTATGTCACGTACATTAGTACAAAACATCCTTGTTGGTGTTTCTGAAGGGTATAAAAAAGAACTCGAAATCAATGGCGTTGGTTACAGGGCCGCTATGAAAGGCAAAAGCCTTTCACTGCAACTTGGTCTTAGCCATGATGTCAATTATGATTTACCAGAGGGCATCAAAATTGAATGTCCATCTAACACTGAAATTGTTGTTTCTGGTATTGAAAAGCAAGTTGTTGGTCAGGTAGCGGCGGAAATTCGCAGTTATCGTCCGCCAGAGCCTTACAAAGGCAAAGGCATCAAATATAAAGATGAATATATCTTCCGCAAAGAAGGTAAGAAGAAGTAAGAGAAAGCTCATGAGCTCTGCAAAATCTACATTTGAACGTCGTAAAGCAAGAGTGCGCCGCACTCTAGCACGGGTTTCGAACGGGCGGCCTAGACTATCAGTTCATCGCTCTTCGCAACATATCTATGCGCAAATTATTGACGATACATCAGGCAAGACCCTTGTTTCTGCTTCAAGCATTGAAAAAGGTCTTCGTGATAAAATTAAAAAAGGCGGCAATATTGAAGCTGCTGAAGAAATTGGAAGCATTATTGCTGAGCGCGGCAAAGAAGCTGGTATCGAAGAAGTTGTTTTCGATCGCGGTGGCTACATCTATCATGGTCGAGTTAAGGCCCTGGCAGACGCTGCGCGTGAAAAAGGCTTGAAGTTTTAATTTTAAAAACAAGGCTTTGTTCAATTTTTATTTGAAGCCTTTGGTTTTTGTTTTTTGAGAGGACTTAACACGTGGCACGTAACCCAAAAGACCGGGAAGAAAAAGACAGTGAGTTTGTTGACAAACTCGTTCACATCAATCGCGTCGCTAAAGTTGTAAAAGGCGGTCGTCGTTTTGGTTTTGCAGCACTTGTTGTTGTTGGAGATCAAAAGGGCCGCGTTGGGTTTGGTCACGGTAAAGCTCGTGAAGTACCTGAAGCGATCCGTAAAGCAACAGAACAAGCCAAGCGCCAGCTGATTAAAGTTCCGCTACGTGAAGGCAGAACTTTGCATCATGATGTTAAAGGTCGCCACGGTGCTGGTAAGGTTTTACTTCGTGCAGCACCTCCAGGTACTGGTATCATTGCTGGTGGTCCGATGCGTGCGGTTTTTGAAACGCTTGGTGTGCAAGACGTTGTTGCTAAATCTCAAGGTAGCTCAAACCCATATAACATGGTTCGGGCAACATTTGATGCTTTGAAAGCTGAAGACAGCCCTCGCGGTGTTGCAGCACGGCGCGGTAAAAAGGTGAGTGATATTGTTGCTCGTCGCCGTGATGGTGCTGGTGATAATCAATTGCAAGCTGACGTTTAATTTAGGAATTTTGTTGAGATGGCTAAATCTGGAAAAACAATTACGGTTGAGCAAACAGGCAGCCGTATTCGCCAAAATGAAAAACAGCGTGCTACTTTGACTGGTCTTGGCCTTACGAAGATGCATCAAAAACGCACTTTAGAAGATACACCTTCAGTACGTGGTATGATCGATAGTGTGGCTCATTTGGTTACTGTTGTTGAAGACTAAGCCTGCTTGCAGGCCTTTATCAGTTGGCTTTCCTTAGTGAAAGTCAGCGGTATTAATTTTGAACGCGCCGGTTGCTTGTAGGCAACCTGAAGACGCAACTAAAACGCGCCGGATGCTCCAAAGGGCATTTGAAGGCGCATTAATCAGCGCCGGTTGCTTGTGAGCAACCTGAAGGCGCATTTAATAAAGAGAAAGCATAAAGGGTATCTTTCATGCGCTTAAATGAATTAAGAGATAATCCAGGAGCCACTAAGGAACGCAAGCGCGTTGGTCGTGGTATTGGTTCTGGTAAGGGTAAAACCGGTGGGCGTGGTGTAAAGGGACAAAAATCACGTTCTGGTGTTGCGATTAAAGGTTTTGAGGGTGGTCAACAACCTATTCATCGCCGTCTACCAAAACGCGGGTTTAACAACATCTTTGCTAAAAGCTTCAATGAAGTGAATATTGGTCGTTTGCAAAAAGCGATTGATGAGAAAAAGCTTAAAGACGGTGACACTATTACTGTTGAAGCGCTAGTTGAAGCTGGCCTTGTGCGCCGCGTTTTAGACGGTGTTCGTATTCTTGGTGATGGTGAGCTTAAAGCAAAGCTTGTTATTAAAGCTGCTGGTGCTTCAAAATCTGCAATTGCTGCTGTTGAAAAAGCAGGTGGTTCTGTAGAAATTCTTGAAGCTAAACCAGCTGTAGAAGAAAAAAAGTAAGTTAGAAGTTGAATAGAATCATTCGTTAATTCGTCTTTGATTTTTTAGCCAATTGGGTATTTCTTAATTAGGTCTTTTTTAGACTTTTGGGCCTTTATAAAAGATTATAAAGGTCTTTATAAAACGAAATAAAGACACATATTGGTTTATAAGAGTTTCAAGACAAATTGACTTATAGGGATTAGAATAATGGTTTCAGCTGCCGAACAGTTAGCCGCTAATTTAAATTTTTCTGCCATTGGTAAGGCAGAAGAGCTTAAAAAACGAATTTGGTTCACGTTAGGCGCTTTGTTGGTGTATCGCCTTGGAACTTATATTCCTATTCCTGGTATTGATCTTGATCAGTTGCGCAATGTTTTCCAAGGGAATGGTAATGGCGGCAGTACTATTCTTGATCAATTGAATCTATTTGCTGGTGGTGCAATTTCGCGAATGGCGATTTTTGCACTTAATATCATGCCTTATATCTCAGCCTCTATTATTATTCAGCTTTTGACAACGGTTTCGCCGCATCTTGAGCAATTAAAGAAAGAAGGCGAGCAAGGCCGCAAGCAAATTAACCAATATACACGGTATGGTACAGTTATTTTGGCGACTATTCAGGCGTATGGCATTGCTGTCGGTCTGGAAGGGTCTACTAATAATGTTGTGCTTGATCCTGGGCTGTTCTTTAGAGCGTCTACAGTGATTACGTTGGTTGGTGGTACTGTTTTCTTGATGTGGCTTGGTGAACAAATCACAGCTCGTGGTATTGGTAATGGTATTTCATTGATTATCTTTGCTGGTATCGTTGCGGAATTACCTGGTGCGCTTGCGAGTGCTTTTGAACTATCTCGTCGTGGTACGCTTTCTGTTCCTGTTCTTATCCTTCTCTTAGTTGGTATTGTTGCCATTATCGCCGTGATTGTGTTTATGGAACGTGCTCAGCGCCGGTTGTTGGTTCAATATCCAAAACGTCAAATGGGTAACCGTATGGCACAAGGTGATAACTCTCATTTGCCGTTGAAGCTTAATACTGCTGGTGTTATTCCACCGATTTTCGCTTCTAGCTTACTTCTGTTACCAGCGACTTTTGCGGCCTTTGGGACGAGTGGAAGCTCTGAATGGTTTTCGACGATTACAGCGATGCTTGGTCGTGGTCAGCCGCTTTATCTAGCGATCTATGTGGCGTTGATTATTTTCTTTGCTTTCTTCTACACAGCGATTGTGTTTAACCCGGAAGAAACAGCTGACAATTTGAAAAAATATGGTGGTTTTGTTCCTGGTATTCGACCTGGCTCGAAAACAGCTGAATATATCGATTATGTTTTAACTCGAATTACTGTCGTAGGTGCAATTTACTTAGCCCTTGTTTGTGTGCTACCTGAATATCTTCAGTCTTACACAGCGGTTTCATTTGCACTTGGTGGCACTTCACTTCTCATTGTAGTGAGCGTGACAATGGACACAGTCTCACAAGTGCAAAGTCATCTTTTGGCGCACCAGTATGAGGGGCTGATTAAAAAGTCTAAATTGCGGGGAAGTCGAAGAAAATGAATATAATATTATTAGGCCCTCCTGGGGCAGGTAAAGGTACACAAGCTCGTTTAATAGAAAAAGCACGTGGTCTTGTTCAATTGTCTACTGGTGACATGCTCCGCGCAGCTGTTGCTGCTGGTACTGAGGTTGGACTTCAAGCGAAAGCTGTAATGGAAGCTGGCGGTCTTGTTTCTGATGAGATTGTGATTGGTATTATTTCAGACCGTATTGATGAGCCAGATTGCCAAAATGGTTTTATTCTTGATGGTTTTCCACGGACATTGCCTCAAGCTGCTGCATTAGAAGAATTACTTGCTTCTAAAAATAAGAGCTTAAACGCTGTTATTGAAATGCGGGTTGATGATGAAAAATTGGTTGAGCGCATTACTGGCCGCTTTACTTGTGGTGATTGCGGTGAAGGATACCATGATACATTCCGCACTCCTAAAGAAGAAGGCAAGTGTGACAATTGCGGCAGCTCTAACTTTAAGCGCCGCGCTGATGATAATGAGGAAACCCTGCGGGCTAGATTGTTATCTTATTACAAAGAGACATCACCGCTGATTGGTTATTATTTTGCAAAAGATAATCTGGCTTCAATTGATGGCATGGCTGATATGTCTGAAGTGACAAACCAGATTGAAACTATTTTAGGTAGCTAATCGTTTTTAACGGTTGCTTAAGTTTTTTTGCTGGAAAGAGTGTAAGGGCTTGACGAAAACGAGTTAAACCCTTACAAAAACTCTTTTTCACGCAAGAATTAGTGATTCTGTCAGAAAGTGCCCATTTGTGCTTTCTGTTTGCTAGGTTCTACAACACGGACTTTTGCTGTTGTGGAGGTTAGAACGCTGGTTTTTAAGCTATTAAAGGCTATTAAATCAGTATCTTTTCCCTTTGTTTTGTGAGGGGAGAAGGAACAAATAGAAGGCTTTTTGTTAGGCCGCTTGGTTTGTCACCACTAAAACTTAAGTGAGTGAGCATTCTAGCAAAACTGATAAAATGAAGTTTTAAGTGAAACTAAGGGGGGACTGAAGTGATTTCAGGCCTCTATTCAAGGAGAATACTGTGGCTCGTATCGCAGGTGTCAATATACCGACTAATAAGCGCGTTGTGATTGCGCTAACATATATTCACGGAATTGGTGACAAGTTCGCTCGTGAAATTTGTGAAGAAGTTAAAATTCCAATGGAACGCCGTGTGAATGAATTGTCTGACGCGGAAGTTATCCAAATTCGTGAAACCATTGACCGTGATTACATGGTTGAAGGTGATTTGCGCCGTGAAGTTTCCATGAATATTAAGCGCCTGATGGATCTTGGCAGCTATCGTGGATTGCGTCATCGTCGTGGTTTACCTGTTCGTGGTCAACGTACGCACACAAACGCCCGTACCCGTAAGGGTCCAGCTAAAGCAATTGCTGGTAAGAAGAAGTAATTTAAGAATCTCATTATTCGCTAGTTACCTTTTTTAAGCTGGTTAGCTTTTGGTAATATATGCAAGATGATTATTTGAAAGACGAAGTAAATGGCACAGGAAAGAGCACGTACTCGCAAACGTGAAAAGAAAAACATCACTTCTGGTGTTGCACATGTGAGTGCTAGTTTTAATAACACGAAAATTACAATTACTGATGCACAAGGAAATGCAATTTCCTGGAGTTCAGCTGGAATGATGGGTTTTAAGGGGTCTCGTAAATCGACACCTTATGCTGCTCAATTGGCTGCTGAAGATGCTGGTAAGAAAGCTCAAGTGCATGGCATGAAAACTCTTGAAGTTGAAGTGACTGGGCCAGGTTCGGGCCGCGAATCTGCACTACGTGCGCTCCAATCAATTGGTTTTCAGGTTACAACAATTCGTGACGTAACTCCAATTCCTCATAATGGTTGTCGCCCTCGTAAGCGTCGCCGCGTATAATTTAGTGCGGGATTGAACTTTCACTTTAGTTTTGGCTTTGTTGTCAAGTTTGGTGAAAATAATCTTTTAGGCAGTTGTTAGTAACACCTGTTTAATTGGTCTTAAGATAACTGAGGGTGTCCTTGTTTTGAGGATAAAGTGCATTAAACGGCTTAGACTGTTTTGCGAATACCCATTTTGCGAATAAAGGTGACAAAACGTGATCCAGAAAAATTGGCAAGAACTTATTAAACCAGGTAAGTTAGACATTCAGGGTGGTCGTGACCCTAAGCGGCACGCAACAGCTACTGCTGAGCCGCTAGAGCGCGGTTTTGGTATGACACTTGGCAACGCTATTCGCCGGGTTTTACTTTCTTCATTGCGCGGTGCTGCGATTACTTCTGTTCACATTGATAGTGTGTTGCATGAGTTTTCATCAATCACAGGTGTTCGTGAAGATGTGACGAACATTGTATTGAACATTAAAGAAATTGCTCTTAAAGCGCACTCTGAAGGCACAAAACGTATGGTGCTTCAGAAAACTGGCCCTGGTGTTGTACGTGCTGGCGATATTGAAACTGGTTCTGAAATTGAAGTTTTGAATCCTGAGCATGTAATTTGTAACCTCGACGATGGCGCGTCTATTCATATGGAATTTACTGCTGACACTGGTAAAGGTTATGTACCTGCTGATCGCAATCGTCCGGAAGATGCTCCGATTGGACTTATTCCAGTTGATGCGCTTTATAGCCCTGTTCGTAAAGTTTCTTACAAAGTTGAGAATACCCGTGAAGGTCAAATTCTTGACTATGATAAATTGATTTTAGACATCCATACGGATGGTTCTATTATTCCTGAAGATGCAATTGCACTTGCTGCCCGTATTCTTCAAGATCAGCTTAGTATTTTTGTGAACTTTGAAGAGCCACAAAAAGAAGTTGTTGAAGAGAAGCAGCCTGAACTTGAGTTCAATGCTGCTCTTCTGAAGAAGGTTGATGAGCTTGAGCTTTCTGTTCGCTCTGCAAATTGCCTGAAGAACGATAACATTGTTTATATTGGTGATCTTATTCAGAAAACCGAAGCTGAGATGTTACGTACACCGAATTTTGGACGTAAGTCCCTGAACGAAATTAAAGAAGTTTTAGCTGGTATGGGGCTGCACTTGGGTATGGAAGTACCGAATTGGCCGCCAGAGAATATTGAAGAACTCGCTAAACGCTTTGAAGATCATTATTAAAGCGCATTCTTAGAAAAGCCCAATGACTTTTCAGATAAGAATTCGCGCAAAGAACATTTAAAACGCCTCATTCTGTTCTAAGAACAGCGAAGCGAGTATTTAGGAGAACACCCATGCGCCATGGTATGAAAGGGCGGAAGTTAAACAAGACGTCTAGTCATAAGAAAGCTATGTTTGCCAATATGGCTTCAGCGCTTATTAAGCACGAGCAAATTATTACGACACTGCCAAAAGCTAAAGAGCTAAAGCGTGTTATGGA
The DNA here is from genome assembly GCA_040367435.1 of Hyphomicrobiales bacterium 4NK60-0047b. Classification (NCBI taxonomy): domain Bacteria; kingdom Pseudomonadati; phylum Pseudomonadota; class Alphaproteobacteria; order Hyphomicrobiales; species Hyphomicrobiales bacterium 4NK60-0047b. The sequence continues at coordinate 491,336 of BAABWY010000001.1, read as the reverse complement.
TCGTCTTGTAACGCTAGGTAAAAGAGGCAACCTTCATTCTCGCCGACTAGCTGCAGCTCGTCTTCGTGATGAAGCAATGGCTAAGAAGTTATTTGATGTGCTAGCGGAACGTTATAAAGACCGTAGTGGTGGTTATACACGCGTTCTTAAAGCTGGCTATCGTTATGGTGATAGTGCTCCAGTTGCGGTTATTGAGCTTGTTGATCGTGATGAAAGTGCACGCGGTCAAGATTCTGGCCCAACAGCAGACTTCACAAAAGATGATGAAGCTGAAGTTGCAGCGTAAGCTAAACTTACAAAATTTATAAATTTAAAAAGCCGGCCTAATGAAATTTTAGGCTGGCTTTTTTTGTTTTGATTAGAAACTGTGATGAAAGATTTTTAATTCATATTTGACAGTAGTTTCATATCCATGGCTCGTCTTTCTCGCATTATGGTTCTTAGGTTTTGCTCATCATGTTACCCAACTTGGCAATCGTTGTTAGCAAATCTTTTTTGCAGATGAGGACAATGTCCTTTATCGTCATTTGATCAGTGAAGCTGCTGAAAAACCATGATGCAATCTCCTTAAGGATTGGTCTTAGCGGCAGCTGCAAAAGACTCATAAAGCGTTATTGTTTGTTGAAAATAACTGGGAATATGAGCCACATATTTACTTGAAACATTCACACCAACATTCCAAATCTGTCGCCAATAAAAAAAAGTATGACAATTGCCGGCACCATTTGTATGGTCACGACACCGTGTCGTGAATAAAAGCTTACCTTTGTCATCATAGGTAACAATCGCAAAATGCATTCGATCCCGGTATTGCAGGCATGTAGGCTTGCGCTTCTCACCCTTGGGTACTGGTGCAAAAATTTCTGGGGCATGATCTATACGTATAGAATTTGGAAAAGGCCCCGTCGTTATAACACATCCCGAAATACTTTTTCTGGCATCTGCAAAATTTGATAAGTGCAAAGCGTCTCTATAAGGCCTAAATAATTCATATAATAATCTTTTATTACGGCGCTTCTCATCCAAATCAGCATTCGCACCAATACCGGTCCTAATTTCAGTAAAATTTCTCCGCAGCATTTCGGCTTTATAACGAGCCTTCGCTTCATCATTAGGAAATATTTTAAATCTCGGGTCTGGGTTTCTGTCTAATATTGAAGGAGGGGGAACGACAAGTTTAATGTTTAATTTATCGAGCACATCTTTACGCACATAAGGATATTCCAAACGATACGGTTTAAAATTTTGCGAGGAAGCCAAGATAGCGATACTCGTGACATTTGTCCCAAACCACCCTTCTTTTTCAGTACGAACAACATTGATATAAGCTTTAGGAACTGCAAGTTTAATTTGTGGCGTCTCTATTCCTTTTTTAGCATCATAAGCTCGCCTCACCACAGTTCCTTTAAGTATGAACAAACGGCGATCCATACTAATCGAGTAAGGTCTTTCCCCAAGAGCCGTTCGAGGATCAACAGTCGTTCCGACCAAAGCACCAAGCATCTTGCCTTGAAAAACATTCAAACCAATATAAAGCACCAAACAAGCAACAACGATCAACGGCACCCAAAAGTAAATTGAGAATTTTCTAAATTTCATTCTTCTGTTTCCACACCCTGAAAATATAAAATCTAGTCAGCTTAACAAAAATTATATTCCTAACTTCATTTTATTTAGGGGATGCATCAACATTTTTTACAATGCGCTTTCCGTCTTCGTCTCTCGAACGCATTTTAAAATTTTGTCCTTTAAAGACATCATCCTTGAGCTTTTCATAAAGGCTAGTATTTCGGTGACAGTTTACTAATTATACTTTCCCATCTTTTACCGTGTTGGTGAGAATACAGACATTATAGCAGGCAACACCGTGTCTAAATCAAAAGATCTCTCACTTGATATAGGCACGCTCACATTAAGTGGACTGTTCGATAAAGACAAATTCAAAAACGTTGGCGGCTTATGAGTTTGCTGATTAGCAGATGCGGAATTCTTCTAATAAATATGACATGGCTGGTGTTTGATACAGGCTGACAATTGCGCTTGCTATGATGAGAGCGAGTATCAGTAATGCAAGTTTTAAGGGGATGGAATTTGTCATATTGACACTCGTTTTTCCCTCTGGGCTACTGGAGTTTCAGTAATTGGCCAGTTTAAAAGGGCTGAGAGAAGACTAAAGCCAATGGCCAGATACCATACTATATCATAATTTCCGGTTTTGTCATAAACCCAGCCACCTAACCAGCCGCCAATGAATGAACCTAACTGGTGCCAAAAGAATACAACACCACCTAACATAGACATGTGTTTTACACCCCAGACAGAGGCAACGGTGCCGTTTGTTAACGGTACTGTTGAGAGCCAGAATAACCCCATAAGCAAGCCAAAGGCGTAGGCGGTATAGGTTGAAATTGGCAATAATATAAAGGCGGCAATGACTAACCCCCTAAGTAGATATAACCAGGAGAGTAGCATTGGTTTGCGTTGTCTGCCGCCCCAGAGGCCAGCATAGTAGGTTCCTATGATGTTTATTAGTCCTATGAGTGCGAGAACTGTTGTGGCTACTGATGCGTCTAGGTTTCTATCTGATAGATAAAGCGGTAAGTGGACGCTGATGAAAACGACCTGAAACCCACAAGCGAAAAAACCTAATGAGAGCAACCAAAAATCGCGCATGGATAATGCTTCCTTTATCGCCTCATAAGGGCTAACACTTAATACTTTTGGATCTGTATTATTTAAATTTGGCTCTTTTAAACCAAAGGCCAGTGGGAACATGATGAGAGCCATTAATGAAAGAGCAATTAGTGCTCCATGCCAATCTAGCCAGGTCAGGAGACTGAGACTGATGGGGAGCATAATGAATTGACCAAATGACCCCACAGACATGGCAACTCCCATAGCAAGAGACCTTTGCTCTGGTTTTACCAAGCGACTGATAGTACCAAAGATAACAGGGAATGTTGTGCCGGATAAACCGAGGCCAATGAAAATACCTGCTCCTAATATGAAGCATGTTTGAGCTATTTCATCAAAATTTGCGTTTAGCTGATCTGCGTTAAAGCCGACAACTGACGCAATTTGTATAACGTAAGATGTGACAGTGGTTATATCTGCCATGACCCAAAGGCCTGCTGAATAGAGTATTGCACCAGTTGTGACGATGATCGGTGAGCCGTATTTATCTGACAATAGTCCTGTGAAAGGTTGAGCAATGCCCCAAACAAGGTTTTGTAGCGCAATTGCAAAGGCAAAGACTTGAACACCCCATTGCATTTCAGCACTAACAGGCTTTAAAAACAGTCCAAAACCGTGTCTGATGCCAAGTGAGAATAATATGATAATTGACCCGCAAATCAGGGCGATGAAGGCAGCACCCCAATAAGATGATTGTTGATCATTTGGTGTTTTTAACTGACTGGGCGTCTTATTCACGATCGTATCCTTTGAGGCGATGTGTTTAATTGTAAAAGATTATTTAGATTGATCTTTGCTAACTTTATTAAATTCGGTGAGTTGGTTAAGCCGAATTTCTGTCTCTTCATCCACAATGTCACGAATTTGTTGTTGTGTTTTTTCCCAATAGGGGGTTGCTGTTTCTATGGCTTCTTCTGCTTTTTTAGTTAGGTGAATGACTTTTGATCTTTCATCTTTTCCGCAAGTAAGGGTGACTAAGCCATCTCGCTCTAGCACTTTTAAATTCCGTCCTAAGGTGCTTCTGTCCAAATTGACGACAGCTGCGAATTCACTAATGGTTGATGGGCCAGCATTTTTGAGCCGCCTTAATAGACGGAACATTGTTATTTTTAGCCCTGAAGGTTCCAGAGCTCGATCATACAATTCGGTTAATGCAAGAGCTGCTTCACGCAGAGATGTGCAAAGGCATGGTTTTGGAGACATGATGTAGGTATATACCCGCATCATAAATTGTCAAGTGCGAATATAATTGAAATTAATTGTATGGATGGTGGAATAGCGACTTTTACTTGAAGAGTGAGATTTAAATCACCAAGCGCCCCTTGATTTTTCAGGAGACGCTTGGCTTAAAATTTGAAATGTAAGAATAGAATTTTTTATAAAAAAGAGAATTAATTTCCGAGTTCTTTTACAAGGGCGTCAAAACCGGCTTGGTATATGCCAGCTATAATGTCAGCTGCTTCTTTGTCAGTCTTTCCTTTCGCATCAAATTTGCTTGACCACGTTAATTTTGTTTTTTTGCCTTCTGGGGCGATTTCAATGGTCGCAGCATAATTTGCGATGGGGAGGGGGCTTTCTTCAATGGTGTATGAATAGCTGTTCTCTGTTTTCTTTGTGAACTTTTCTACGATGGTTGCACCATTACCAAGTGTGAGATTGCGAATAAGGTCGTCTCCTTTTTTCACTTCTTCACATTTAGCGACTGCTGGATGCCAGTCTGCAATGGCGCACCATCCACCGATTTTTTTCCATGTTGTGGCGACGTCACTGCCTAAGACAACATCTTTTTTTACTTCTACAGCTAGTGCTGCTGTGCTTGTAAGCGCACAGAACGCCCCTATAAGTGCCGTTTTTGTTATTGCTTTATACATTTGAACTCTCCCTAAAGTTTGTGTTGTAAGCATTAAGGTTTCATTGCTTAATAGCAATGTGATTTCCATAAGAAATATGTAATGAAATGTAATAAATCATGACATATTTCTGAGAGAACCATAAATTCGTTTTAATATGTTGATTTAATTACAAAGTTAGTCGACAGAAGTTGTTGATAATTAGATTTTGAAATGTTTGGAGACCTTGGATGTATCATAAATTAAGGCAGTTTGCCTTATTAGTGAGTTTGTTATCACTTGTATTGGAAGGAATGTTTAGCACAGCTGCTTTAGCTCGGGTGCCTGAATCTGAGGCGGATATTAAACTATCCTATGCTCCAATTGTACGAGATGCTGCACCGGCTGTTGTGAATGTTTATGTGCGCCATAAGGCCGTGAGGAAGCAATTTCGTTCTCCCCTTTTGCGAGATCCATTTTTTAGGCATTTCTTTGGTGATAAACTTAATCGTCAACGCCGGAACCGGATGAAAAATTCTCTTGGTTCTGGGGTAATTTTGCGGCCCAATGGAATTGTTGTTACGAATTATCACGTGATAAAGGGCGGCGAGAATGGTGAGATTAAGGTTGCTTTACAGGATAAGCGCGAATTTGTTGCACACATCATTTTAAAAGATGAAGAGACCGACCTTGCCGTTTTAAAAATTGACAATAAGGCCGGCGAAAAATTTCCATTTCTACGGTTTGAAGATTCTGATCAATTAGAGGTCGGTGATTTGGTGCTAGCGATTGGCAACCCGTTTGGGGTGGGGCAAACTGTTACCAGCGGTATTGTTTCAGCGCTTGCTCGGACACGTGTTGGTGCGGCTGACTTTCAGTCTTTTATTCAAACTGATGCCGCGATCAACCCAGGTAACTCGGGTGGTGCTTTGGTTGATATGAATGGTCGGTTAATTGGCATCAATACAGCGATTTATTCCAAGTCTGGTGGATCAAATGGCATTGGCTTTGCTATTCCTTCTAATATGGTGAAGTTGGTTGTTAATTCCGCTTTGAAGGGCAAGAAGGTTACACGTCCGTGGTTTGGTGCGAAGTTGCAGAGAGTGACACCGGATATTGCGCGCTCACTCGGATTGGACCGTCCTAGTGGTGCTTTGGTCACTCGAATTTATGAGGCCAGCCCTGCTCAATTTGCCGGATTGAAAAGTGGTGACATTGTTTTGAATGTTGGTGGTCATTCTGTTGATGATCCGCGTAGTTTTCATTTTCGCTTTGCTACTATGGAGCTGGGGGGCCGGGTGCAATTAACGGTATTTAGAAAAGGGAAACGGGTAAAAAAAGATATTGCTTTGATTGAAGCACCTTTTACACCAGCGCCTAATAAGAAGGTGCTCCGGGGTAATCACCCTTTTAGTGGTGCGCATGTGGCTAACCTTTCTCCAGGATTGGCTGAAGATATTGACCTTGATAATATTGAAGGTGTGGTTATTACGGGTGTTATTCGTCGTAGTTTTGCGTCATCGGTTGGGTTTCGTAAAAAAGATATTATTGTCAGTTTGAACAACAATCCAATTTTATCAGTTAAAGAACTGCAATCGGCAGTGCGAAAGAACTTCCGTGTTTGGCGCATTGAAATCAAGCGAGGCAAGCGCATTTTGCGATTAGTCTTACCCGGTGGCAATTAAACTGGCTTGGCGGAAATTGAGCTGCTGGAAGTTAAAGACTTAATTCTTAAAGATGAACTTATCTTGTTCTTTAAGATGAATTTATCTTGAGAGGCACTGTGTTTGTTTTTGTGTCTCTCAAGCTTGAGATATTGCATTTGTAATATCATTTTATAGTGGACCTTTGTATGGAAGATTTATTTGATGCAGCTGGTGTGAGCGGAGATGTGCCGCGCCCATTAGCTGATCGATTACGCCCCAAAACTATTAAAGATATTACTGGCCAAACTCATTTGTTGGGGGAGGGTGGTTTGCTTACGCGTATGGTTGCACAAGGGCGGATTACTAATCTGATATTGTGGGGGCCACCTGGCACAGGCAAAACGACTTTAGCTCAAGCGTTAGCGAATGAAACCGATTTGCATTTTGAGCAACTCTCTGCCATTTTTTCTGGTGTTAAAGATTTAAAAGCTGCGTTTGAGCAAGCAAGAATGCGCCGCCGTGAAGGGAGGGGGACGTTGTTGTTTGTTGATGAGATCCATCGGTTTAACAAAGCGCAGCAAGATAGCTTTCTGCCGGTGATGGAAGATGGCACGATTATTCTAATTGGGGCAACGACTGAGAACCCATCATTTGAGTTGAACAATGCGCTTTTGTCTCGCAGCCAAGTGCTCCCGTTTGAGCGGCATAGTGCGAAGGACCTTGAAAATCTTTTACAGCGCGCTGAAGTTGAAATTGGCCGGCCTCTTCCTATTGACGCGGAAGCCCGGCAACATTTACTGGCTTTAGCTGATGGTGATGGTCGTATGATCATTAATATGGCTGAGGAATTGTTTCTTGATTTGGGGGAAGACAAAATCCTCAAAAAAGAAGACTTAGGGAAAATTTTATTTAGGCGTCGCCCGACTTATGACAAAGCGGGTGATGGGCACTATAATTTAATTTCAGCTTTACATAAATCTGTGCGTGGCTCAGATCCTGATGCTGCGCTTTATTGGTTTGCCCGGATGCTCGAGGGTGGTGAAGACCCTATTTATATTGCCAGGCGTTTGGTGCGGATGGCGGTTGAAGATATTGGCCTTGCTGACCCTCAGGCGTTGGTGCAAGCCAATGCGGCGAAAGATGCATTTCATTTTCTTGGTAGCCCTGAGGGGGAATTGGCGCTGGCACAAACAGTGCTCTATTTAGCTTCTGCGCCTAAATCTAATGCAGCTTATGTGGCGTATAAAGCGTCTCGAATTGCTGCGAAAGAAAGCGGTGCGCTTCTGCCTCCAAAAATCGCCTTGAATGCCCCTACAAGTTTGATGGCTGATCAGGGCTATGGAGATGGGTATATTTATGATCATGATACGCCGCATTGTTTTTCTGGCCAGGATTATTTTCCGGATGAATTTGGGGAGCGGCCTCATTTGTATCAACCTGTTCCGCGTGGGTTTGAAAGAGAGCTTGGTAAGCGGATGAGCTATTGGGCCAGTTTGCGTGATGGAGAGACGAGTGAACCCAAAGCTCAAAAATTAGATGAAGATGGCGATTAGAGTTTTCTAACTACGTAAACGGTTTCCTCAGGGGCTGAGTTTTGCCCCAAATTTGTTGTGTTTTTTGATTTAAGCTTTGGTTAATAGTTTTTAGCTGCTAAAAAGGTTTTGATAAAAAGTTTTGTACCTCTTTTAAGAACTAGATTTATAAAAATTAAGAGATTGCTTGACTGGGTGTTTTGTTAAGGGTTGCGTTACATGATTAAATTTAAGGATTTGTGGGAAAATCATCCGCTTAATAAAAGTGAACGATTTCCGTGTCGTTCATTAGGGTTTCCAACTTATAGAAATCAGTGTGCTATTCGCATGGGGGTTGCACTGAAAGGTGCTGGTGTGACACATGATATGTTGCCGCGAGGCATTGTAACTTGTTCTGTGCATCCTAGAAGTGAAATGCATTATCTTCGTGCTGAAGAGCTTGCCAAGGGGCTAACCATGGCGCGTATCCCAGGGCTTGGGAAAGTGGAAGTTATGCGCAATCCGAAAAATTATTATCGTGATTTGTTTGGGCGCACTGGCATTATGCTTATTCGTAATTATTGGTTTAGAACCGGTGAAGCGCGTGAACCTTCGGGTGATCATATTGATGTTTGGAATGGGCAACGTACGGCGTCTGCCTGGTTGATCAATTGGTTTTTCTGGGCCGGTTATTATGGCGGTTATGACAAAGCAACTGAGATTTGGTTTTGGGAGGTGAAATGAGACTCTTATTCGGTTTTATTGGTGCTGTGGCTGGTGCACTTGCTGCTGTGTTTTATGTAGGTTCGCTGGCGAGTGATACATATTTGGCGAACAAGACTTTTGAAAGCCCTGAAGATGCGATGATTTACCATAGCTTTATATATCTAGGCACCATTGCTGTTTGCTTGATTGCGGGGCTTATTTTGGGACGGCTTATTGGTCGTATTCTCGATTGGATTTTTGGGTGAGCTTGCTTGGATATCTAAGACTGTCTCTCAACTCTAAGACAGTTACTTTGATAGAACTAAACAACGAAAGTACGTGAGAATGAAATTTGTTGCCTATGCTGCGCTGGGTGGTGCAATTGGCGCTAGTGGGCGCTATTTGGTAGGGCTTCTTGCTGTTCGTCTTTTGGGGCTTGGGTTTCCGTATGGGACGTTTATCGTCAATATTCTTGGTGCGTTATTGATGGGTGTTTTGATAGAAGCGCTTGCGCTTCGCTTTCAAGGTTCAGTTGAGTTGCGCACTCTTTTTGCAACCGGTGTACTTGGTGGTTTCACGACTTTTTCAGCCTTTTCTCTTGAAGTTGCGAATATGATAGAGCGAGACCAATGGTCTATGGCTGCGTTTTATGCTTGCGCATCAGTTGTTTTTAGTGTTGCTGCATTGTTTGCGGGCCTTTATCTCGGGCGATATATTTGGGGAGCGAGTGTGTGAGCAACGTTGCGAATGTTACAATAACTGAAAAAGATGATGGTCTTAGACTTGATCGTTGGTTTAAGGAAAATTATCCGCACATTAGTTTTGGCCAATTGCAGAAGTTAATGCGTACTGGTCAGGTGCGTGTGGATGGCAAACGTGTGAAGACAAATGCCCGTATTGAAGAGGGGCAGGTTGTTCGCGTGCCGCCAATTGGGCAAGAAATTGCAGCTACTCCAGCTAAAAAGCCGAAAAAAGTGAATAAGGGTGATTGGGATTATATTCGCTCGCTTATTATTCATGAAGATGATGCTTTGATGGTTTTGAATAAGCCGTCTGGCTTGGCAGTGCAAGGTGGTACGAAAACCACTCATCACGTGGATGGAATGCTGGGTGCTTTGGGCCAAGGGGATGACCGGCCTAAACTTGTTCACCGGTTAGACCGTGATACATCTGGTTGTTTGCTTGTGGCCAAAACAAGACAAGCGGCCTCTAAATTAGGTGCTGTGTTTCGTACACGGTCTGCCCGTAAAATCTATTGGGCTCTGACTTACGGTGTTCCGCGTCCGCATCAAGGTGAGATTTCTTGTTTTATTGCAAAAGGTGATGGACCAACGCCTGGGAACGTTGGCGAGATTGTTCGGGTGGTGAAACCTGGCACGCCTGGAGCGCAGCATTCTCATTCTTATTATTCTGTGATTGAGCAAGCTGGGCAGAAGTTAGCTTGGGTTTCTTTAAAGCCAGTTACAGGCCGCACGCACCAATTGCGTGTGCATATGGCTGAACTTGGAACACCAATTTTAGGAGATCCTAAATATTTTAATTTGCCTGACTTTGAACCACTTGAAGGATTGACGGACCGGTTGCATTTGCATGCACGCCGCTTAGCTATACCTCATCCGAATGGTGGGACACTTGATATTACGGCACCTTTGCCGGCACATATGCAAAAGAGCTGGTCGACGCTCGATTTTGATGCTCAGCGCTATGATGAGGATCAGGAAGTGGATTGATCAGCCTGAGCGGAGCCTTGCGAGCACAGACAAGCTGATCAAAGGAAAACCTTCAGCCTGAGCGGAGCAGCGCGGTTTTCACATTGGGAAATCTAAAGCGCCAAGAAAATGCGAGCACAGACAAGCTGATCAGTGATTGCAGTAACGTTCAGTTACTACCTGATGACCCAATCTGAGGGAGGTTCTTGTTCAAGCCACTCTCGTGACGGTTTTCTACGCACAAGCAGGACTTGCCTTTTGACGCCGCGTCCAACACCGTAGATTGCGCCGTCACTCACATTTAGCACAACAGAGTGATCATTAACTGGTGCGCCTGGTGATGCTGACCAGATTTGTTCCGTAGTTAATGAGGGGAATAAAGTTTTATCGACAGTTGTTTGGTTGCAGGTAAAGGTGAGTAAAATTTGAAGTTCTTCAATTTTGGGGAGGCGCCAATCTTGTTTTGAATTGTGCAAGTGGGCTTTTGCATGGCTGTCAGCTTCTAGCCAACTGAATGATTGAGCTGTTCCTTTACACTCATGAGCTGAAACGGATTGCCCCTCTAAACATTGCTTAAATTCAAGGCCTGAGGGATGGTGTTTTATCGTACCGTTTTTTTGAACAGCGAAGTTTTTGTTTATCACTAGTTCTTTGTTTTTTTCTGAACAAGCCTTTGCATTTAGTGAGATTGGATATAAACAACATGATCCAAAGATGATAAATTTTATTAGTGATTTCATTGGATGGGTATCCTCTTTTACAAATTGATTTTCCGGCTTAATTCAACCTAACGGTAGGTAGTCTTGTGGGGCAATTCAAAACATGTAAGAGAACGTCATTTAATTGTAAGTTTAGACGTTTCTTGATTTGAAGTTTTTGGCTTTGTCAGTTTGTTTTGAAAAAACATATTATTTAGGTGGGAATTTAGAATGTATTGCATCTTGTTTGATTGTGATGGGACGATTGTAGATAGCGAGGCTTTGATCGTACGTGCGATGCAAGATGCGTTTGAGGCGCAATCGCTTGTAGCTCCTAGCCCTCAAGAGATTCAGCAAATTATTGGTCTCTCACTCCCCATAGCGGTTGAGGTGCTTTGTATGCCACTTGAGAATGTTCAGGTTAATCAAAGTTTGATTGAAAACATTGGTGAGGGATATAAATCATCTTATCAACATTTAAGAGATGAACTTGGTCATCCGGAACCTTTGTTTGAAGGAACGCACGAATTGCTTAAACAGCTAAAGGCGCAAGATGATGTTTTGCTTGGCATTGCGACGGGGAAATCCATGAAAGGGGTGCAAGGCCTTTTAAAACGCTTTGAGCTTGAGGATGTTTTTCACACGATTCAAACTGCTTGTAATGCCCCATCGAAACCTCATCCGGGAATGATTGAGCAGGCCCTTCGAGAAACGGGGACTGAGGCTCATCGTACTGTTATGATTGGTGATACGACATTTGATATGGAAATGGCGCAAAATGCAGGTGTTCCATCAATTGGGGTTACCTGGGGGCATCATGAAAAAGAAGAGCTTTTGCCGTTTGCGCCGAAGATGATTGTTGATGAGTTTTCTGATCTATTATCTGCTATACAAGAAACCCTCTCAATTGATAAATTGGCAATTGAGAGACTGTAATTTTAACAGCTGAATTTACGAAGAATTTTCATGAATAAAGATAACACTCCTCCAAAAGATGAAGCTTTGCCTTCTGGCCCTAAATATATGTCTAAGGCTGATGATGTTCGCCCGAAACCAAAACGGTTTTATAAAGACGTTAAGGTCGAGGTTCTAGAGGATCAATTTAGTATCCTCTTAGATGAGCGTGTCATCAAAACTCCTATGAAATCGACTTTGGCCGTGAAATCTGAACCGCTTGCTTTGTCTATTGCTGATGAATGGTCAGCGCAGGGTGAAGAGATTGATAGTGAAACTATGATTTTGACCAAGCTTGCTAATACTGCCATTGATCGGGTTGCTCCGCGGCGGACTGATATTTTGGAGGAGCTGGTCAGTTATGGGGGGAACGATCTTTTATGTTACAGGGCAAGCGACCCCGCTAGTCTTGTTGAGTTTGAGCAGAAAGTGTGGGACCCGATTTTAAATTGGCTCAAGGAACAGCATGGTATCGGCATGAAATTGGCAGCAGGTGTTATTCATGTTTCTCAAGAAAATGAAGATCTTGAGAAACTATCTGCACTCTATGACCGGTTTGATGAATTTGCTCTTACAGCTCTGCATAATATGACAACAATGTTAGGTTCCGCAGTTTTGCCGCTTTCGCTGGTTTTAGGAGACTGGGAAAGCGCTGATGTTTGGGATGCGGCTCATTTGGAAGAAAATTTCCAAATTGAGCGCTGGGGTACGGATGAACAGGCACAAAACCGACGCGAAATGAGACATGGGGAATTCTTGGAGACTTATAACTTCTATCAATTGAGCCGTAAGTCCTAAAAAACAGCTGAGATTCACAGTTTGACGCATGAAATGTCTGTGATAAAAGAAAAGTCAAATAATAAGACTATTTATGAGTGTGGAGACATTATGAACGAAATTATCGATGAGCTAGAGAAACGCCGTGAAAATGCGCGCTTGGGTGGTGGGCAAAAACGGATAGATGCTCAACATCAACGTGGCAAACTAACGGCCCGTGAGCGTATTGATCTTTTGCTTGATGAAAATTCGTTTGAAGAGCTCGATATGTATGTTGAGCACCGCTGCACAGATTTTGGTATGGAAAAGAACAAAATCTCCGGTGATGGCGTTGTCACAGGCTGGGGCACTGTTAATGGCCGTGTGATTTATGTTTTTGCGAAAGACTTTACGGTTTTTGGTGGGTCTCTTTCTGAGGAACACGCTAAGAAAATCATGAAAATTCAAGATATGGCTTTGCGCAATCGCGCGCCGATTATTGGTTTGTTTGATGCTGGTGGTGCCCGAATTCAAGAAGGTGTGGCAGCACTTGGCGGTTATGGTGAAGTTTTCCAACGTAATGTTCTCTCGAGCGGTGTTATTCCGCAGATCTCTGTGATTATGGGGCCATGTGCTGGCGGTGATGTGTATTCACCAGCGATGACGGACTTTATCTTCATGGTAAAAGATACGTCTTATATGTTTGTGACAGGGCCTGATGTTGTTAAAACCGTGACGAACGAAGAAGTGACAGCTGAAGAACTTGGTGGTGCCAGTGTGCATACAGTGAAATCTTCAATTGCTGATAAGGGCTATGAAAATGATGTTGAAGCGATGCTGCAAATGCGCCGCTTGATGGACTTCTTGCCGGCGAACAACATGTCTGATGTTCCGGTGCTGCCTACAAAAGATTGTCCTGACCGCATTGAGAAGAGCCTTGATAGTTTAATACCTGAAAACCCGAACCAGCCTTATGATATGCATGAATTGATCACTAAAGTGGTTGATGAAGGTGATTTTTTTGAAATTCAGGAAAAATTTGCTGGAAACATCATTTGTGGGTTTGGCCGAGTTGAAGGCCAGACTGTTGGCATCGTTGCGAACCAACCAATGGTTCTTGCGGGTGTTTTGGATAGTGATGCGTCTCGTAAAGCCGGGCGGTTCGTTCGTTTTTGTGATTGCTTTAACATTCCACTTGTTACCTTTGTTGATGTGCCAGGCTTTTTGCCAGGAACAGCGCAAGAATATGGTGGGTTGATCAAACATGGTGCGAAACTCTTATTTGCATATGCTGAAGCCACAGTTCCGAAAATTACTGTGATTACTCGTAAAGCTTATGGCGGCGCGTATGATGTGATGAGTTCGAAGCATATTCGCGGTGATATGAATTATGCCTGGCCAACGGCTGAAATTGCTGTGATGGGTGCGAAGGGTGCTGTGGAAATTATTCACCGGAAAGATCTGGATGATCCGGAAAAGATTGCTGAGCACACTAAGAATTATGAAGACCGGTTCTGTTCGCCATTTGTTGCAGCTGAACGTGGGTATATTGATGAAGTTATTCTACCGCGTAATACACGGCGCCGGGTTAGCCGTGCGCTCAATATGCTTAAAAATAAGCAAGTTGAGAACCCATGGAAAAAACACGACAACATTCCGCTATAGTTGGAGGTTAGAGCGTTTAGTTTTTTATTGGATTTAAGGAAACGCTTTATTTTTATCTCACGGGCTATTCTGCCGCGAAAAACGGCAGGCCCTTCGATGGGATGGTGCTTACGCCGGACAGCTTTTGCTGCCATGTCCGTGCTCTGGAGAAGAGCACTCCCTTCTTCTGAAAGGTGTTTTATGTAGCATTGTTACTGATTTCATTTTTTATGACATGCTCTAGCCTTTTGTAGCGATTATATGAATAAGTATTGGAGCCGTGAATTCTTGTTTGAGTTTGCGGCTTCGTTTTAACTAGATTAGAGTTTTTTATTGATGATTTAGAGGGTAAGAGGGTTTAATGGCTATTGTTGGTATCGATTTAGGAACTACAAATTCTTTAGTTTCTTATTGGAGCGATGATGGCCCCAAATTAATTCCTAATGCGCTCAAATCCTTTTTGACACCGTCTGTTGTGGGCGTGGATGATCTAGGGGATATTCTTATTGGCGAAGCGGCAAAAGAGCGCCTTATTACACATCCCCATCTCACCATTGCTGATTTCAAACGAACTATGGGGAGTGAAAGCCTTGTTAAATTAGCAGATGGCTCTCATTCCTATCAATTTCGTCCTGAAGAATTATCGGCTTTTGTACTCCGCTCTTTAAAAGCAGATGCTGAGCAGCATCTTGGTGAAGATGTAACAGGCGCGATTATTTCTGTTCCAGCTTATTTTAACGACATTCAACGCAAAGCAACGATTGATGCTGGCAAGCTTGCAGGCCTTAAGGTTGATAGTTTGATTAATGAGCCAACAGCCGCTGCATTGGCTTATGGGCTCAACGAAGTTGATGAAAGTCAGTTTCTTATTTTTGACCTTGGCGGTGGAACCTTTGATGTCTCCATTCTGGATAAGTATGACAATGTCATGGAGGTGCGGGCGACGGCAGGGGACAATTTCCTTGGCGGTAATGATTTTAGGGACTTATTGCTTGAGACTTTAGCTTCCGATCACAAGATGGATTTAGAGCAATTATCCGCCTCTGATAAAAACAAATTAATACGATTGGCTGAACTTGTTAAAAAAGATCTATCGGCTCGAGAAGAGGCGACTTATTCAGCTCAAATTTCTGATGTGAAATTGGAAGGTTCTTTTAGCCGTGACCGTTTTGAAGAGCTGACAAGCTCCTTGCGCCGCCGCTTGCGCGTGCCTATGGAGCGGGCGATTAATGATGCGACTTTGCGGCCTGAAAATATCGACAATGTTGTGATGGTTGGCGGGGCGTCGCGTATGCCAATGATCCGGCGGATGGTTGGGCGTTTGTTTCAAAAATTACCCTTGTCTCATTTAAACCCTGATGAAATTGTGGCGCTGGGGGCAGCTGTTCAAACAGGGCTCAAGACCCGGAATGCAGCACTTGAAGATGTGGTTATGACAGATGTTTGCCCTTATACATTGGGGACATCTGCTGTGGTTGATGACAATTATGACAATCTTGTGATTGTGCCGATTATTGAGCGCAACGCTGTTGTGCCGATTAGTGAAAGTCAGCAATTTTTCACCATACGAGATAAGCAAACGCAGATTAACCTGGATATTTATCAAGGGGAGAATATGCGCCCTGAAGATAATATTTTATTAGGAGATTTAAAGGTTGAGGTGCCGGCGGCACCAGCTGGTAAAGAGGGGGTTGATGTTCGGTTTACTTATGACATCAATGGAGCGCTTGAAGTTGAAGTAAAAGCGCTTTCGACTGAAAAGGTTGTTCGTAAAATTTTTAAAAACCAAGCCAATCTTTCTGATGAAGAATTAGAAAAACGGTTTAAAGCTTTAAGTGGAATTAAGTTACATCCTCGCGAACATGCTGAAAATGCGGTGCTAATTGCAAAGGCGGAGCGCATTTACGCTGAAAGCTTGAAGGCCCAACGAGATTATGTTCGTTCGCTCATTCTTGATTTTGAGCAGGCGATTACCGATCAATCTAACCGGGACCTTGATAAGGTTCGTGAACAATTTTCTCAAAGCCTAACAGAACTTGAGAATAGCATGTTTGATATGGATTGATGTTTCATGGATGTTTGGGAAAGATTGGGCATTGAAAAAACGGATGATGAGCGCGCGATTAAACGAGCGTATGCTAAAAAGCTCAAAACCATTCGTCCTGATGAAGACCCGAAACATTTCCAAACTCTCAGAGAAGCGCGCGACGAGGCTATATATTTAGCTAAGTATGATTTTGATTATGACTATGATTGGGAGGAGGAGGAGACCTCTGATAGCTCTACTCATAATGAAGAAAACCTCTCACCGACTGTAGAACCGTCTCTTGAGGAACAGGGGGCTGAGAACTTAACTTTAGAGCGTGCTTTAGATGATGCTGAACCTCGGATTGAGGATAGTTATGTTTTAACGCTTGATGAGGAAGACGTTAAACGTGAAGCTAAAACATCTCCATCAGCTGAGCTTAATTTAACGGAGTTAAAGGAAGAGGATGCTGTAAGTGAGGTGGCCTCTGGGGACGTTCATTCAAATAATCCTGACATTTCTAATATCACAGAGATTACCACTGAACTGGATGAGAGCGAGACTGCTTCTGATCAACTCAGTTTTTATGAAACTGATATTGATGATGTTACCTATGAACATCTCGATGATGAAATTGAAAATTTAATGGGGCCGTGGTCGCTTTGGGACACTACCGAATGGAAAAGATTTGTAAATCGTGTTCGTGAGTGTTCTTTCGATATTTCAAATTATGCTGAATATGAAATTTTAAGTGCTCTTGGAGACAATTTGACCGAGGAGAAGGTTGAAAGTTCTTATAAGCGGGATGCGCGCCTTAATATTCTTTATTACTTAGATGAAGAATATGGTTGGACGCAGAATGACCGGAGAGTTTATGCAATTCTACCTAGCGACCAATCGGAAGTTCTAATGGATTATTTACGCCATGGTGAGGTAGGAGTTTCTCATGGGGCTGGGGAGACGTATTATGATGCGTTTGGTTTTCCATTATTAACGGCTGAACACTTTAAAGATTATTTGGGTAAGTCTGATAGTGTTTATGAAAGATACTATGAAAAGAGCCTTTCTGCAGGGAAGGAGATGAAACCATCTTGGAGTTGGCCTGGCTTTCTCTTTTCGCCATTGTGGTTAGCTCATAGATGCAATGATGGGTTAGAAGCGTTGGCTGGCATGTTTTATATTATGGCGCTGATTGTCTTGCATTATGGTTTGACCAGCCCCAGCTTGATTGCCAGTGTTTTGGGAATTTTAATGATTGTTTCCGTGCATGTTATTGTTGGAATTTATGGGAGAAAATTGGTTGTGACGACCCTTGCTAGTAGTCTTCAAGATTTACAAAATGATGAAAAACTAAATAAAGAAGAAAAACTGAAAAAATTAGCCACTATTGGTCGCGGTGGTTTTAAGGCTTTATTTGATTTTATTGTTGGAATGGCAGGAATAGGTTTAATTGCATCAATCATCTATCGCTTAATAATATAGTCCTTAAGGACTAAGAAAATTATGCAAAAATAGCCTGAATCGTTTTATTGGCTCTCTTTTTTTAATTCTTTATAAGAAAATTTAAGTAGAGTGCTTGTTCCTCTTACAAACTATGTTTAAAAGAGACACGGTATATGTGATAAAAAACACGAATATCATGCAATTTAGTTGTGCTTCAGATGCCCACCAGCATCCGCATTAGCTGTGCTTCAGATGCCCATCAGCATCCGCATTAGTTGTGCTTCAGATGTTTGTTTTTTAAGGCTCCTTCAGTTGCCTTTTATTTCTTTCAGATGCTCGGAAAGCATCCAGAAGGGCAACCGTCGCAAGCACTCGCTTAACTAGAAAAAGAAAAAGTCGAAAAATATGTTCAAAAAAATCCTTATAGCCAATCGTGGTGAAATTGCTTGCCGCGTCATTAAAACAGCTAAAAAAATGGGTATAGCCACTGTGGCTGTTTATTCTGATGCTGATCGCCAAGCGTTGCATGTGGAAATGGCGGATGAAGCTGTTCATGTTGGTAGTTCGGCGGCTTCTGAGAGTTATCTTTTACCTGAGAAGATTATTGCTGCGGCTAAAGAAACCGGTGCAGAAGCTATACACCCTGGTTATGGATTTTTATCTGAAAATGCTGATTTTGCTAAAGCTTTGGAGAAGGCTGGCATCGCATTTATTGGGCCGAATGTTAAAGCCATCGAAGTGATGGGTGACAAGATTGAATCCAAGAAGTTTGCGAATGACGCTAAGGTGAACACTGTCCCTGGTTATATGGGTGAAATTGAAACGGCTGAAGAAGCTATCAAGATTGCGAATGACATTGGTTACCCGGTGATGATTAAAGCTTCTGCTGGCGGCGGCGGTAAGGGCATGCGTATTGCCAATTCTGTTGACGAAGTTGAAGAGGGTTTTAATGCGTCGAAGTCTGAGGCGATGTCGAGTTTTGGTGACGATCGAATTTTTATTGAAAAATTTATTGTTGAGCCGCGCCACATTGAAATTCAGGTTTTAGCTGATAAGCATGGCAATGTAATTTATCTGAACGAGCGGGAATGTTCTATTCAACGCCGGAACCAAAAGGTTTTGGAAGAAGCGCCAAGTTCGTTTCTAGATGAAGCGACCCGCAAGGAAATGGGCAAGCAGTCTGTTGCTTTGTCTAAGGCTGTTGATTATGAAAGTGCCGGTACTGTTGAATTTATCGTCGATAAAGACCGTAACTTCTATTTCCTTGAAATGAATACACGTTTGCAAGTTGAGCATCCGGTTACTGAATTGATCACTGGTGTTGATTTGGTCGAACAGATGATCAAAGTAGCGGCTGGTGAAAAACTTGAGATCGCTCAATCTGATGTGAAAATTGATGGTTGGTCAATTGAAAGCCGGATTTATGCGGAAGACCCTTATCGTAATTTCTTACCTTCTATTGGTCGTTTGGTTCGTTATCAACCACCAGTTGAAAGCACAGAAGGTGGTTTAACTATTCGAAATGATACGGGTGTTTATGAGGGGGGTGAAATTTCAATGTTTTACGATCCGATGATCGCAAAGCTTATCACCCATGCTCCAACACGCGCTGAAGCTATTGAACATATGGCCGGCGCACTTGATCGTTTTTATATTGACGGTATTCAGCATAATATTCCATTTTTGAGTGCGATTATGCAGCATGAGCGCTGGGTGACTGGAAATATCTCAACCAGCTTTATTGCTGATGAATATCCGGATGGATTTGAGCCCCGTGCGCCTGAAGGTGAAGAGCTTAAAGTTTTATCATGTGTTGCTGCTGCGATTGATTATCTTGGTAATACTCGCCGCCGCCATATTTCTGATCAGATGGAAGGGCGACCTGTTGTTTTTGCCGAAGATAGAGTTGTACTAATCTCAGACGTTCGCCAAGAGTTAACAGTGGAGCAAGTTGCACCAGAGACTGATGACTTGACTATTCATTTCAAAGGCGAGAAGGCAGAGGCTGTTTCAGTTTCTTCGAATTGGTGGTTTGGTGAACCTTTGTGGGTTGGTTCAGTAAATGGCAAAGATGTTGCTGTCCAAGTTCGCGCAATTGATAATGGCTATGAGCTTTCTTATTCGGGTGTCACTTCTCCAGCCTTTGTTTATACGAAACGTGAAGCTGAGCTTGCTGCTTTGATGCCTATTAAAGTCGCGCCAGACACATCTAAGCTGCTTTTATGTCCGATGCCTGGTTTGGTTGTGAATATCATGGTTGAAGAAGGCGAAGAAGTGAAGGCTGGTCAATCACTTTGTATCGTTGAAGCAATGAAGATGGAAAACATCCTTAAAGCTGAGAGAGATACTGTTGTTACCAAAATTAATGCAGAAGCTGGTGATAGTCTTGCCGTTGATGCTGTAATCATGGAGTTTGAATAAGTAGCGATTTGCATAAGTAAGATTGTTTTTACAGATAAATTTATGCTGATTTGACATATAAACAGAACTAATGTCATCATGAAAGCAGGGAGTGAAACTTTAATTTATTAAAGGAGACTGCTTCGTAATGAAATTTAAAACCACCTTTGTTCTGTTTCTATGTCTGTCCTTTGTTAGTATCCCAGCAGTATTTTCACAAGTTAAGTATCAGGTCAGAAAACCATCTAGTCATCAGATCAATCAGGGGCAAATCAAACAGCTACCTAGCCATAAATACCTAGATAGCCGTTGCACAGATTATTACAGTCGGCCTGTGCTTCATGTCAGAAATGATAGTTTAAGTGATGTTGCGTTTTCTGATTTGATGCGCCATCGTGGTGTTGCTATGGGACCGATGACTATTTTGAATATTCGGCGTTTGTCAAAATTATCCAAAGCTTCGCAATTGTTTTTTATTGCGCATGAATGTGGTCACCATGTTTTAGGTCACCTTTACTTTCGTCTGCCAGGGCAAACAGCTGAACAAGAAGCTGATTGCTATGCGATCCGTTCTCTTATTCGTAGTGGTATGTTTACATTAAAAGATGTGGCTGATGTTCAGACTGATATGCGCAAATATGCACAGGCTTCAAGAATGCACATTTCTGGAGATGAACGGGCGATAGCTTTAATTGGCTGTATGGAATAATTTCATTTGTTTTCTTTTAAGCTTTGAAATGGCTTTCAAAATGAGTTTTGAAGGCTTTTACTATTTTGTCTTCTGTGTAGGCAGTGTTTAGCTTTTTAAAACTCGTTATTCCGTGTTCTTTAATGCCGCACGGGACGATGCCATTAAAGTGCTCTAGATTTGGTTCGAGGTTTAAACTTAGCCCGTGAAAGCTGACCCATTTGCGCAGGCGAATGCCGATGGCTGCTATTTTATCATCGATGTCCGGTCCTCTTTGTGGTTGAGGGACCCATAACCCAACGCGGCCTTCTCTTCTGGTGCACTCGATATCGAATTCCGAGCAGATATCTATGATCCAGCCTTCAACTTCATGAATAAACCAACGGACATCTTTTTTGCGCTTGTTTAGATCGAGCATGATATAGGCAATTATTTGCCCTGGACCATGATAGGTATACTCGCCGCCTCTTCCGGTTTGATAAACGGGAAAACGATTTGGTGTTAGGAGGTCTTTTTCTTCTGCGCTTGTGCCTGCTGTATATAGAGGTGGGTGTTCTAGGAGCCAAATACACTCTGATTTCTCGCCTTTATGGATTTGTTCTACTCTTTTTTCCATAAATTCAAGGGCATCGGGGTATGGAACCGGAAAATTGCTGATTTTCCAGTGAACATCACATTCAATATCTGTTTTGTTTACCATTCGGTAACTAAGCTCCAACACAATTAGATTACTGACTCGGAATATAGAACTATAGCCTTTCAGTCAAACATGCTGGGTAACTCATACTCGTTATTTGGTTTTAAAGACACATAAAATTCGTTGGTACTTTCGTTAATGCTATGGTTGAGAAGCCTTTATAAGGTTTTCTTATTTTAAAAATTATAAACTGATTTGTTTGAGGACTTTTCGTTATGGCTCCCATTTCTGGTGTGGAAATTGAGTTAAGTGTTGTGATTGGGCGGCGGACTATGCCGATCAACCATCTCTTGCGCATGGGGCGCGGCGCTGTGATTGAACTTGAAGCCAACGTGAATGATGAAGTTGAAATTCTAGCGAATATGGTGCCAATTGGTCGCGGTGAGGTTATTGTTGAGGGAGACCGTATTACGGTTGAAATCACTCAAAAATATAACCTGAGCGATATGGCGGCTTAGGTTTTTCTTTTCGATTTTTCCAAATAAAAAGCTCTTGCCTTCATTGGGCAGGTTTGTTAAATGTCTTTTTCTCAGTAAGGGAGTTTACTACTTAAGTAAACCTACCAGCCTTTACTTATTGTGCGGCCGTGGCGGAACTGGTAGACGCGCAGCGTTGAGGTCGCTGTCCGGTAACACGGGTGGAAGTTCGAGTCTTCTCGGCCGCACCATTTGGCAATTTTCATCAAAAGAACTAAAAAGTTCAAATGGAACAGTGACTTGCGGAGTTCTATATCCTTCATTCCGGTGGTAAGGTAAACGCTCTGAAAAGACCAGTCTGAGCACTAGTTTTTGCAAATTTATGTCACCAGAATTCCATATTTTACAAGGGTTTGACAGGAATTTAAGAGAAAGTTCTAGCATGTCGGTTGCTGGTACTTTTGGAGTGCCGCTTTTTTCCAGTTTTTCAGAGGTTAAAAGCTTCTCTTTTTCCAACTTTTCTATTTTTCGTTCATACGCTTTGACGGCGGTTGGACTTGTTGTTTCGACAAGACGATCGAGAAAACCATCAATCTGTTTTTCGAGCTTCAGAATGTCCCGGTGCAGGGATTTTCGGATTTCATTAGTTTGTGCAAGCCGCTGGTTCCATGCCTCACTAAACATATTCCTGATGATTGTTACAAGTCCTTTGGTCGGGCGCATATCTTTTAGCAGAGCTTCAAACTCTCCTTCAATTTTATGCTGCCGGATGGATTTGCCATAGCTTTCACAACCCTTTGTTTGACACAGATAATAGGCATAGTGCTTATACTGCCCCTTCGACCAACAAGAACGCAAAGGCTTTCCGCAATCCCCGCAGGTTACGAAACCGCGCAGCGGAAAATCAACATGAATATCCTTACGTGCCGGAGCAACAGCATTTCCTTCTCTGCGTTTTTTCATCTTTTCAAAGGTCGCATAAGATATCAGAGGCTTATGCTTGCCTTTCTTTAAGGGAATGCCAAGCTTAGGGCATTGAATGTATCCTGCATAAATCGGATGGGTGATAAGGTCTATAACCCTTTGATCTCTTAAGGTTCCATCAGGGCGCTTGCCTTTAAAATCAGGGTGATTTTCAAGAAAACGCCTGACTTCAACCTGAGTAGAAAAATACCCTGATGCAAAACCTTCAAAGGCCTCAGCAAGAATTGAGGCTTGCGGTTCATCCTTCACCAGAATATTACCGTGAGCCTTGGACATTTTATATTTATAGCCAATGGGGGCTTTATAAGGCCAATAGCCATCCATAAGCCGCGCCCATTTGCGGTTGCGGGCTGTCTCAGCGTTCTTTTCCCGAAAGTGTTGAGCGCCTAACGCTTGAATGCCTTCGACATAATTACTGTCTGCATCGCGTATGGCTTTAAAGTTTGTTGTAGGACTATCGAGCAATGCACCACGCTGTTCAATTGCTTCGCGTAAATCAAAGTGAATACGGTAGTCTCTGGCAAGACGGCTAATCTCGTCAATGATAACGACATAGCGCACGCCTGTTGGAGGCTTGCTTATGAACTCTAGAAGTTTGAGCATTTCTGGCCGATCCAGCAATTTGCCGGAAAACCCCTTTTCCTTAAATGTTTTGACAACAGGGATGCCAAGGAACTTGGCATACTCTTTTCCGCGTACCTCTTGAGACCTCAAGCCACTGCCTTTCTTAACTTGTTTTGGGTCTGATACACGCGGGTATACCACTGCTTCATATGTTATTGATTTATCGCTGTAGTCTATATAGTCCTGCCCGAACATTATGCCTCACTCCTTTCGTCTGTTATCTCCTTTGGTTGGTTGAATTCTTCATTCACCGCTTCTGCAATCATTCTTGTAATGGTGGGGTGCAATTGCCCCTCAGCGCTATTATCTGCTTGCTGTAATGGGTGAATACCAAAACCGAGATCAACAAATTGAACCACAATGTTCCAGAGTGTTTCAATCAACTCTTGCTTTTTATCGTCTGGGATGTCCACATCATCCAGAAAGCTTTGATAGTAATCGACATCTAATGTCAGTGTTTTATAGTTTTGTCCTTCTTCAATACCCTCGTAATCGTCCACGCCTTTTTCCTCATGTGTTCATTAAATTAATCCCATATGTTTCTCCCTTCTTGAAACAATAAATAAGAACAAAATAAGAACATTTATTTTGAAATTGTTCAAGAAAATTCTACACATTTCTAAAATTTGGTTGGGGGTTATCGTTCCTGCCCAAAGTTGCGGGTTTGACTTCCACTTTCACGCTGTTCTTTCAGGAAGTCTTCGGCGCGGGTTTGGCGTTCATCTTTGCTGGTTTCAGGGGAATTGGATTGTTCTGATTCAAGGGAATGTAAATGTTCTTGGCGTAGCTCATTTGTCCGTCCGTATGCTTGGCGAGCAAGCTCGGAGACTTTCAGGAGGTCGGAATTGTTGAAGACGTTGGTATCACGAATTTTGCCATTTTTATCCTCGTAAACCTTGGCAAATGTGGTGGTGAAGTAGGTGCCTTTTTGTCCCTCGTTCTCCCATATGCTGGCTTTGAGGTTTCCGTCTTTGAGGACGCTCGCTGGTGGATTTCCGCTCATGATTTACTCCTACTGTGTTGGGGCAATACTCAGCCGTTAGCGAACAAGAGGCTCGCTGTGTTTGTATCGCGGGTGGGGAAATTTATTAATAATATATATAATTATATAAAAATCATTGTGACGAGAATGAGACCGTTTTGTCAGATACCTGTATTTTCTTGAAGAAAATTTGAATAAATCACTCTAAATGAGGTAAAATAGGAAATTGAATAAATCCGCATGCAAATCCATGCGGTCAGTCTTAGAAAGCTGCCCAAACATTCGGTCTTTTGGTCGGATGGCTACTGAATAAAGCCTCTGGCTGAATAGGTGGCGGTATTCGTTTGGGTACTTTCTAACATCCGACCACCCGAGGCCAAAAAATAATAGGTGAGTGTGGTGGATAATTTTCTAAATAGTTTCAATGAACATGCGGAGAGTTTGCGTGAAGAACGCAAGCAGGATGATTTTGACAATCTCCAGCACAGCTTGTCCGGTGTGCAGACAGGTCAGCAAACTCGACATGGTCTGAGCAAAGATACGAGCGGTAGCGTATTTGGTGACAAGCGCAAAAGCATCACGGAACAAATCCGAGAAACGCTTGAGTGGTTACTGCTTAATAATCAGGCCTACGCCGAGGCGCATGAAGCGGCGATGACCTCTCTACGCTCTGCTGAAACCACTGTCACGAATGCTCTTGAAAGTTTGCTTGCCAACCTTGAAAGAGAACAAGCCATTTTTAACGGGATGCTTGAGCGGGCTTCGACTTTGCCGGATGGCCAGAAGGTGTTTCGTGATGCTGAGGGGCTGGTCAAAACTCTGGACGGTGAGATCATCGACAATGATTTAGCCGGAACCATTCAATGGCGCGGTGATGAACCTAGCTATGAAGAAATTACCCAACAAAAGACACATGTTGACGATCTCAAAGAAGGGATCAATGAAGTGCGTGGCATCGAAGCAGAGTTAGGCGGCATTCGTGGAGAACTCACCAATAACGAAAAACCGCCAACACTGGAGCGTGCGGATGAACTCAAAGAGCGCATTGGTGAATTGCAAGAGCAAACGAAAAGCCGACTAAATTCTGATTTGGGTGGTTCGATAAAAAATGAAAACAATGAAAAAGTAGGTTTCAGTTTGTCTGCGGCAAAAGCTATTCCTTCAATGTCCTCAAATTAGATCATCAGAATTTACCGCAAGCCTTTTCAATGAAGCCGAGTAAAACAGCAGTTGGGTGATAGCTTTTGTATTTATGCATTTCACGCAAAAAGTTTTCATTTTGTTCGAATTGCAAGGACTTCGTTTTGAAGTACCAGTTATTGATACACTCCGCCATTCTTGGCTTTGTTTGCGCCATTACAAATCCCGCCATTGTTAGTGATACATCAAAAAAAGACTCCTGAGCTTTCCTTTCCCATTTCAAAAAATCTGCCGTGGTAGTGCCTGCGATAGCATTCTGCCAAGCAGTAAAAAATAAAAAAAATGAAAATAGAAATGTCTTGAAAGCTTTTCTGACTGGGTGTTTTGACAAATCTAGACTGATACAAAACTGGTAATTCTGTATTCGCTGTTGATTTATTTGTATAAAATCATATGATGTTGAAAGAATGGCGGCGTTAAAGACCACCCTAAAAGCCTAAAAAAGGCGTAACATCAAAAGGTTGTGTGAGCATGAAACAGAATTACCAGTTCTGTATCACGCACTGAGCAACGCATTTGAAGGAACCGCCGATGAATACCACCCATTTTGATAATGATACCAAGAGCTTGTTTACTGAATTGGGCGAGCGCAAATATCTCAATGCCAGTGAGTGCAAACGGTTTGTGGCTTCTCTGTCTGTTTTAAAAAACCTCAAAGAACAAACCTTTTGTGAAACGATCTACTGGACAGGATGCAGGCCGAGCGAAGCTTTGAAACTTGATGTCTTACGTGTCAATGTCGAGGATTGTTTTCTTGTGTTTCGCAGTCTCAAAAAGCATGGAAAGAAAAAAGGAAAACATTTCCGCACCGTTCCTATTCCCCCGGAACTTGCCGAACGTTTGAATAAAATTCACTCCATCCTAGAAATCCAACTTAACAAAAGTGCTAATCAGTTTCGCCGTTTATGGCGTTTTGGGCGACAAAAGGGCTGGAGATTAATTAAGACTGTGATGGACAAGGCGGGGATATTTGGTGTCCGAGCTTGTGCCAGAGGTTTGCGGCATAGTTTCGGTGTGCACACTATATTGTCCGGTATTGCTGAATCAAAACTGCAAACATGGCTTGGGCATGAAGACCCTAAGACCACAGCCATCTACCTCACCATTGGCGGAGCGGAAGATCATGAGCTTATCCGGCGCATGTGGAATTACAGGGCTATATAATTATGCTCGAAATTCCCAAAAATGAAATTGATATTCATATTGGTAAGAGAATTCAGCTTGGCCGAAAACTATATCACGGTATGGATGAAAAGCGATTTGCTGAGGTGATGAATATATCACTATACAAACTTAAGAAATACGAAGAGGGAAGAAGCTCAATACCTGCCTTAACACTCAATGAAATTGCAAAAAAACTCAACGTAACGTTCAGTTATTTTTTTATTGGATGAAATTGATGATAAGTTTATTACTTAATTATTTTTCCTAAAAATAATAATATTAGAATTGTGAGTGTCAGTTATCTGTCAGGTTATTGTCGTGTTATAAATTAAAGCAACTTTTATGGTGGTTCAAAAGATAAAGGAGAATTACCATGACATTTGATCCAGATGAAGCCCATGAATACCGAATTTTGACTACTCAAGAGTTAGGTATACTTGTTAAAAGACAGAGAAAACAAAAACAATGGACACAATCCACGCTTGCAGAACTAAGTAGACTTAGCGACAGGACTGTTCAAAGAGTAGAAAGCGGACAGAGTGCCAGCTATGATACTCGCAGAGCTATTGCAAGCGGTTTTGGGTTAGAAGACCTAGATATATTCAACAAAACTTTCCCTATCTTGAGCGATGAAAAATTCAAAACTTATATGATTGAATTAGAAAAATCGACGACTGTAATAAACATTACCCAAGCCCAAACCTCACGCGAACTTCGTACCATGATAGAAGGCACACAAAGTTACGTGAGTAGTTATATTGGCGAAACGCCACCCCAAGCCCAAGAATTATTTGCTGAACTCGTTGATAACCTAAGCGATTACAATGACATTCGAGATTGTTATAATGAAAGCCAGCGGCTTCATTTCGATGCTTTTCTGGATGATTTTATCACCAAGATAAACGATCAAGGGTGTAAAGTCGGAGTAGGAAAACATCATGGTAAAATACGGTTTAGAAATGATTCGTCGGAAGCTCGTCCAATGAGCTGGACTAACATTTTTCTGATTTTGTCACCTACTAGCGAGTTACCTTCAAAATTTAGAGTCCCAAAAGAGTTTGCGATAAGGTGATTTACAGTGTGATAATTGATTTTAAGCCTTAAATCGTAAATGAAATTCCTGTAATTAGAAAATGATCGAAACTAATAAATGAGCCTAAATTTTAAAAACAGAAATCTTCGCGCCTTAGCAGAATGTATCATAGGAGACAATGATGCATTTCCTTATCGCTCGAGTAGCTACATAACTCAGTTCTTTGAAGAATGTGATCTTGATTTTATTCACGATGGTTCTACACGGTGGTCATGGACTACCGAACGCCTATCTGAGTTGCTGAGTGAACAACAACAAGCACCAAACACACTACCTCCGCGTTTTGTACATGTTTTAAGAGTTTTAATGCTTAAAGCTGATGCAGATGAAAATGACCCCGAACGTGAAAAAGCCTTATTACAACTTAACAAACCTCTCAGTCGTGAGGGGTATGAGGCTTTTTATAGTGATGATAATCTTCTATATCTCCGTCATATTGGGTCTCAAACGCTATCAATAAATGATTCTCCTCACCGACCATTTACACATACTGAAATGCAAAAAAGGGAAGATTTATCCTGCTTCCTTAACAATTGCTCAGAAGATGAACTTATAGAAGAAGTACTTCTTCCTCTTTTTCGACAACTAGGTTTCCAACGCATTTCAGCTGCAGGGCACAAAGACAAGGCGCTTGAATATGGAAAGGATATCTGGATGCGCTTTATCTTACCTACACAACACGTACTTTATTTCGGTTTACAGGTAAAGATAGGCAAACTCGATGCTGCTGGAATGACCCGTAGGAGCAACTCAAATATTGCAGAGATTCACAATCAGGTTCAGATGATGCTAGGACACGAGATTTTTGATCCAGAAATCAACAAAAAGGTACTTGTGGATCATGCCTATATCGTCACGGGAGGTGAGATTACTAAGCAGGCTAAGAACTGGCTAGGAGGAAAATTAGATGTATCAAAGAGAAGTCAAATTTTGTTTATGGATAGAGATGACATTTTAAACTTATACGTTGTTTCAAATTTAGCCTTACCAAGTAAAGCTAAATCCTCTTCTCTAGAATGCGATATAGACAACGAAATTCCTTTTTAAAAAGTTATCTGCCTTCCTCTTTGTTGCAGAAAAGGTTTAGATTTCTTTTCTAAAGAACAGCTTTTCAGTCATGGCTAAATATTCTTCACCGATAAAACTTTTGGCAAACTCATCTTCAGGAAACTGAAACCCTACTTGTTCTTTCCAAGAGTATAGGAGCGCCCCAAGAATTTTTATAATTTTTTGTGAACGTGCGTTTAACAGACTAAGGAATTCATTCATTGATGTTCGTCCATCTACTGTATGAATCTCATACCCTTCAACACGGTTTAAATTATGAGCTAAAGTATTTCTATCATCAATAAACTCTAAGAGTAATTGTTCGAAATCATCATCTAGATCGACACGTTTCTTTAAAACGCTGATTAATTGCCCGAGTGTTTTTCGTTCAAGAAAGTGATTTTGTTTTTTCATTTTTTCCAAATCAAGAAATTCGTCGTTCTGAATAACTAGAAGTAATATGTCCTTGAACATTTTTTCTGCAAATTGTACGTGAATTAATGAAATACCGATAAAAGCATATAAATCTTTTTTTTGTTTAAATTCATCTTCTGTCATTTTTAATAGCCATGTGGTTATTCAAACAAAATTGTGAATGCAGTTGTTTTTAATAACAATGAAATAATGGATAGCATTTACTATAAATCAATAGCACCTGCTTATTGCAAATAAATTTCTAACAATCAGAGCAAAATATGAGCCAGAATATAGCGATTTTAATAGGGAACTCAGAATATAGCGAGTTAACGGCCTTAGACTGTTGTAAGCAAGATGTTTTTAAGATGAAAACATTGTTGTCTGCGACTGATAAATTTAATCAATTTATCGAATTTGTTGATAAGCCTATATCAGAAGTAAAGGATGCATTGCGAACTATAGCTAGGGGCTCTGAAAGCATTGAGGAGTTGTTTTTTTATTTTTCCGGCCACGGAGTTTCAACCCAAGAAGATTTTTTTATGTGCTTCAAAGACTTTAAAGAAACCTCACCAAATACATCTGGTTTTGCGAGGCAAGAACTTTTGGGAATATTAAGGAGCTTTGATGCTGATCTCGTTGTAAATGTTATAGATGCTTGTGAGGCTGGCAAGAACCTCATTAAGAGTGAGCAAAGCCCTTTGGAATGGAAGTTCAAAGGAGGCTTAGATAATTTTATACAATTTGCCCCATGTACAGAATTTCAAAATTCAATTGCTGGAGAGAATATTAGTGTATTCACCCAAGAGTTCATATCAGCTTGTCTACAAAAAAAATCTGGTTTGATATATTATACTGATATTGAGAATGGATTGAGAGATGCTTACATAGGTAATGTGGCTCAAACACCACGTTTCATTAGACAAGGTACATCTCTAGAAAAATTCTGCAATGATGCCTCTTTGCTTAAGTTCTTAAGGGAGGAACAAGCTCATATTGAAAGTGAAGAAGAGCGGAGCTCTATAGAAATTGAGCCTACAATAAATATGTTTGATGAGGCGGAAAAAAGAATAAAACAAATTGATAAAAAAATCCCATCCAATGAGGTTGCTCAAAACTTTATAGATGGAATCGTTGATGCAGCTATTTCGAATACTAAGTTCACCTCGGAGCTCAGTAGGTTTTTTGAATTAAGAGCCATACAGCATGATGGTTTTACTCATGTGCAAAATAAAAAATCTATTGTTAATTTGCTTAACAGGCGTGGTGGTTTTGACTCATTTGTTGAGTGTGAGGTTGAAAAAGTTAAACGACGTAGTGATCCGAATCTTTTTAAAATGAGTCAGCTATTTGTACCCACCCCAATGATGGGGAGGAGTAAATTAAAAGAACAGGATGATTATGATGAAAAATATGAATTATGGAATCACAGTGAGTTAACATCTGTCCATGTAGGAATTTACTTTGAACCAAAATATATGGCATTAAAGAGAATTTTTTCAGAGATTGTATTTCTTCCGCGTTTAACGGAGTGCTTGATCTTAACATGCAATTCATTTGAACAAAGATCAGGGTGGGGAGCTTTTAATGAATATGATGGTTTGAAAGAATGGTCTTGGTCAAGCCATGGTTGGTTTGAGGTGTCAGAGGACATTGCCGATAGTCATGTAACAGACCCATTCGATTTTGCACAAAATTACATTCATTCGTTTGTAGGGAATGAGCAATAATTACATTGCATATGTTTTGAATTCATCTGAGTTTTAATTGAGATATCACTGAGGTTTGTTTTTTATAATTGAACCGATGGTAAGTTTTCCACTTTGTTGTAAAAAATGCCTACGGCAAGATGTGCATGGTACTACCATGCGTCTACTCGCGTAGCTCGGCAAGGGAAACCCTCGGCGCGTTTCCCGTTGCATCCCTTCCGGCTAATATTAAGTCTAATGAGAGATTCACCACTGCTATTTACAAAAAACACCCTAAAATAGTATTTGTTCTCTTTATATTCTTTAAAAAATCAGATACGCTGGGAAAAAAATGGACATCATGTCCAGAATTAACCCGGATTAATTATATGTTCGATATATCCAATAATACTGATTTTGCAACTCTGAGAGAGAAAGCTGGCTTAACTATCGAGCAAGCTGCCTTGGCAATTGGGAAATCTCCCAGAACCATTAGACGATACGAATCCAAATCTCCATCAGCCAATACACCTCCAGTTCTTGCGATTGAAGCTATTCGGCAAATTGCGCTAAAGAGATCAGAAGACAAAGTAGATTGTAATTTCAAGTTCATTGATTTATTCGCAGGTATTGGCGGACTTCGGAAACCATTTGAAGATATTGGTGGTGAATGTATTTTTACTGCGGAATGGGATCGGTTTGCCAGGCAAACTTATGCAGCGAACTTTCCTGAAAATGAGCAGCATGTATTTGCGGAAGATATACGTCCTTATGCACAAAAGCCCTATCGTATTCCAGAACATGATGTATTACTCGCTGGCTTTCCATGTCAGCCATTTTCTATAGCCGGTGTGTCCAAAAAGAACTCTCTTGGAAGACCTCATGGATTTCTTTGTGATACACAGGGAACTCTATTTTACGATGTTGCACGCATTGCAGAATATCATAGACCTTCTGTAATCTTGCTTGAAAATGTTAAAAACCTTGAGCGTCATGATGGAGGTCGTACCTTTAGTACAATCAGGCATGTACTTGAGGAAGAACTTGGTTATGAATTTCATAAGCTTGTAATCAATTCGGCTCCATGGGTGCCACAAAAAAGAGAACGAATTTTTATTGTAGCTTTCAGAGAGTCATCTTCTTTCAATTTTGATAACCTTGTTGTGCCAGATTCAAAACCTCCTGTTCTTGGGGATATTCTGGAACCGGGCGTTCCATCAAAATATACCCTAACTGAAAATCTCTGGACGTATTTACAAAACTACAAGAAAAAACATCAAAAAGCGGGAAATGGATTTGGCTTTTCTTTGTTTGGCAAGGAGGACGTTGGAAGAACGCTTTCGGCTAGATATTATAAGGATGGGTCTGAAATTCTGATTGACCAGGGGAAGGGACGTCGACCAAGAAGGTTAACCCCCAGGGAATGTGCCAGACTTATGGGATTTGATGAACCTGGAAAATCAGAATTTAGAATTCCTGTTTCAGACACCCAGGCTTACCGTCAATTTGGAAATGCTGTTGTTGTTCCGGTTGTTCGTTCTGTGGCTAATTTAATTAAGCCTGAAATCGAAGAAATTATGTTGTTACGTAATAACCAGCCCTTCCAAAAGGAATTACCACTGAGACAAGTGAATGGCTGATATTGTTTCTCAGCAAGCTAGAAGTCGGATGATGTCCGGCATCAAGTCAAAAAATACCAGACCGGAAATTATTTTAAGAAGTGGTTTGCACAAGATGGGTTTTCGGTATCGATTGCATAACAAGAGAATGGCTGGAAAACCTGATCTTGTATTTCCGAAGTACAGGGCTGTTATTTTTGTAAATGGTTGTTTCTGGCATAAACATAACTGTCACCTTTTTAAGTGGCCAAAAACACGACAAGAGTTCTGGAAAGAGAAAATACTTGGAAACGCCAATCGTGACAAGAAAAACTACAGCGACCTTCTTTCTGATGACTGGAGAATTTGTATCGTCTGGGAATGTGCACTTAAGGGAAAAACTAGAATTCCATTGAATACTGTTTTTGAAAGTTGTTCACTATGGCTAAAGGGAAGCAAAAAGGAATTGGAAATTCAGGGTTATGAATAAGGGGCATCTTTCTGAATATTTTGAGGGCGTGGGAATAAAAATCCTTAGCGAAGTTGATACTGAGCCAAAGAAATCCAATCAACATGAAATAGGTACTACCCTGCCAATGCGGAAATTTCTGGGAACAGAAAAAACAACGTTTGATGTTACCTATATTTGGCTCGGTGATGAGCAGGAAACTATTACCGAGCCAGGTTGGGCAACTCATTATGATACCCGTGAGAAGCAGCCATTACGATCTGCTGAATTCCGTTTTTATTATGCTGCAAATTCTGTAACCCAAATCATGTCAGCAGGAGATACACTTTTTCTTGCCATAAGGCCTGATAAAACCATTGTTTTCATTGTGGTTCCTTCCGGCAGTACAATTCAAAATCAACTTCTCTGGTTGTTCGGAATTGAAGAGCAGCCTGGTTTAAGATTTGCTGTTCAGGAATTTGAACAGGAAACAGACAGTAAACTTGATTTTATATCGAGATTTATTCTGGATGAAATAGGTATTGAATTTGAAGACCCTAATGCAAATTCACTGGACAGTATAATTGAGCGTTTTGGTACAACATTTCCAAAGACCATGGAGTTTTCTGATTTGGCGCGCCTAACTCTTCCCGAAGTTGAGGCAAGAGATGATCCCGACGGGGCTTTACTTGCATGGTTGAATCATGAAGAAGCAATGTTTAGGCGTTTGGAAAAAAAGATTGTTGCTGAGCGGGTTACGAAGGGGTTTATCGAAGGTGATGAAGTAGATGTTGACGCATTTATAAAATATTCCCTTAGTGTCCAGAACAGACGGAAATCCCGAATGGGACATTCGTTCGAGAATCACCTGAAAGCAGTGTTCAATGCTTTTGAAATAAAATATGAAGCTCAGGTAAAAACTGAAAAAGGAAAAAAGCCTGACTTTCTTTTTCCAGGACAAAAAGAATACGAAGATCAATCTTACAGTATAGAGCTGTTAACTATGCTTGCTGTCAAATCAAGTTGTAAGGACAGATGGCCACAAATACTGCCGGAAGCAGAGCGCATACCCGAAAAACACCTGGTTACTCTTGAACCAGCTATTTCAAAACCTCAGACCGATATGATGAAAGTATCAAACGTACAGTTAATAGTACCAGGACATATTCGAGATAGTTACACAGGGGAGCAACGGTCATGGATTTGGACAATGAATGACTTTGTTGAGTTGGTTGTAAGTAAACAAACCTCCTGTTAAATAGTAATTTTTTTCGGTATTGGGCATCCTCCTCACATACGTTCGGGTCGGGCTGTCGTGAACAGAACCCCGCCAAGTGTGCGGGTTTCTGCCATTCGGCATCCATCCCTGATACGTCCTTAGGGCATTGCCCTCGGCGCTCTTCATAAAAAATAGACGGTCTCCCGAGGCTCGCTCCGCTGCGCCCGCCGCCGATTTTTCATTCCGTTTGCACACCCACTGTTCCGCCACGAGGCAGGGTTGCATGAGCAACCCTTAACCAACGAAAAGGACAGGAAATGAAAAAACAAATATCAGACATCAGAATTTATGTGGCGTGTTTAGCCGCTTACAATAGTGGGCACTTACACGGAGAGTGGATGGATGCCACCCAATCCCCTGATGAAATCCACAAAGACATTCAAGCTATGTTGAAAGCGTCACCAATTGAAGAGGCAGAGGAGTTTGCCATTCATGACTATGAAGGGTTTGAAGGTATTTCCATCTCTGAATATTCAGGCATTGAAGAGGTTGCAGAGTTTGCCGCTTTTATCTCAGAACATGGGGCGCTGGGTGGTGAACTCATGGCGCATTTTAATGATTTAGATCATGTAAAGGAAACCATCGAGAACCATTACCATGGTGAGTATTCGTCTCTTGCCGATTTTGCCCAAGAGCTTACAGAAGAAACCACACAAATCCCTGAGAACTTGGCCTATTATATCAACTATGAAGCCATGGCGCGGGATTTAGAAATCAATGACGTTCTGGCCATCGAAACAAGTCATAACGAAGTCCACGTATTTTGGAGGCATTAAGATGAGTTATCTAAATTTGTGTCTAGAATCCAAGATATGGTAAAATCAGTTCATGAGTTTCATTCGAAAAGTTCCCCATTTATCTGAGACTAGCCCTGATGAATTTATCGGTCGCTATGTGACGAATGCGCTTGGCGCTCAGGAGATTGTGGTCATGAAACAAATCCAGTGGGATTATCTGGATTGGCTCAAATCCAGAGGCGCAAAAATCGAAGAGTTTATTATCGCTTGCGACAAAAGAAATCCGCACATGTCATTGAACCTTGCGCTTGAACATGCGGTTTATCAGGCTTTCCAAGAAAGAGAGCGAGAAGGGTACCCCAAACCAAGTTGGTTAGATAAATCAAATAATTGTTAGCATTTTCAATGTTCAATACTTGAATAATCCGTGTTATGTAAAAATAATTCAAATGCATAGCAAGGATTTCTTATGTCCGAAGAAGAATTTCCCGAGAATAAACAGCCCGATCAAGAGCCTGAAACAAATCAAAAGAAATTACAGGATAATGATGCGCTGGAGCTAAAACCCGATGATGTCGCTCGAAAAAATTTTGCGCCGCGCGGTACGGTTGGTATGTCCTACCCCGAACCACACCCCACATCTTTCACACCATCTAATAACAGTTCTGATTATCAACCGCTGGAACCGTCTGAAACCCAGACTATAAAACCTGAAAAGGATCAATCCGCAGAGCCTCCTATCAAGATTGAAAATGAAGTCTTTGCTGTTGAAACCGGGGATAAAGAAGTCGATGAGCAAACAGCCAAAAATCACACGATGATGAGCAAGGAAGACTATGAAGACCTCAAAGAAGACTCCGTAGAAGACATACTGCGAAAAAACCGAGAACAACAAAACCGTGACCGTGATCGCTAAAGTTTTGAGGGGGAGTAGAGCTTAAGTGTTTTCATTTGGTAATTTTATAAAATTTGGCATCGTGCTTTTCTTGGCTGGTGGAAGTACGCAAATCCCCATTATTGGCAATATCGGCGCAATTATTGGGGATGGGCTTGCAGCAAGTATTTTAGGGTTTCTGATCCTGTTCGTGTTGTGGTGGTTTGTCGTCTCTCAGATTATAAGCTTTCTCAGCTTTGCTTTTGGCGGTGGTGTCGGACGTTATCACACAACAAAGCTTTATCGCCGTTTGCAATGGCTTACCTTTATACTCTTTACGTCCCTGCCTATTCTAATCATTTCTATTCTTCTTTTAAATCTCACGCCTTTTTCTGTCGAAACAGAAGAATACCGAACTCAATATGAGCGTATTCAAAAGGCAAGACAGGCTGCTGCCAAACGTGCGCAGCTCACTGAAATTCAAAATGCCAAAGCAGAGCGTTTGCATCGGATCAGGCAAGCGCGTTTAAAGCGGTTAACTTCCATCAAAACGGCCAAAGATAACAGGCAGCGTAAAATTCAAAAAGCGGAGAATGAAAGACAAGATAATATCAATAAGGCCAACTGGGCACGTGAGAAGAAAATTTCAAAGGCTGAGCGAGCACGGCAAGACAAAATCAATCAAGCCAAAGAGCAAAGGCGACAAAAACAAAATCAAATCGATCAAGACAAACGACTTTATAAGGCCGCTCTTAAAAAACGAGAAAAAACAATTGAAACAGCTAAGAAGAAGCGCTTGTCTTTAATACAAATAGAGGAAGCTAAAAGACAAAAAGCTTTTCAGATTGCTAGAGAGGAATATGAAGATAAAGTTCAGGATGAATGGGAAGTCATCCGACAAGAGAAAGAGCGATTATTAAAACCAGAAAAACGCAAATTAAAGCGCGCGGAAGGTGCTCTTACTTTTGCAAAAAAACATATTAAAAATCACAAGAGCAATAGAAAGCTGACGGCAGAGATTTCTGGTATTGCTTCAAGA
The DNA here is from genome assembly GCA_040367435.1 of Hyphomicrobiales bacterium 4NK60-0047b. Classification (NCBI taxonomy): domain Bacteria; kingdom Pseudomonadati; phylum Pseudomonadota; class Alphaproteobacteria; order Hyphomicrobiales; species Hyphomicrobiales bacterium 4NK60-0047b. The sequence goes on along the minus strand of BAABWY010000001.1, from coordinate 454,349 downwards.
ATTGCCCGCAGAAATGATTTTACTTTTGGCTATCGTCTACAACAAAAGTTGTTAGGTGAAGTTTTTAATTACGATAGTTTTCAAAAATGGCGTTCAGAAAGGTGCACTCATTTCGATAATGAAGAAGCCTTTATATGCACAGTCATTCAAGAAGTTGTTGTCAGAGGCTCCATTAAGCAACGCAGGTCAAGATTTGAAAAACCTAACCGAAATGTCTCTTTTCAATTATCAAGCTTCTTTAATAGTATTATTCTAACGGAACAAGATGAAGCCAAGCTACCTAGTTTGCAAAATATAATTACTGAGATTGAAGCTGAATATGAAACGCTACACCAACAAATAAAAGCCAAATACAGAAAACCTCAACTCTCCGATTTTCCAGAGGTTGATTTATCAAACTTCCCAGAAATCAAAGAGTCTGATTATCCTGTTATCGATAAATCTAAATTTCCTCTTTCGGACAAACCGGATTTGCCACCCGTCGATGAAACACAGTTTCCTAAAGTCGATCTCGCGCTTTTTCCACCAGTGGAAATGAGCAAGTTTCCGGGGGTTGATCTTTCAAAGTTTCCGCCAATAAATAGAAGTGATTTTCCTGAAATCATTGAGGCGGATTTTCCCCTTATTGACGAAGACGAGTTTCCTCTTCGTGTGGATCAAAGCCCGGTTAACATCACGGGCGGTGATTATATGGATCGCCTACAGCCTACATTCAACCGTCATTTCTGGTGGTTCTTGCCGTTAGTCTTTGCTGGGTGGGTGATGACCTTGCTTAAGCGGCAAACGGCATTTTCATTTCTCTATCGCAAGGTCATGCGTTTTCTTGATGAAGGGCGTTACGGGTTTGGCGGCTCGGCACGATTTGCCTCCATGCTTGAAGAATGGGGCAAGCCTTATAAAGCAAACACGCTTTATATGGGGCGCTCGCTCTTTAATCCATTTGATAACATCGGCCTTGATGGGGAAGCACATATGCTCACTGTTGCCGGGTCACGCGGCGGCAAGGGCACCACAGCCATCATTCCCAATCTTTTGCTTTGGGAAGGTTCAGCCGTTGTGATTGATCCCAAAGGTACCAACGCACATGTCACTGCTAATGCCCGCCGGGCAATGGGACAAGACGTTCACATCATTGATCCCTTCGGCATTGTCAAAGAAGACAGTGCGCGTTTTGATCCACTTGCAACCATAAAAGACGGTGACAAGTTGGTTCGTGAGCGTATTTCTTCAATATCTGACGCGCTTGTTATACCGGATGCTAACACCAAAGACCCGCATTGGGATGATGGGGCGCGTACCATCATTTCCGGTCTTATCGCCCAGATCATCTCGCAAGAAAAACAAGATAAGAAAGACGAAGAGAACAAAGAAAAAGAGGAAAGCAAAAAAGAACCACCAAAGCTTTCTGAAATCCGTGATCTCATATCTCAGCTTCCGCCACATCAGGATAAGATGTGGTCACAAATGTCTGAAAATAAAAAAGGCGGGGGCGGCTTTGCTAAAGATGCCGCGATGCGCTACATCCGGGGGTCCCAAACCAATGAAATTTTAGGACTCATGTCTAATGCAGACAAGCATACAGAATGGCTCTCAAGTCCTATCATGCGTGAGATCACATCAAACCCAACATTTGAAATCAGCGATATAAAGAAACGTCCCACTACCATCTATCTTGTTATTCCACCACTTCAGCTTGAGAGACAAAGCCGTCTGCTGCGTCTCTTTATCAATCTGGTGATTGATGCGATGGAAGACGGTGGGCGCTCAAAAATTCCTGTTCTCATGATTATGGATGAGTTTTTAGCCCTTGGAAAAATGAAAGAAATATCTGGCGCTTTCGCGACTATGGCGTCTTATAATCTTACACTCTGGCCGTTTGTACAGGAACTTGGAAAGCTACAAGAGCTTTATGGTGGAGGTTTTAATTCCTTCATCGCAAATTCTCGCGCTATTCAGGTTTTTGCTGTAAGTGACCCTAAAACAAAAGAGTATATTTCTGATCGTCTCGGCTCTCGACCTCTAAACGGCCTAGCAGATATTGCCAAATCCAATGACAATCTGCCTTTAAGAGCGCCCAATGATGTCGAGCTTGATCTCGCCACCTCAGAGCAACGGCAATATATCATCGAGGCCGGAAAGCCTGCCATGCTCATTGAGAAAGTGCCTTACTATAATAGCCGTCCCATAAGTTGGCTAAAAAACAAGAAAGGCCGCTTTGAAGAGAAGTATGATCCCGATCCGGATTTTCCTAAGTCTCTTAGAGAAGTGAAAAAGCCGCATCCGTTCTTTCAAGAAAGATGGCTTGTCCAGAAGTTGAAGCAATCAAGATTTGTGAGAAAAGCTAATGTTAAAATAAGGAAAGCGATTGCAAAGGATAAATCTTGATTTGCGATATGAATGACTTACTAGTTTTATATTTTTCTACAAATTGGAGGAGATTTTAATGACTGCTGATTTAGGTATAACTGTAGGTGAACTGAAAAGAGAACTTGAAATATTTGATGATGATAGCATCTTGGAAGCTGGAGGCTTAACCTTTGAAAGACTCAAACAAAGCGGTGAAAATTCAGTGCGGATCGAGTTCAAAGAGCAAGTTTATAAAGATGGAAATGGAAAAATAATTGTTGAAGAGGCGGAATAAAATGAAGCCTCCTCATGCAGGTGGTTTTATTAAGCGCTCTGTGTTGCCTGATGATATGACTGTAACGCAAGCCGCAAAGATTTTAGGGGTGGGACGTCCGGCTCTTTCAAGCTTGCTGAATGAAAAAGCTTGGCTCTCTCCTGAAATGGCTTTGAGGATTGAAAAAGCCTTTGGTCTGAAAATGGATACGCTTCTGAAAATTCAAACGTGTTATGACACGTACCAGATGCGTGAGCGTGAGGATGATATTCACGTAGATAAGTTTATTACGGCTTAAAACTTTGTTACTAACACCGTGTTTATCATTAGGTCGTTTGTCTGATGCTAGCTAATGCGTTGTAGTATTATAAGCGCCTATTCATTGTCACCGGATAAAAGATCAAGATAGCGTTTAAGCTCACGGCGTTCGTGAAGCACTCTGACAATCAACAGATATTCGTCCTCAACACTGTAGAGGATAAAATGTTTCTTGTGATGATGGATGCGGACAGGCGGATTAAATTCTTCTCTTTGTTTAGCTGCACGTGGATGGTCGCACAAAAATTCAAAACAACCTTCTAATGAACGAAAATATGTAATCGCTTGCTCTTCGCCAAATTGCTCAAGCGTATAGGCGTAAATGCTGAGAATGTCTTCATCAGCTTTCGGGGTTTTTTTATAAATCATGAATTGTGAGCAGCTTTTTGTTTGGCCTCTTGCAAAAGTTCATCCATAGAGCGCTCACTAATGCCGCTTTCAATGCCTTCTGTAATGGCCTTTTGAAGGAATTGGTGGGCATAGCTTTGATCGTGACGAATAAGATCACGAACATAATCACTTGCACTAGCATATTTGCCGCTATCGATTTGTTCTTGTACCCAATCACGCATCGCATCGGGAAGTGAAATATTCATACTGGCCATTGTGATACCTCCATTTTTAATATGGCATAATATGGCAAAAATTGCCAATATTATATTCAACGCTCATATTTCCATCCGTTCTCACGGCTTTGGCGAAGATAATCCATTACCTCTTGCTGTCTTATCTCTTTGTCTTGAGATGCGTTTTCTTGTTGTTCAAGACACTCGGTAGGTTCTTGTTGCTGCGTTTCATGCTCTATCGCCATTAGCTTATGACGGGCGCGGGAGAGTGTATTGACCATTTTTTCATTCGAGGAAAATTCCTCGTTGCTCGCATAAAGCCTTGTTTCTTGCTTGTGACGGGTCATGGCAACATAGGTCAGATGCCTATCCATTGTTTGTGAAGCTAGCACATAAGATTTATCAACCGTTGCGCCTTGACTCTTATGAATGGTCGTTGCATAGCCATGCTCAATGTCTTGATAGTCTTTGATTGAGATAGTCATCTCATTCGGTTGATCGCTTTCTTGCTTTTCATCAAGCGCAATGGTTAGGCAGTGTTCAGCGGTATTTGTCACCGTGCCTAACATGCCGTTTTTCAAACCAGTTTCACGATGATTGCGGGTAAAAAGTAATCTATCTCCGGGAGCAAACTCGCGCTTCCCATGTGTGGTTTGATAGGTTATTCCATCCTCAAGCTCTCCGGCTTCCTTGCGGGCTTCACGGATCATGTCATTGATGGATTTCACATCAGCCTTGCGGTGGGCGAGAGCGATTTGGGAGGCGCGCCCCTCACAAGACCAGAAGTCATTCAGATAATCACTAACCAGTCCTTGTATGGCATCATCTTGAGTTTCGCTTTTATCAATCCTGCCATGATCTTGATAGGCTTTGAGGGCATCTTGTGTTTTGCTGAGTGCAAAGTCCTGTGACGCCTGTTTTTGCCAATCATCTTTTTGACGATGCACATCATGTAAAGTCGCAGGTTTGTTATCTTTCGTAATACATCTAAAGGGTGCCCCGGCTTCTATAGGCTGCAATTGTTCGGCGTCACCAACCAATACCAATTTTGCGCCTTTGTTTTTCACCTCTGTTATAAACCGCGCCATTTGTTTTGATCCAATCATCCCAGCTTCATCAATAACAAAGACATCTCCCTTTTGAAGTTGGTTGCGCTCATGTTCCCAACCAAGCTCATAAGAGGCCAGAGTTTTAGATTGAATGCCCGATGATTGCTCAAGTCCTTTGGCGGCTTTGCCAGCAAGCGCTGCTCCAAAGACGCGGCGACCTTCTGCTTCCCATGCATCACGCGCAGCAGCAAGAATTGTGCTTTTACCTGCCCCGGCGACACCGATGACGGATGAGAGCTGCTTATCATCTGTTACATGGCGTATGGCTTGTCTTTGCTCTTCGCTTAAAGACACGCCTTTATTTTGCAAGGCTTTGTTTGTCGTGTTGATGGCAATCTCTTGGTTGCGACCAGAAACTTTAAAGCCGCCGGATTGTGCCATATCATTTGCGTTACTCATGAGAGTGATTTCAAGGTCGATCATCTCCCGTGTGGAATAACGAGTTTTGAGTTTTGGATTATCTGTGCCCGGCGTTAGCTGAACTAAAGCCTTAGAAGCCATAACTCTCTGATAGGCGGCTTGATAGTCTTGCGGATCATCAATGTAACTATTGAGCGTCTTGGCTATGGAATGACGGGTAAAGCTGGCTTCTTTCTCTGTTAAAAGAGATAAAACATGCTCCGGGTTTTGTTTGATCTTCCGCGTTAGTGGCGAGTCTTCAAACGTTTTATGAGGAGCAGGACAATCACGCAGCGCGATTTCTTGAGCCTGTTCCACGCTTGGCAAACCTTCAAGCTCACCTAAGCGATCTCGCACATCTCGTGTTTTAATCCCGACATAACGGGCAACGGAATAGACTTCACCAAGGCTATCAACAGCGACAAAGCCGCGCCGATCCCCCCGCGCTAGAATGTAACCTACTTCTTTAAGGGCAGTGGCGAAAGTCTTTCTCGTATCAGACTGCGCCCACGCGCTTTGAAACTGCCGTTTGATTTCATCGGCCTGTTTTCCAGCTCGCCGTGCTTGTTGGTGTTGGGCGTGGGTATAATTGAGCGGGTCTCGATCTGCTCTGTTTTTATAGCCCTTTGGCAGCGCCCACCCATTTTCAAGGAAAAGCTCACGGCTAAAGACGTTGAGCTTTGTATGATCGTAAGCAATATGAATGGCCTTGCCGTTTTCCGCATCTATCCGGCACCATACAGCATGCGCATGTTTGCGAAGCTCGCCATCTCGCCCGCGCTTCTCATGAAAGACAATGACGCGGGGCTGCCCTGTTAGACCGAGGCGCTTTTCAGCGCGGTTGATGGCGTCTTCGAATTGTTTTGTATCAAGACATGCATCTTTGGGCGGGCTAAAACTCAAAGAATAAAGATGCTTTGAGCATTTGGTAGCTCGGCTCACGGCATAGGACTCCTGCAAGGCCGTATGCAAAGTCTCCCCCATGAAACCCTTGATTTCATGGAGTGTCACTTGTTCATTGTCATCCTTGAGCAAATGATTAGCCATATCCTTATAATTCCCGCGCTGATTGCCGACCAAGATCACTTGTGCTCAGCCTCCAGCCCCAGTGCTTCAATCAAATCTCTGCGAAGATTGCAGCAATTTGTATAAGCTTGACGTAGTTGCTTCTCTTCATCTGGAGGAAGCTGCAGGCGGTTTTCTTCAATGGCAGCAATTTGATTGAGCAAATAGCCAACGAGACCAGCCTGCGATAATTGCCGTAAAGCACGTGCAATGGCTTTATTTTTTTGAGTGGGTTCCTTACGTCTGCGTTTCGGGCTTACGGGATCGTCAAAGAGCTTGGATAGCACATAGGCATTCAAAGACATGCCTACCGCATCACGTTCCAATTGCTTACGCTGCTCTTTGGATAAGCGAACAGATAACGGAGCCATGCGTTTTGGTTTAGGAGTATTGGCTGATTTGAAATCTGATTGAAGGTGAGGAGTCATTATTCGTCCTCCTCTTTGTCCAAAGACTCTTGATATTTTTTATCAAGTTCTTCAAAATCAACATGCTTGAGGTGATCGTGCCACTCCTCAAAAACCTCAAACAAAGAGTTCGAGGTTTCTCTACTCAGGGGCACCATTTTTGTTTGCGCTTTGCCGCCCGCCAACCCAAAGCGCGGGTTTTGGTTCGAGGTTGTTCCTCTTACCCGCACCATTTTCTCTCTTAAAAAGAAGCTAACCGGTTGTTTTACAAGCATTTCGTTATTATTCGCGGATGTAGGGTAGACACTTTTAAACACTGTTATTTGTATCAGAAACGAAATATCTTTTACTTTAGTAAGTATGTACCTTTAGATGTTATGATATTATTGCTGGTATATGTTGACATTATAATGAAGAAAAGCGGGTGTATGGTTTGAAAGTTGATGGAGAACTGAGGACTAAAAGGTACTGGTTTACTGAATATTGACTGATCATTTTATTCATAAAATAATGCATGCAAAGCTGGCGCTTCAATAATTTTTTCTAAGCCGTTGCCTTAAGTATGTATTTTGCAACCATAAGATCAAGGTGCGCGCCGCCGCCATTTTTGAAGACAGTTATTTCGTCACTAGATGTTCGGCCTACTTGACCATTTACAAGATCATAAAAATCAGAAAGAATATCATTCCGTGTGATAGCGCCACTTAAAAGTGGGATCATTAATTCGCCAATGTGTGAGATTGTGGTTTCAAATGAATCGACAAATATTTGCCCCTTTTGCAGCAATGTATCATCTGCTTCACGCATATCTTTTTTAAATGCTCCAATAAGATCAACATGTGTCCCTGGTGTGATCCAGTCGCCATATAATAATGGTGACCTGGTCATGGTAGCAGTAGAAATAATATCTGCGCGGTTGCTTGCTTCTTTCAAGTTGGTGACCATTTGAACCGGAATGCCAAGTTTTGTCATCTTATTTGCCAATGCATCTGCTTTTGCAGGTGTTCGGTTCCAAACCTCAAAGGATTTTAAATTAGGAAATACTTCTGAATAAGAATGAATTAGATTTTCAGCAACGACACCTGCGCCCACAACTAGGTAGTTCTCACTATCTTGCCGAGCTAATAGTTTTGCACCAAGGACTGAATCTCCAGCAGTCTTCCATTCTGTGACCAAGCTGCTATCAATTACTGCTTCAAGTTTTCCTCCTCGATCTTCAAAAACGAGCATTGCCCCTTGAACACTAGGGAGCCCTTTGGCCAGATTATTGGCCATCACTGATACGGATTTAACCCCAAATCCAAGCCCATCGATCCATGCTGCACGGCTTAAAAGAGTGTCTTGTTTTCGTACCAAAAATTGATCACTGATATCTGCTTTTGGAAGAAGATGCCCCTCACGCAAGGTATCTAAGACAGAAAGCCAATTTAGTTTACCAGCGACTGTTTCGCGATTAATAAATTTCATGTCTCTGCCTTATTTTTTGTAGGTGTTATAGGAATTGAACTTGCTACATATGCAACATGGTTTATATCAAGTATTATGGGATTTAAAATATGCTGAAACCCCAAGATAAATGAATCGGTTACGAGGCGTTTACCACTTACAGTACATAGTGTTTTGATAAACCTGTTTTTTTAGCAAGACCAGTAATAGCTATATGACTAACTATGGATAAAGTTTCAATAATTTTTTGATCGAAATAATCAAGTTGACCATTTAAACTTGGTTTAACAAGTTATACTCTTTGGATATTTTTGTTTTTAGTAAATTATATTATTTTGCTGTGCTGTGTATTTAATATAAACTGAGTTTTTCTGGTTAAAATGGAATGTTTTTGATAAATAAATTGTGTGGACTTGCTGGGGTCCAATTTGGTGACCAACAAGCCCCTTTTATATTTTATTAATTAAAAGACTTTGTTACACGCTCTTGATGGGCAGAGGTAAGTTGTGCCGTGACCGATTGCACCGCCGGCTCCGACACTTCCGATACCGATGCCAACAGAGACACCTTTGATAAGGAGTGTTCTTTTGTCATACCAGAGAACAACACCAACGCCTGAGCCTACATCAAAGTTACCTATGGCTGCGTAGAGCGCTCCGCCAACATTATTTGGGTTGTCTGTAAAGGCTGACATTACAAGATCATTTCCAACACCTAAGATAACGCCTCCAAAGTAAGTTTTAGAAAGATAGAGAGGTGCCCGCCCTCTTTGGTTTACTGGTAGAGCAAGCCCCGTTTCGCGGCCGTAACCTCCTGCCACTGATACAGAAGATTGGACACCAACTGATAATGTTCTAAATCCAGCTTTTTGTAGGGCAGTTTGTACAGCTCTTGTCTGCATATCCTGAATAACACTTCTAATTCTGTTTGGATCTTTTGATTTCAGGGCAGCTTTTAAGCGTCTGATCATTTGCTTGTTACCGACGCGTCTTAACGTATTGGCAATTGTACGGATCATTGGTTTAAAGCGCTGTGCTTGAGTTCTTGCGTCTCTCAGTAATTTCTTTTTGACGGATTGTTTTTGCTGAACACATTTACCGAGTTTCCATTTCAGGCCTCTTTTACAAGCCTTTCCTTTTTTGGTGATGGGGCAAGCTCTTTGATTTTTTCCACCGCAAGGACGGCATACGCCTCTTACATTTGTGAGCCAGCTTCTGCACATGCCGCCCTTTTTAAAAATAGAGCAGACTTTTTGATTGTGGCCACCGCATGCGGCTTGAGCTGGGGTGATGGTTGTGAGTGAGGTTGCTAGGCAGATCACGAGAAGAGTGATTTGAGCTTTTATAATCCTTGCAAGTTTGTTCATTGGTTTGATCCCTTTTCTACAATCTGTATTGCAGCTGTGTTGCGATTGTTTTGCGACTGTGTTGCGTCTAGGGAAAAAACTATGGCTTGGCCAATGAATGGAAAATGAATGTTTGGCTCTTTAGGCCGAACATGAATTATTCTTAATGATATGGTTCTGAATTGTTCTCATTTTGCTATTTTTCTGTGCTTAATTTATAGGTTTTTCTTTTTTAAATCCATGCAAAATGAGTAAGTGTTCTTCTCTGTTTTAAAATAAAGCCTTCATTTTATTGCCAAAAATTGAATTCGATTGTCTCTGGCGCGAGGCAGACTTGATCGCTGCAGGCTTGTAGCTTTAAGGCGAGTTTGCTTGCCTCTTGCTGTTTGCTTCGTGGAAATTCAGTGGTGATGTTTATTACACCTTCATAGAGAGAGAGTTTCTCTTTGTTGAACGAGAGGGATTTTATTTTAGGTTTTGGAAATTGTTTGGCTTCGAGCTTTTGACCGTTTTTTGTGATTTGAGTTGGGATTAAGTAGTCTTCTAAAGGAGCATTTGAATTGATATGCCAGCCAGGACGTATGGTGATATTGAGTGTTGCTTCCTTAGTCTCTCTATTTAATTTCAGAGTAACTTTTACATTTCCTTTGGCTGTGTCTCGAATAAACCCGGGGTTGCCATTGCTTGCAGCGTTGACAGCGTTTACCAAAACACCCCTCATTTGTGGGTTGCTCAGAGCATGGCCTGAGAGCGCAGAGGCGAGTAAAAGGCTTTTCTTTTTATGTTCAGAATTGCCATTTTTTTCTGCAATCGCATGTAATAATTTCAAGGCAAGCGCGTTGCCTGATGGAATTGGATTGTCATCAAGAGGAGGGAAGGTGCCGATACCATCTTGTGTTTCTGTCATACGGTATGGAGTGATTTTTTTTGCCCATGGAGAGCCAAACCGCAATTGTAATTCATCGGCCAATCTTTGAACCGTTTTCATAGAAGCTTGGTTCTGTTCTCCTGATGGTTTGTAAGTTTCAAGTGCGAGCAATGCTAATCCAAGCCCTGCGTAATCGGCTAACTGACCGTCAATTCCTATATTTCCTTTATAGCTTGCGCGATAGAGCCGATCTTTTTTAAGCATGTTTTGTGTGATGTAGTTAGCTGCTTTTTTTGCGGCCGTATAATAATTTTCTCGCTCTAGGATGTATGAGGTATGGGCCAGAGCTTCTATCATCATAGCATTCCAGGATACTATTATTTTTTTATCTTTGTGGGGAGGATTTCTTTTTTCTCGGGCTTGTCTTAATTTTTCAAGTTCACCACTTAATTTTTCATAATAGGATTTCTTCTTTAGGTTTAAAGATTTTGCGATATCTTCTGGAAGTTGTTCTAAATGCAGAATGTTTTTTCCTTCGAAGTTTCCATTCTTGGTTAGAGGGAATGTTTTTAGAAGGACAGATGTTTTGGAATTATGAACTCCCTCAATTTCTTGTTTTGACCAGATGTAGAATGCGCCTTCAATTTTTTTTCCGTTTTTATCTATTGAGTCTGCGTCTTCAGCTGAGTAGAACCCGCCGCTTTTGTCTTGCATGTCACGCAGGACATAATCAAATAAGCGCGTGGCGGTATGTTTGTATCTCTCTTTTCCAGTTAGGGCATAGGCTCTGACTAGGAGATTGCCGATCAAGGCTTGGTTGTAGAGCATTTTTTCAAAGTGAGGGACGAGCCAGCGTTCATCAACGCTGTAGCGATGAAAGCCCCCACCGACATGGTCATGTATGCCGCCCTTGATCATGCCATCTAATGCGGCCATTGCTGTTTTTAATGCGGTGTTATTTCCGCGTTCGGCTTGATCAAGTAGAAAGGAAAGGGCTGATTCTTGGGGGAATTTGGGTGCGACACCAAAACCTCCGTTGAAATCATCCTTGTTTTTGGTTGTCATTTGCATGGCTTCGGCAATGACTTCTGGTGTGATGTTTCGCGCCGCCTCTGTTCGGTTCATATAGCGGTTTATACCATCAGCGACTTGCTCTCCCTGCTCGATAAGTGTTTTTTGCTTCGTTTGCCAGAGTTTTACAATATGTTTTAAGGTGCTTAGGAATTGGTCTGGTGGGAGATAAGTGGAGGCGTGGAAAGGTTTTGCAGTAGCTGTGAGGAAAACTGAATTAGGCCAGCCGCCAGTTCCTGTCATAGCTTCGGTTACAAGCATGAATTGACTGTCTAAGTCGGGGCGTTGTTCTCTGTCTACTTTTATGGAGATAAAATGTTCATTTAGAAATTTACCGATTTTCTCATTTTCAAAACTTTCGTGAGCCATGACATGACACCAATGACAGGTTGAGTAACCAACAGAGAGAAATATAGGTTTGTTTTCTGTCTTTGCTTTTTTTAAAGCTTCTTCTCCCCAGGGGTACCAGTCAACTGTGTTGTAGAGATGTTGCAGAAGATAGGGGGATTGAGAGCCGAGTAGATTGTTGGCAGTTTGTTTTTTTGTTTCTGTTTTTTCGGTTGCTGCATATGCATGACTAAAAAGAATAAAAAAACTGATTAAAACTATTTGAAAGAATAACTTCATCGCACCCTCACGCATCAGAAATTTGTTTTGATTTTTCTTTTTATGCTAATGGATGTCCAAGTTTGGCTACAATCAAATTATCGCGAGGGGGATTATTAATTTGGATTTGGAAAAAAAAGGCCTCACTGTTTATGAGGCCTGTAGTTTTTACGCACTACTTTAGCATTGGGGGATGCTAATTTTGAAAAGACTTAAGTGCCAAACAGTCTTCCCAAAAATCCTTTTTTAGGTTTTGAAGCTTCTGCTGCGGCGTCTTTCATGACAGTTGCTAATGTGCCGTAGGTTGCGACCCATGCGTCTTTAATTTCAGGGGTGAAGTCGTCTTTTAAGCCTTCTTGCAATGTCCAAATTAAAGCTTCTCCGACTTTGTCATAATGTTCATCTTTTACGCCGTAATCGACATGTTTTGCGCCAAGGGTTTTTACGGGCTCGATGATTTGTTCGATTTGATGAAGGTTGGTGACAGCAGTTCCTAGCATAGACATGAGTTTATCACGCTGGTCTTCAATGTTATCTGCAAACATGGGCCGAACTTCCGGGGCGATTTCGAATAGTCGACCATAAAATAAATCGCCTGCTGTTGAAGCGATGGGTTCAACTTTTTTAAATGAAGATTGAACCAGCTCAACTTGTTCTGGTGTCATTGTTTTGTTCCTTTGATTGGTTTTGAAGCCTCTCTCTTTGTTCTGGTCAATGAGAGAGGCTAGATTTTTAACTTTTAATTATTTAAGTGGGATACGGATAACAACACCGCCCATGACATCACCCATTTTGAAATCTTTTTTGGGTGTGTCTTTGTGATTGTTGTGACAACCAACACAAGGCGTTGCGACAGCGACGTCTGCATAGACAGCTGTGAAATATTTTTTGCCGCCTAATGTTTCTTCGCCGTAGAAATTTTTGCCTTTGTTTGCATTGATATATTCAAGACCTTTTTTCTCTAGCTCGGTTGTTGGTTTGTTTTGTTTGTTAATGGGCCATAGAGAGAGAAGAGAATAAGAGAATTTATCGGTCTTATCTGCTACTGCTTCTGAGCCGAAGCGGAACATTTGAGCCGGTAGTGGCAATGATTTATCATCTTCAAAGTTTTCAGTGGCTTTGATGACTTTGTGCTTGTTAGCCAAACGCTTCACAACTTTCTTGGTGTAGATGGTTCTGTCTGATTCAAGGACCAGGTGCAGCATGTCTGTGACTTGTTGAGGTTCAAAGGTTTTAGCTGTTGCTGGGGCAGACATTGCCATGCCAAGCATGAGGCTGCCGGTCGCAATTGAAAGAGCCGTTTTTTTCAATGATGTTTTAAAGTTCAACATGTAAATCTCCTTTAATGTTTTTAAAACAGCAGTTATTAGTTCGAAGTTTAGGGGAGGGGAAAATCATTTATTTTCCTCCGGTTTCGATGATCGTTTCAGTACCCAATCAATGCTTTCTATTTTGAAGGCTGACCGACCATGGAAATTCTTTTTTATTAAATTTGGATCCGCTAAGGAATCGATAGAGAACTGCAAGCCATGACAGGATGAGCAAACGGAGCGGATCATCTTTTCGTTTGGCCTTAGGTTGTCATTTTGATTATGAGTGATGATGAAGACTTCGTTTTCATATTCATCTTCAACAGCTATGCGCGGCATATGACAGGTTGCGCAGGTAACGCCAGAACCTTTGGGCAGTTCTCCCTTAAGCTCTTTTTGCCAAAGTTCATGATGAGGTGACGTGAGGTAAGCTTTGCTGTGCTCATCATCGTGACATGAAATGCAGGCCTGAACTTTTGCTTTTTGGATATTAAATTTATGATTGTTTTTTCCAACTGAGTGACATGTGTTGCATGTGAGTTCAGTGCCGTGTGCCGATTGCTTCATTGGTAAGCGTGCCAACTCAGGGCGCATGGGGGAAAGTTTCTTTTCTTTAAACAATCCGAATGGATCTGCTTTTGATTGCAGCATGTTTGGAGCTAAACGCATGCCATGTTTACCAGCAAGAAAGCTTTTGTTTTCTTCTTTATGGCAAGTTGCACAAACGGCAATGCCTGGTTTTTTAATCCATGCTTGTTTTTCTTTGTTAGGTTGATGGCAAGATGAACAATTTACACCGTTCTTAGCGTGAGCATCATCATGCCATGTGTCTAATAATTCTTGGTTGATGTGTTCTTTTGGTGCATTGGCTTCTGTTAGGTTTAATGGATTGCCGCGTTTTAGACCGCCATATTCTTCGCTTAGTTTTTCATAATTTAAATTTTTTATAAGCTGGGTTAGTTTCATTTCAGGTTGTTTGGCGTGCTTTTCTAGAAAGTTTTCATAGAGAGCACGGTTATCATGATAGTTATGACAACCAGAACTTGCGCAACCTTCGAAGTTCAAACCTTTATGAGTTAGAGGGCGATCTTTTCCGACATCTGCATGGCACTTAAAACAATAATCTTTGGGAATGGTGACCCCCATGCCCATTGAGCTGACGAGTTCGGGTTTGTGCTCAGTATGACAGGTTACGCATTTCATTGCGTTTAGTTGCTCGAGACGCGCTGCGTTTCTTGGATCTCTGAATTTTTTTATGGGATGACTGTCTTTTGAAACTTTAAGCTCATTTTCATGGCAACTCAGACATGCTTTTTGAATGGTATCTCCATCGGTGAAGCCATTGCCATGACATGTGTTGCAAGAGAGCTCGATTTGATGGTGACCACTTGTGGTTTTACCAATGAGGAGTGAGGAACGGTCACCATTATAAAACATTGTTGTGGTTAGGTAGCCGCCTATAGCTATCGTGCCAGTCAACCAAAGCAACCAAAATAGAATATTACGAGACATTCACTGAGGCTCCTTTAATAATAATAGACGGTTAGAATATGAAGGGCTAACAAGACGGGTAGTGGCCAGAAGGTAATGATATGTAGCCAGAATGTAATTTTTGCTGGTGCTTCATTATTTAAAAGCAGGCCTTTCTCTAATAAGCGATGTTCGCCTGCTTTTAAGAGACCTGTTAATGCGCCTGTTAAACCAAGGGTGATGAAGCTTAACATCAACCAAAAATTTAAATTTTCACCCAGATGAAACCCAGTATGGAGAAACAGAATAAACGCAGCTAAAAGACCAATGATGATGTGAAATGCGCGCCAGCCTGAATAAGCTCCGAAGGAGAGAAACTTTATGTTCTTTCGTAGTGATAGAATGGCGGCGATGACTGATAACCCAAGAAGTGTAAATCCGCTGACTTGTTTATAATATCCATCTGTCCAGAGCATATCGATTGTGAAATCTGGAATGACACTGTCTCTGGCTGGTAGGCCTGGTGCAATGAGTGTGATGAGTGTTGCCAGTAATGCTAAGGCAGAGCCGATGAGAACGGGTTTGATCCATTCAATTGGTTCATATTTGGGTTTGCCGGCAAGTAGTTCGTGAACAAGGGGTTTGCAACTGCCGCAAACTGTTGAACAGCTTGTTTCTCTTTTTACGGCATCAAAGGTGACGCAGCCCTGAGAGATGGCATCCCCGATTTGTCCGCGAGTTACGCCCGTGCAGTTGCACACTGTGGCAGCAGCTGGCCAATCAGTGACGCTTTGTGGCTTCTTTTGAGAAAAGAGAAAGCCAGATTTTTGAAAGCTTAGTTTTTGCCAGGGCCATATGAACTTTCGTTGGACGATGGCATTTTGAAGAACATTGATTTCTGGCCAGTCACCGATGGCCATGGCGCCTACAAGCCGATTTTTTTGTAAGATTAAACGACGATAAACTGATTTTTCTTTGTTTTGATAGGTGAGGGTGCTTACGTCTATTCTCTCAGCAAGTTGCTCGACATCACCCATGGAAAATACATCAGAGCCGACGACTTTTAACTTTGTGGTTGGAAGAGAGCCTGAATAACTTTCTGTTTTGCCTATAATATTGTTAACGGCTATTGTAGCTTGCTCTAAGCCTGGGCCAACCAGACCGTATGTGTGACCATTATATTCAGCACATTCACCAATTGCGTAAATGTCTGCTTCGGAGGTTTGCATGTTTTGATTAACGGTAATAGCACGGCTAACAGCAAGACCTGCATCTCGTGCTATTTCCATGTTTGCCCTTATGCCTGTGCAGACGATTAAGGTATCACATTCGACGTCTTCACCGTTTGAAAGAGTGATGCTTTCTACCCTGTCAGTCCCGTTTATTTTTTTAACAGATAGGCCTGTTTTTACAGTTAGTCCGAGGGCTTCTATTTGTGAAGCCAAGAGAGCGCCAGCGCCTTCGTCAAGCTGGCGCGCCATTAACCTTGTTTCGTGTTCAACTACGATGGTTTCTATTTTTCTGTTGGCCATACCGCGGGCTGCTTCTAGACCAAGGAGCCCGCCGCCGATTACAACGCAGCGTCTTGCTGATATGCTTCTTGCGACTAGTTTCTCAACATCGTCAAAATTTCTAAATTTAAAAACACCATCAAGTTCAATGCCCGGTATTGCTGGAATATGAGCTCTTGACCCGGTTGCTAGAATGAGTTTGTCGTAAGAAAACTTGCGATCAAACTGGCCAATGACTTGTTTGTTTTCTGGGTCTAGTTCAACAATTGGGTGAGATGTATATTGTTTTACATTTGCGTCTTTTGGTAAGTTTGGCTCTAGATAAACCTGTCCAATCTGAACATCCCCTGAGAGGAGTGGGGTCAGTTTTACTCGATTGTATGGTTGCCACCGTTCGGCATTAAAAACGATGACCGGAACTTTATTTGCCGATAAGCATTCAGCTGCTCGTATTCCTGCTGGGCCACCACCGATTACAACAACCGGGTTCGGTTTTGGAACCAGAACGGTAGACGAGTTTTTACAATCAGAATTTTTCTGATCTTTCGACAGCATTTGACCCCCTCTGATAAGCTTCCATTGCATAGTTTGTGGAAGTGCTTATTCATTGGTTGCTCAAACAAGATGAAAGCGCTTGTTGTCTTTCTTTCATGCATGTTTGATGCATTTTTAATTTTTCATAATTAAAAGCAAGCCGTATGCCATTTTTTGCATTTAAGTATTTATTCAATTAAAACAATTATTTAGTCGTACCATTTTTAATGGTAATGAATTTTTTATCTTTTTTAAAATGCCTTTTAAATAGGCAGTAGCTGTGAGGTTGGTGAATTATTACAACTTTTTAGAAGGGGATTTTTTAATTTAGACTCATAAAAATGGATTTAAATATGAATATAAATTTCGTTTTGAGCTATAGGGTGAGGTGGATGTGAAGTGGTATATTTTTTACCACTTCACAGAATTTTAAAACCTAAAAATGAAGGGCTTCATTGTTTGTATCCAGGATACTTTCATGCATCATTTCCGATAGAGTTGGGTGAGGGAAGATGACGTGGGATAATTGAGATGCTGTTGCTTTGAGTGTGAGTGCAATAGAAAAACCCTGGATTAATTCTGTTACTTCAGCACCAATCATATGAGCTCCAAGAAGTCGGTCTGTGTGGCGATCTACGATGGTTTTAATCATGCCTTCTGTTTCACCCATTGCGATGGCTTTACCATTGGCTTGGAATGGAAAACGGCCAACTTTTACATCATAACCCATTTCTTTTGCTTTAGATTCTGTATAACCGACAGAAGCAACTTGTGGTGTGCAGTATGTACAGCCTGCAAGAGCAAGGGTATTTAGTGATTTGACATCTTCCTTGCCTGCTATTTTGTCAACACAGATTACGGCTTCATGACTGGCTTTGTGGGCTAACCAGGGAGGTGCAGTTACATCACCAATGGCAAAAACACCCGGTTGATTGGTTGCGCACCACTGATCTGTTTCTATGTGGCCACGATTGGTTGAAATTCTTAATTCTTCTAAGCCTAGCTCCTCAACATTTGGAGATATACCAACAGCTGATATTACTTTATCAACATGCAAAGTTTCTAATGATCCATCTTCTTTCTTAAGAGTTGCTGTTACGCTTCCATTTTCTTTGGTTAAGTTTGCAACGGAGGTTGAAAGTTGAAAATTAATTCCTCTTGATTGAAGTGATTTTTTAGCGATTTCTGAGATTTCATTATCTTCTGCTGGAAGAATTTTGTTGGCTATTTCAACGACGTGAACTTTTGTTCCAAGGGTGTTGTAAAAGCTAGCGAACTCAATTCCGATTGCGCCTGAGCCAACGACTAATAATGAATTTGGTTTTTCTGTTGGGGCAAGTGCTGCGCGATAATCCCAGATATATTCACCATCAGGTTCTAGACCAGGAATTGTTTTTGCTCTTGCTCCTGTTGCAATGATTATGTTTTTAGCGGTTACATCTTCAATAGGTGTGCCGGTTGAATCCAGAACAGTTATTTCAGAATTGCTTTTTAATTTCCCTGTGCCTTGAATAACCGTGATTTTGTTTTTTTTCATCAGGTAGGCAATACCATTTGATAATTGCTGAGACACTTTTCTTGAGCGCTCGATAATTTTTGAAAAATCAAACTCTGCTTCATCGGCTTTGAGGCCATAATTTGAAGCGTGTTTAAAAAGAGAAAAAACCTCAGATGAGCGAAGCAAAGCTTTTGTTGGGATACAACCCCAATTGAGGCAGATGCCGCCGAGTTTATCTCGTTCAACTAACGCTACTTTTAAACCTAATTGAGCCGCTCTAATAGCAGCCACATAGCCACCAGGGCCACCACCTATGACGGCAATATCATATGTCGACATGAGTTAATTCCTTTGTACTTGATACTTTATGTTTTTTAAGACTGGGTATGTTCACGAAAACTATTAAGTAGGCCTTTCATGAGAACCAATCGGTTAAATTTTTGTGGGGGGATGAGCTCCGAAAGATTTGTATGATTTTGCGGCTTAATTGTTTTTTCTATATCGCAAAGTTTATAAAAACTATTTGAAGCTGCGATGAGTTGATGAATGGGAACGTCAGCAAGAAGAGCGACATGACCTAAAACAGCAAGGCAATCTTGTTTGTTTTGGTTTTTAAAACGTCGCCATTTTTGTGCGGTGCCCGCAATTTTTAATCCATCTACGACTATATTGAATTTGCCATCACAAAAGGCACCTTCGACAGATGAGGTATAAGCATTTATGTTGTATGTATCATTCAAATAATTTGTAATGGGATTGCAGAGTTTTTTATAAGCCGCTTCAATGCTTGTCTTTTCATGCCAAACTTCAGAAAAAATGTATGAGATATTTATCATGCCGGGGGCTTGTGGTGTTAAATCCCCACCCGTTTGCCTTACATGAACAGGCCAGTTTAAAGAGGCCATCGTTTCGCATGCATTTTTAAAACTTGGTTTTGAGCTTATTGATTTAGGTACAACAATGCCTTGAGGCATTGACCAAATGAAACAGCTAGGCATAGAAATAGGAAGGGAAGCCTTATTTAATAACAAGTTTTCTATGTAACTAGCTGTTTCAAATGATACCAAAGCCTCACTCAACGAAAAGTCTTGCTCAGGAGGGCTTTTGTACTCCTGTTCGGACTTATTTAGAGAGTAAGAAGGTCGTGACATTATGTGTTGTTCTCTATGATTTTACATAGATCCGTTAGAAAATCGGCAGCTGGGCCACCGTTTATGGCTCTATGATCAAAAGAAAGAGATAAGCCCATTATTGGACGGACTTCGAGTTCCCCATTTTCACATTCCCAATATTGTTTGCGAACTTCACCCAATCCCAAAATTGCGATTTGAGGTTTGTTCACAATTGGTGTGAAATGTTGAACTCGTGACAAACCAAGGTTGGAAATTGTGAATGTCCCTTTGGTCATTTCTGTCACGTTTAGTTTGTTTGTTTTAGCTCTAGCTATCACATCTTTTCGAGCAATAGCTCGATCAGCTATTGGTAACTGATTAGCATTTAGAATTGCTGGTGCCATAAGAAGGTCTCCCTCCAGGGCAACAGCAACAGCAATGTGCATAAATGGTTTTACCTCAATTTGTTTATCATCAGCATATCCATTTATGCCGGGATGCAATTTAATTGCTTCGATGACAGCGTCAACGATAAGATCTTCAAAAGAGACCTTGGTACCATTGTTAGCTAACTCTTCTTTCTTTTGAAGAAGTGCTGTTACATCGCAAGATGTATTATGTGTTAGCTGAGCTGTGGTCGTTAGGCTCTCAACCATTTTTTTAGCGATCATCCCTTTCATCCCTGTGAGGGGAATGATCTTTTCTTCTCTGGCCGGAGTTTCTGACACTAAGTTATCAGTCATTAAATTTGCCCCACTGGATTTAAGCGATTGAGCCAATTGTGCCGCCTTTTGCGACGACGGCTTCAACGGCTTGACTGATTGTGATTGTTCCTGTTTTTGGGGCATGAATTTCATGCTGAATTTTTTCAACCATGATTTCTGCAATTAGATCTCCTTCATTTACAGCTGCTCCATCACTTACTAACCAGCTAGTGATTACTGCGTCTGAATCTTCATCCCAAAGTGTTGTTGGAATTGTAACGTCCATTCTTATTGTTCCTTCATTTTTGCATAAGCATTGACAATTTTTTCTGGGTTTGGCAGAGCAAAACGCTCCATTGGCCGAGAAAATGGGATTGGAATATCTGGGTATGCTACTCTTTGTGGAGAGGCTTTTAGAGCTGTGATATCTCTCTCTGCAATGGTGGCTATAATCTCGCCAGTTAGTCCGTAACTTTGATAATCCTCATCGACAACGATGAGGTGACCAGTTTTTTTAACTGAATTAAAAACAGTGTCTCTGTCTAAGGGGACAAGCGTTCGTAGATCTACAACTTCAGCGTTTACGCCTTTTTCTTCTAGGAGCTTTGCTGCTTTTAAACCATTGTGGACGCCAAGGCCGACACCAACGATAGTGACATCAGATCCTTCTTTGACAATTTTGGCTACTCCAAAAGGAATTGTGTATTCTTCTTCTGGTGTGTGAACTGTCGCCCCTTGTTCGGTGCCGAGCCAGCCCATACCTTGCAGACTTTTATGATACATATAGACAACAGGGTTGTTATCTCTAATGGCTGTTGTCATTAGGCCTTTTGCATCATATGCATTGCTTGGGCAGACAACTTTCATTCCAGGCAGATGAGCAAAGGTGCCGTATAGTACCTGTGAGTGCTGACCACCGTCAGAATAACCGCCACCGCCAGATGTCATTAACACCATTGGAACCTGGAATTTGCCGCCAGAGAAATAAATATTTTTGGCCATGAGATTGTATATTGCGTCAAAACAAACACCGAAGAAATCGACGAACATTAATTCGACAATTGGTCGCATGCCATCTTGAGCTGCACCCACTGCTGCACCGATGAAAGCTGTTTCTGAAATTGGTGTGTCGCGTATTCTAGAGGACCCAAATTCTTCTATTAAACCTCTAGTGTTACCATAAACGCCGCCGAGTTTTCCGATGTCTTCTCCCATAACAAAGACATCGTCATCACGGCGCATTTCTTGTGCGGTTGCTTCTGCCATTGAGCGGGCAATGGTGAGTTTACGTTCATTTTCCATATGATAATTCGACAGACATTTGTTCTGTCTGTCCCTTCATTTTTTTAATTTTGAAAGTTCATATTGAATCTCTGGATAACAACGAGGTTGTTAAACAAAGACTTTTTCAAGTGCTTCTGCAGGTTCGGGGTAGTCACTTGAGCGTGCGAATTCTATTGCTTCATCTACGAGCTTTTGTGCTTTCAGAGTTATTTGAAGATTTTCGTCTTCTGAAAGAACTCCCTCGTCGATCAATAGTTTTTTCATACGGATGATTGGATCTTTTGATTTCAATAGATCAAGTTCACCATCTGGTCTGTAGCCCTCAGCATCTCCCATGAAGTGACCAGCTAATCTAGTCGTTTCAACTTCAATTAAGGTTGGACCTTTTCCAGCTCTTGCGTCTTCAATGGCGATACCCGCGACATCGTATAAAGCGATTGGGTCATTATCTGCAATAAACCGTCCTGGCATATTATAAGCTTGGGCACGTACAGCATTATGCTTAACAGCGGTTGACTCAGCCTTTGAAACTGAAATGCCCCATGAATTATCTTCAACGACGAAAATTACGGGTAGCTTCCAAACGGCAGCAAGATTTAATGCTTCATGAAATGCGCCCTGGTTCACGGCACCTTCTCCGAGGAATGCGACAGCGACTGAATCGTCACCCTTCATTTGCTTTGAAAGAGCAGCACCGACAGCTGGGCCTAGTCCTTGTGCAATAATTCCTGAACAAGCAAAGTTTACATCCGCATCGAAGATATGCATATGGCCACCACGACCACCACTAAGACCCGTTTTTTTACCAAAGATTTCAGCAGCCATCATTTTTAAATCAACACCTTTAGCAATAGCTTGGTGGTGGGGTCTATGTGTTGCTGTGACGACATCGGACGGTCTTAAGTGAGCACAAACACCAACAGCACATGGTTCTTGACCAGTGGACAGGTGCATTTCGCCAGGGATAGGTCCTTCAGCCATATTAAAGACTGGAGTTTTACCCTCCATGTAAATGGCTTCCATCGCTTCTTCAAAAAAACGACTAACCAACATGTTTTCATACATCCACTTTTTTTTCTCAGATGTTGGTAACAATTCTTAACACCTCCCTCATATTTTTTAATTGGTTCAAAGAATTTATTATGAGATTAGTAACAGCATAGAGCGTGCCATTTTCTTAAGTATTTGTTTTTGTTGGTGTTACTGTTTTAGAGAGTGGATGGCCTAGACACTAAAACGCCCCTCCTGTCGCAGCTTTGCGACAGGGTGTTTAGGGTAAAAATTATATCTCATAGGGAGTGGGTAACTTTATAATTTATAGTCTAGGGATTTGTTTTTTAATGAACATATTATTCTCCCATTTTATTGGGGGCTACAATGCCATATTTTTTTATTTTGCGATGCAGGGTTGAGCGACTAATTTCTAATTTTTCAGCCGTTGTTGTGATGTTCCAATTGTTTCTAATGAGAATGTTTTGAAGAATCTTAGCTTCACTAGATGACTTTGTAGCTTCTAAAGAAAAACTATTTTCTTTGTTTGAAACTATATCTTTTAAAATATTATTGGTATTATTATCGATAGAGCCGGCGTTGAACATTTGGAGCAGTTGTTCGGGAAGATCGTCTTCTTTTATTGTTTTTCCATCGCAAAAACATAGGGCATAACGTATGACACTTTTTAATTCTCGGATGTTTCCAGGCCAGTTATAATTTTCAAAAATATTCATAACGTCATTGGAAATTGTTATGTTTTTTTCAGTTTCATCTGGCTGAGATGAGAGAATGTGATGAATGATTTCTTGTAAGTTTGTTCTTTCCCTCAACGGAGGTAATGTTATTTCGGCACCTTTAATACGATACAATAAATCTTGTCTGAATAGGCCTTGTTCTATGAGCTCTGATATATTTTTATGGGTTGCGCAAATAACTTTTATGTCCACTGGGATTGGTTCTACAGCTCCTAATGGTGTCACTTCCCTTTCTTCCAAAACTCTTAAGAGGTGGGCTTGAAGGTTGATTGGCATGTCGCCAATTTCATCTAGAAAGAGAGTGCCTTTATTACTAGCGAGAATTTTACCTTTTTTTCCATCTTTCAAACCGTCTGTGAATGTACCTGGCATATAGCCAAAAAGTTCACTGTCCATTAGTGATGGGGGAATAGCAGCACAGTTTAGTGCCACGAAAGGTTGGTCTTTTCTATCGCTTGTTTCATGTAAGAGCTTAGCTAAAGTGTCTTTACCAACACCAGTCTCTCCTAATAAGAGTAGAGGGATGTCTTTGTTGATCAGTCGTTTTCCAATTTCAACACATCTTTGTACATTTTTTTCTGATCCAGAAAAGTCTTCAAATCTATCATTTTCAGATTCTGTAGAGTTTTCTATAAGGATTTTTTTTGCGGTATGTTTTTTTCGTAAAATTGGTAATGCTCTGTCAGAGGTTACATTTGCACTAATGCGAAGACCTTTTACGAAGTTGTTGGCCATGGGGCCTTCTTTGATTTCTAAGAAATGTTTTTGTTTTGAAAATATTCTTTCTACAGGTTCTGGGATTATTGTCTCGAGGGATTGCCCAACTAAATTATATAACTCCAGTTCGCCCAGGATTTCTAAGCAATCTTTAGTGGCACCTTGGATAATACCGTTATCATCAAAAGCTAGTAGGGCTTTGGATTCATAGAGTGATACATTGGAATAGGGAGAGCAAGAAATGATATTGTGGTCTTTAAATAAAGATAAAAATATATTTGCGCTAATTTGTTTTGCAGCTTCTTGAATGAAGCTATGAGTGAAGAAGCTTTCTATATAATCTTCTGATACCATACGAGAAATGTTTATGGCACCGATGATTTTTTCTTGTGTATCGAAAATTGGAGCTGCTGTGCATGTGAAGTTTTTGAGATGATCTGCGTAATGTTCTATACCGCTGATGGTTGTGCATTGTTTATTAGCGAGGCAGGTTCCGATCCCATTTGTACCGATGTTATCTTCATTCCATACTGAGCCAGTTATAAGGCCGTGGTTGCGGTACTCTGAACTTTCGACTGTATCTGCAAATTCATTTACCGTTACACCAGAACCATCTGCGATTAGTACACAATAATCACTTTGTTTTGCTAAGCGCCTAACAGCGGTGATGACCTCTGCACTGTGCTCTAAAAAATGATGGAGGGAGTCTTGTCTTAACCTCACTTCATTCTCGGATAAGACATCAATAGGCTTGCGGGCTTCTCTATCTAATTGAAATTGGTTTTTGCATCGCCGCCAAGAATTTTTTACGATTAAATCCCTATGGTCTTGGTATGCAAGCTCATCTCCCATGAGGTGTAACCTTTCTAAAAAATAAAATTAATCTGCTTACCCACCCATTTTAAAATTACATAGTTTGTTGCTCTTTATCAATCCAGCCTAGTCAAAAGTACGACCTTTCTTATTTTAAGGTTTATACCGTAAGTTTGGATTTTGGTGAAATATTGAGTCTGGATTAATCGATTTTGATTGGTTTTGATTGAATTCTAGAAGTTAGATCATCTTGTTTTTTTATTTGTAGTGACTGGAACAACTGACGCTACTAGTGGTTCAATCATGCTTCACTTATTTGCAATTTTTTTTTATACGTTATGTTTTTCTTATTTGTTTTGATTTCTACACCCCCTCTTCTTAACTCGTTGTTAATGTTCGATAAAAATCTATTTTTTTATCCTTAATGATTTTGAACAAATGGCTGATTGTTGTTCTTTTTCTTCTTCTGGCATGGGCTTTGCTTTTTATCTAGGTACTTTCCGAAAGAGGAATACGTACTTTCTGATTACGGATTAAATATCAGTGGTTTTCTTTGAATAATGCTTCTAGGCAATTTTTATAAAATAGCTGAGATGTAAAAAAAATACGAAAGCCAAAAAATCAAAGCTTCAGACTTTGAGGGGAGAACAATATGATTATTAATTGGGAGAGTTACATCTCCAGGGTGCCTTTGTTGTTTAATCGGCGCCAATTGTTAAAAGCGCTGTTTGCTTCAACTGCTGTTGTGGGACTAACATCGCAGGCGGCCGTACCTGTAGCTTCTGCTAAAGGTGGCAAGGGAATTGATAAAAAATTCTTATTGCAAATGGCGAAGGATATTTATCCTCATGACGGTTTTCTTGATGATAAACCATATGTGAATGTGGTTGATGGTTTGATCAAAGAAGCTGGTACTGATGCAGCTACTGATAAGTTGCTGACAGATGGTTTAACTGCCTTAAACGCTAGCGCCAAAAAAATTCACGGTAAATCTTATACGCAAATTAGTTCTTATGGGGCGCGTGAAGCTTTGCTTCGTCACATTGAACTTGGTGGTTTCTTTCAAAAGGTAAGAGGCGGTTTGCTTTTTGGTCTTTATAATAACAAGGACCTGTTTCCTAAGTTTGGATATGAGGGCTCTTCTCATGAGCACGGTGGTTATATCGACCGTGGTTTTAGTGACATGACATGGCTACCTCAAGATCCACGCGTTAAGGGAGGCAAAAAATAATGGCAAAATTTGATCTTAATGATGATAGCGTAATTGTTATTGTTGGCTCTGGTGCGGGTGGTGGTACACTTGCAAATGAGTTAGCCCAAAAAGGTATTCGCTCTGTTGTTCTTGAAGCTGGTAAACGGTTTACAATGGATGATATTGAGAACGACGAATGGGCAATGTTTTCTAAAATTTCTTGGCTTGATAAGCGCTATTCAGCTGGTGGCTGGCATGGTGCGCAAAACCACCCAAACCTTCCGGCATGGATTGTTAAAGGTGTTGGTGGTTCAACAGTTCACTGGGCTGGTGTTTCACTTCGTTTTCAAGAACATGAATTTAAGATGAAGACTACGAATGGTGCGGTTGCTGGTGCTAATGTGCTTGACTGGCCTATCGGTCTTAAAGAACTTTTGCCTTACTATAAAAAGGCTGAAGACAAGATGGGTGTGACTGGTGAAACAACTGGTATGCCTCACCTTCCTTGGAACAATGACTTCCGCGTTCTTGCCGAAGGCGCTCGCCGGATGGGTATGAAAGAAATAGTTTCTGGACCAATGGCGATTAACTCTGTTGACCGTGATGGTCGTCCTGCTTGTCAACAAATTGGTTTTTGTATGCAGGGTTGTAAGATCGGTGCCAAATGGTCAACGATGTATACAGAAATTCCACGTGCTGAAAAAACTGGCAAGTGTGAAGTTCGTCCAAACTCAATGGTTCTTAAGATTGAGCATGATAAATCAGGTAAGGTGAACGGTGTTGTTTATGCTGATTTAGATGGCAAGGTTCATAAGCAAAAAGCTAGAGCTGTTTGTGTTGCTGGTAACTCAATTGAATCACCTCGCTTATTATTGAACTCTGAATCAAGCATGTTCCCGAATGGTTTAGCTAACGGAACATCTGGTCAAGTCGGTAAGAACTATATGACGCATACAACTGCTGGTGTTTATGGTGTTTTGCCTAAACCAGTGAATATGCACCGCGGTACAACTGTTGCTGGTATTGTTAGTGATGAAGCTCATAATAATACTAAACGCGGATTTACTGGTGGTTATCAATTAGAAGTTCTGTCTTTAGGACTTCCTTTCCTTTCAGCATTCATGGTGCCTGGACCAACTGGTTGGGGACGTGGTGTTGCAAGCGCTCTTGAGAAATATAAGTACATGTCAGGTGTTTGGATTTGCGGTGAAGATCTTGCCCAAGAGCAAAACCGGATCACTTTACATGATACTGAAAAAGATCAGTACGGCTTGCCTGTACCGATCGTCGCTAAGACACCTCACATCAATGATGTGAATATGACTAACCACGCTTATACCACAATGAAAAATATCTATGAATCTGTTGGGTCTAAGGAAGTTTATAACCTTCCTGCTTATCCAGCTAGTCATAACATGGGCACGAATAGAATGAGTGCCGATGCGAAAGATGGCGTTGTGAATAAATGGGGTCAAGCGCATGAAGTTAGCAACCTCTTTGTATCGGACGGTAGTCAGTTCACTTCAAGTGGATCTGAAAACCCGACACTAACAATTGTTGCACTAGCAATTAGACAAGCTGAATACATTAGTAAGCAGCTGAACGCAGGTAAACTTTAGGTGTAATTTTTTAACTAAACTTTTGGGGGACACTAAATGTTCAAAAAACTATTATTAACAACGGCTTTCTCACTGGCGCTTTTGCCAGTGGGAGGGGCTGCGAATGCAGCTGATCTCGGGGGAGATTGTTGTGCTGACCTTGAGGAGCGCGTTGCTACACTTGAAGCAACAACTGCTCGTAAGGGGAATCGCAAAGTTTCTCTAACTATTTCTGGTTACGTTAGCCAACAACTATGGTTGTGGGATGACGGTGATGAGAGCGATGTTTATGTTGCTGATAACCTAAATGACCTTGGCTCAAGAATTAACTTTAGTGGTAATGCTAAGATTAATTCAGAATGGTCTTCCGGTTATCATATTAATTTAGGTTTTGGTGTTGATAACGCTTTTGCTGATCAGACTAATGATGATAACGGTGGTGGCGGTGTTTTCGTTGACCAAGCCTTTTTATGGGTTAAAAGTGAAAAACTTGGTAAAGTAAGTTGGGGGTTACAATCTCAAGCTTCTGATAACCGTTCACTTATTCCTGGTATGCAAACAGGCACATTACTTCAAACGACTGGACATGTGATCTTTGATACTGGTGGGTTGCTACTTCGTCCTAAGGGTGGAGCTAATGGAGTTGCAGGAAGAAGCGCGACGCCTCTAGGGGCGTTTGGTTCTTGTGTTGGCACACGCGGTATTTTTGGTGGTGAGTGTTCCGGTGACCGGACTAACTCTGTTCGCTATGATACTCCGACAATCGCTGGCTTTACGCTTTCGGCTTCTTGGGGTGAAGATGACTTCTGGGATGTTGCATTCTCATATGTAAACACTTGGGGTGATTTCAAAGTAGCGGCTTCTGGTTCTTACTCAGAAAATTCTGACGAAGACCGCTTTAACGGTGCATTTGGTTCAGCAGATGCTGATGCAAGCTATGCTCATGTTGGCGGTACATTGTTCCACAATCCGACTGGTCTATTTGTTTATGGTTCTTATGGTCATGAAGATGCAGATGTTGCTGGTGCGCCAGATAGTGATCACTGGTATGTTCAAGCAGGTATTAAAACCAAATTGAACTCACTCGGTAGTACTACATTCTATGGTGAGTACGGACAATATCTAGATATGTACGGAGCTCTATTTAGAACTGGTGATGGGTCTTTATGTGGTGCCTTTAATGGTATTACAGGAACAGCACTTGATGCAGCTTGTGCGAATGCGGCTGATAACACTGTTAATATCACTGATTCTGAACTGACTAGATTTGGTCTCGGTGTTGTTCAAAGTATTGATGCAGCTAGCATGCAAGTTTGGTTGAAATGGGTTCATTACGAGCTTGATGTTGATTTCAGTGACGCAGGTGTTGCTGGGAAACAAGAGTTTGAAGATGTTAATTCATTTATGGCTGGCGGCGTGATCTTTTTCTGATCTGTCGTTTAGTTCAGACAACATAATTGGAGGGGATGCAACACGGTTTTATTACACCACCTAGTGCGCCCCTCTACATGCAGGCAGTGATAAGTTCCTCCTATTCGCTTTCACTGCCTGTTTTTAGAAAACATTGATTTTTACCATTATCTGTCTCGTTGGACAGGAAACACATATGATTGTTTGATAAAGTTTGTATGAGAGAAAAAACATTTAAAAAAGCATACCTTATTGATACCCAATCTCTTTATTTAGATGGATTGGAAGGCATTGTTAAAGATCTCTACTCAGATATTATTGTTGAGAAAATTAATTCTCTTGAAGATTTGTTTTCTACAAAACTTAGTAATGAACATCAGTCTTTGATTGTCTTGGATTTTTTGTCATTTGGAGACCTTGGTCTGGATGTTTTGCTAGATTTAAGAATTAAATATCCAAATGTTAAAATTGTTTTATTCAATGAATTTGATTGCGAAGATATTCGAAAAAAGGTTCGATACCTTGGTGTGTCAGCCTTTCTAACGAAACAGCTTTCTGTCTTTGAAATTAGATCAGTTTTTAAAAAATTAGAACAAGATTTACAAACTGTTTCGAGTAAAAATTTTTATGTATCTGTTCGAGGTTACTCTTCCTTTTTTCCGTGTACGGCTTCGCATCGTTTAACCAAAAAAGAAATGAAAATCCTAACGTTTCTTATGCGTGGAACGGTTAACAATGAGATAGCCTCATCAATTGGTTTGACAGAAAGCACTGTTAAAAGTCACGTTTCTTCCATTATTAAAAAAATGGGTGTTATTAATCGCACGCAAGTTTTTATTGAAATGGAAAAACTGCGCGTGAGTTCGAATTTTTTGAATTTCTCTATTTCTCGTCCTGTTTCATTTAATGAAGTTAGACGTGTTTATCCGAAAAAAAATGACTTAGAAGGCCTCCGGATGGTTGTCTGATTTAGTCTTTGTATAGATAATTCTGGGAGTATTGCACCTTATGTCTGAAGAAACTCACCAAGCGGTGTCTCGGGTTAACCAACTCTATTGGGGGTTTGTAATCTCAAGGGCTGTGCATGTTGCGGCTAAATTAGGTATTGCAGATCATGTAACTGAAACAGGTGTAACTGTTTCTGAAATAGCTAAAAAATTAAATGTAAATGAAGACCGCCTTTATAGACTTATGAGATTGTTAGCGTCTTATGAGCTGTTTTCTGAAAAAGAAAAGTATAAATTTTATACAACCAGCTTGTCTAAAGTTATTGAAACTGAAGGAGATGCATCTATTCGGTCAGCAGCTCATCTTGTGACTTCCTCTATGTGGCAAGCTTTTGGACAGCTGGAGCATAGTGTAGATACTGGGAAAGATAGTTATTCTGAAATATTTGGTAAGGGTGTTTTCGATTATCTGCATGAGCATCCAGATGAGGCTCAGGAATTTGATGAGGCTATGGATAATTATGCTCAATTTGAAAATCCGGTTTTGTCTGAAGCTTTACCTATGAATGGAGCGGACCTTATTGTTGATGTTGGAGGAGGGCATGGAGACTTCTTACGTCATGTATTGATGCAGAATAAGGAAATGAATGGAGTTTTGTTTGACCAACCATTTGTTATTAATCAAGCTCATAAGTATGATGAGGAAGAAAGTTCTAATAGGACTTCCAAAGTTGGTGGGAGCTTTTTTGAATCTGTTCCAGCGCATGCTGATGTCTATGTTTTGAAGAGGATTTTACATGACTGGAAAGATGAAGATTGTATACGTATATTACAAACCTGTCGTAATTCTATGAAAGATGATAGTAGATTGTTTGTTATTGATGCTATTGTTCCTGAGGGAAATGGTTCTCATTTTTCTAAAGATCTTGAAGTTTTTCTGATGACTTGGGGAGGTAATGAGAGAGATAAATTTGAATTTGAAAATCTCGCTGCTCAAGCCAATCTTGAGATTGTTTCGGTCCATGAGCCTGCCACTTTACTATCAATTATTGAGATGAAGAAAAAATAATTTCAAATAAAATCTGATATTTGAATACCATTTTATATTTGTTGGCTATTTTTTGAAATTGGGTAGCTTTTGATTTTCTGGCTATTTTGCCGCTGTGTTTTATATTTAATAAATTCTCTTCTTTTTATCTTAAAAGCGTGGTTCTGTTGTTTTTTATCAATTCACCATATGTTGAAGTAACGTAAATTTAGATAATTTTAATAGTGATATTTAGAAAGGGCGACGGCTTCTGAACGCGTGCCTACTTCCAGTTTTCTGAAAATATTTTTCATGTGAAACCTTATGGTGTTCTCTGTGACATTGAGGGCTTTGCCGATTTCAGCATAAGTCAGGCCATCACAACAATGTTTGAGGCACTCCGTCTCTCTTGAGCTTAAAGTCGCTTTGTTCCAGCTCTTATTGGCAAGGGATTTAGACATTGCTTTTGAAGGTTCCAGTTTTTCTAATGCTTGGGTGAAGTTGCTTGCCATGAGCTGGATCTCATCTTTTGAATTTATAAAGTTCTGATAAGTGGTTTCACTTTTACCTTGAGTATAAAATGTAATTCCTCTTACTTTTTCGATTGTGTTGAAGGGAATGAGCCAGGCATGGTGAATGTTGAATAATTTCATCAATCGATATTGAAATTGAATGGTCCAGCTTGATTTGTTATTTTCAAGAGCTTCTATGTAATCAAAAGGAAATGATGATTTGGAAATTAGCTTAGTTACCGGGCAATTTTCAATCATTCCTTGATCTACGAATTTTTCTATATATTCAAGACCATAACTTGCGACATAATAATTTCCATCTTGCCGTAAATTTTTTAGAGTTTTGGTTTGATAGGAAAAGGCATCAAACGCTACGTATCCATAGCATGCGATTTGTTCCGAAAAATAATTTTTTAAATCTTGAATTGAATTTTTTTGCTTTATTTCATGTTTGAAAATTTGAAGCGACTTCATTTTATTACCTGTATGCAGCGCACGAAACTTATTTAAGGATGCTTCTTATTATAGTTTTTAAATTAGAAAAGAGGAGCCTTTTAATGGGTTCCTCTTTTATTTTTTCGAGAGCTTTCTTTTTTAAGGGTTTTAAAACCCGCCACAAATGGAGGTTATTTGAGCCAGAGATGGATTGTTTACACCATTGTTTTGTAGAAAAGAACGTACATCATCTATGTCGTGATTGCTAAAAGGAAAGCCCTGGAAAGAGGAAGCTACATTTGAACCTGTGTTACAGAATATGCCTGGATAGGTGTTTTTTGTGAGATGATCTGCGTTAAAGCCTGGATTGGAATAGGTCAGGAAATTACGTGGATCCTTAAATATATTTGCATTGGCATGACTGTTTGTCATTTCATTAAACTCTGAGTTGTTCTGGTTGAACCGTTTTCTCTCATTATTTAAAATTTGTTCGAAAAAAGCTGTTTCTTCGGCGCTTAACTGTTCTCCATCGATTAGGCTTAATAGGTAAAGTTCGCAGCCTCCTAGAGGGGAAAGTATTGTGAGCAGCAAAATAGATATGCTTAGGTTTTTTAGGGATTTAAAATTCATTTGATTTAAGACTCTCTTTTAAAATGGTGAGCGGGCGCCAATTGAAATTATTGTTTGTTGGAAATCATTTCGTGGAAGGTTGCTGTCGAAATCTGTGTGGCTTGCTCTGCCATAGAGGTTTAGTCGTTCGTTTATATTGTAAGAAATTTCACCAGAAAGGCCTGTTCCTTTTATTTCCTCTAATGCGAGGGCGAGAGAGGTCAGCTCTGGTGCGTTATAATTTCCATCGGAATATGAACCTGTGAGTGAAACTGTTAAGCCAGGTTTTAAAATCCAATTGAAACCGGCTTCGATGCCGTAGAAGTCATTGTCAAGAAATGGATTGTTAAAGGCATCAACCTTTCCAAAACGAAACCGAGAAAAAAGGCTTAATTGACGAAGTGCTAGTGGTTGATAAGTGAAGGCGATGTCACCTTGATAGCGGTCTTGATCACTGAGGGTTGCGAATTCGAATGTACGGCGGGATATAGTGCCGCCGACTGACATGAGTAAAGCGCCCTCGCTGAGTTGATAGTTTTTGTTTAGGCTCATTCGGCCGCCGTATGAACTTGACATATGAGTTGGAACTTCGAACTTTTTATTTGTGAAATGATCACTAGAGAAAAAGCCGCTTACCTTTAAAACTGTCTCAGAATTAAACTTGTAATAAAGGGCTGTTTCATTCCCTATTGTGACAGAATTATATTCATCAAATTTTTCATATCCGAACCAATCCATAATGCCTGCAATGTGTAAAAGGCTTTGTTCTGAGAGTGGGGCAATGAGATGGCCTGCGCCGCTTAAGTTTAAGCGTTTGTCGCTTTTTCGTTTCGGGTCTAATTGGAAAAACTGAGTGATATCAGGTTCTAAGATGCCATCTACATAGTCAGTTGATATATTGTAATTGAACTTTAAAAGAACTGGGCGCTTCGTTCTTAAAAACTGTTTTGCTTGTTCTGATGTGACTTGCGGATTGTTGCTCTCTATTGTTTCTTCTGCCTGCACTGTTGTGGTCGCAGAAAATGCCAAGCTCGCCCCCAGAGTGATGGCGTGGATATTCATTTGTATTTTGGGCATATAGCCTCATCCCCTTTTGTTCATGAATAATATTTGCTCACGCTATCAAAGGGGTGTGTGCGCCGGAACTACATGATCATGTAGGGGGAGTGAGGTTATGCACAGCTAGGGTATTTTGTTTTAAAATGGAGATTGGTTTTTGCGGAGGTGATAGTTATTAGCCGTCGATAATTTCTTCTAGACGCTCATATTCATTATCTCTGTATTTCTCTATGAGGCTTGTGATTTCATCTGTGCTTACATCTAGAGAGGAGAGGATGACGCTGCCGAGCTGAAGACTGGATTCTGCCGCTTCTGATACAATGGCAGTTGCGCCAACTGTTTCTAGGTGTTGTATATGTTTGCGGTCTCTTGCCCTTACATAAATGGGTAGATCTTTATATTGCGCTCTTAAAGCGGCAACTGTTCGGCTGGCTGTTGCCTGGTCATCGAGAGTAACGACGACGCTTGTTGCTCTAGAAATTCCAGCGGCTTCCAATACTTTTATTTGACTGGCATCTCCATAGTAAACTTGCATGGTTTTGCCACGGCATTTTTTAACACGGTTTTGATCCAGGTCGAGGGCGATGTAAGAATAACCTGCGTCGGAGACGACTTTTGCAACAGTTTGGCCAACACGGCCAAAACCGGCGATGAGAATGTGATTGTTGAGGCTTTGTATTTCCTCTTCAATTGGATTTGTTGTTGGGTTTGTTTTATTTTCTATCAGGTTTGATAGTTTATTACCGGCTAAAAACATTAGTGGCGTTAAGAGCATTGTTATGGCGATTACTGCTAGTAAGATTTGTGTGATGTGCGGTGAAATGATTTTTAAAGTCATTGCCGCACCGAATAATACAAAACCGAATTCTCCTCCTTGAGAGAGGGCAAAGCCTGTTCTGAGTGAGGTACTAAAAGGCATTTTGAATAATCTGCATAGACACGTGATGATGATCATTTTCCCGATCAGGAGGCTGATAACAATTAAGGTGATGGTGCCCAGATTGTTAAATATGAAAAACACATCAATTAACATGCCAATGGTCATGAAAAAGAGCCCAAGGAGTATGCCTCTGAAGGGTTTTATATCTGCTTCGATTTGATGTTTATATTCTGTTTCAGCCAAGAGGACACCAGCAAGCAACGCGCCTAATTCCATTGAAAGTCCAGCTTGTGACATAGCCCAGCCCATTCCAAGAACGATGAGCAATGTGGTTGAGACAAAGAGTTCTGAATTTCGTGTTGCGGCTATGACGTGAAATAAAGGCCTTAGAAAGTAACGACCAAAGCCGATGATTAGCAGGAGCGCAATGCCTCCCTTTAAAGCTGACATGCTAAAGGCTTCGATAAAGGATGTTTCGTTTGACCCAAGCAAGGTAACTAGAAGGAGTAGGGGGACAACTGCCAGGTCTTGTAAGAGAAGAATGGAAAAGGTTGTAAGACCGTAAGGGGTGGCACGTTCGCTGCGCTCTGTTAAAAGCTGAAGCACGAAGGCTGTAGAGGAGAGTGCTAAGCCACCGCCGATAATTGTTGCGGCATTTATGTTTAACCCGAACGCCCAAGCAGCGGTTCCAATTAGTACTCCGGTGATTATAACTTGAAGAGAACCTAGTCCAAAGACTTTCCACCCTAGGGTTTTTAATCTTTCTATGGAGAGCTCTAATCCGATCATGAAAAGAAGGAATACCACACCGAATTCAGCAAATTTATGTGAGGCTTCAGTGTCTTCTATAAGTGCGAAACTGTGGGGGCCAATTATGAGGCCAGCGGTGAGGTATCCAAGTATTGGGCTTAGGCCAAGTCGGCGAAAAATGGGGACGGCGATCACTGCAGCTGATAAGAAAACCAGGACATCAAAAAGATCGTTTGAATGGTGCACGCTTTGCTCTCCAACCTCTTATGGTCTAGTCTTTTTTATGATACCAGAGATATAGCTTCTCTTTTAATTTTTTTCTTGATGTAAATCAAAATAAAATTTCAGAAGATGTGGGTGTTTGTTTTTTCAATCAATCTGCGTTTTGTACTGACAAAAGACGCTGGTGTTTGCGCATGGCATTTTGGGCATCTTTTAGGGTAACGATGCCTTGTGCTTTTAAGATGGGGAGTAGTTTTAAAAAAACTTCAGCTGTTGCGATGGCGTCTCCTAAAGCTGTGTGTCTTACTTTTTCTTCTATGGTGATGTTCAAACGCTCTGCAATTGCGTCGAGTGTGTGGGGAACGCTTTGTCCATAAATGGCTGCTGATAATAAAACTGTGTCTAGTACGGGGTGGTTGAAGGTAAGGCCAGTTTTGTTTTCTTCTCTTTTGAAAAAGGCCAGATCAAAAGGGGCGTTATGAGCAATGAGAATTGCATTATTGCTGAAGGCGTGAAATTTTTTAGCGGCCTGGGCAAACTGAGGTGCACCTTTGACCATGGCATCTGTTATGCCATGTATTTTTGTTGAAGCTGGAGGGATCGGTCTTTTAGGGTCAACATAAGTGTCAAAGACTTCACCATTAATTTGTTGGCCGTTTAAAACCCTTACCGCACCGATTTGAATAACATCGTCTTCCTGGGTTGAAAGCCCTGTTGTCTCTGTGTCGAATATAACAAAACAGAGATCGTCTAGATTTGTTGATGCTTGTTGTTTGTCTGCCAAGTGTTCTGAAATGTCGAAATTGAAAACCAAGGGGCGAGGTGCAAGGCCGTGATCCCTTGCGCTTAAGACTATAACGAACCCAAGTTTATCTTCTAACAATCTTATACTGGCTTCAAAATCAATGGATTTATCTGAGCTTGGTAAGCGTATATCTTGAACCGTTCCTGGTTTTTGTTCACTTAACTGCTGCTTGACTTCACTTAATGTTTGTTTGCAAAAATAGTCAGTTATTGGTTGGCCAAGTGCGAGGGGGTGATAGTTTTCAAATGCAGCAGCTGATTGACCGTCATAAAGTGAGACTTGTCCATTTTCACCGACTAATATCACGCCTAGAGGTATCTCGGAGAGGACTTTGGTGAGATGAGATTTTTCTTTTTCTAGTTGTGCAGTTTTACGAGCGATTTCTTCAGCTGTTTGATATTTTGTTTCTGATAGTCTTTGGGTTACAGCAGCGGCAGCTGATGATAAATCTCCTAAATAACGTCCTGTTTTTTTATCAACCTCATCTGTTGTGTCTGTATGAGCGTTGATACGTAAATTTGCTGCGAGTTGTTCAATGGCTTTGGCGATGTTTTCATCAAACAAGAGCCAGACAAAAACAGAAAGTCCTAAGATGCCAAAGCTTGCGTAGAGGCCGGCATTTATAAATGCTGAAAGAAGTTCAGGAGAGGCGAGGCGGCTGTAACTTACCCATAAGGCAAGCACGATAATGGCTATCGACCCAAGTGCTAAAAGGGCAAAAAATAGTAGAATTCTAAGTCTTAGACTTAAACGTTTTAACATTAGCTCCCCTCATCTACTGTTTTGGCATGCTGTTTTGGTGACAGGATTTTCCTTGCCTGTTTCATACCATGTGGCGCCCTCAAGACTGCCATCTTCTTTAAAGCTCACACCATCTGTTAGATCAGCACGTTTACCGTTTTCACAATCAAAAATAGCTTTAATACGGTTTGCTGGAGCCCAGCGACCATAGATTAGTAAATCCAGGATGCGTTGATTTGGGAATTTATCGTTTTTTCGAACTGAGAGTTTGTCGACAGCGATAAAACGATCCACATAAGGAACGAGATATGTCCAGGGGCGATAGAACACAGATTGTTCAACTTTTTTAGCGACGTGAATACCCTCTGGAAGGGCGTTTGCTGTTCGGGTATACCAGCTGTATTCATTGTAAATTGTGAAGCTGATCATGGCGCCACCTGCCATCACTGGGATGATCCAGCGTGGTAATCGCTTGCCTGTCAGATGGTTGGCTAAGAGGGCGATACCGGCGCCAGCAAAGCCGATGGCAAATGTGGCAATGAGTTCTAAAAACATAACAGCATTCCTTTTATGGTGCTTTTGTTGATTAATGGACGCTGTGTCCAGTTCGTTTATAGGTTTGAACGCTCTCTAGTGTTTAAAAGACTAAACGTCCTTTTGTGTTTATAGGACTGAGCGCCCTTGTGTGGCAGCAGCCTGCATTGTTCTTACAACTACAAATGCGTCTCTTAAATGACTTCTTTCGAAATCAGAGAGGACAGTTGGGCGCATGAAGTTATCGGGTTTCATGCCTTGCTTTATTTGCTCTGCTTGGTGTTTCAAACGGGTTTCGGCAATGAGGTCATACGCGTCTATCAGATCATGTCCACCTGAGGTGCTGATCGCGCCGGTTTCTTTTGCTGCCAGTAATCGCGCTCTTGTGTTTACAGGTTTGATTTGTTGCCCTAATGCGTAGATGCGGCCAAGGTCAACAATTGGGACGACGCCGTTTAATTTTAAATCTATGTGGTGTTTATGCTCGCCGGATTTTAATGTTGCAAACCCACGCAATAGTCCAAGGGGCGGCGTGTGTGTGATTGAGTTTGCTATCATATGGGCGGTGAAGATGCTATTTGCTGCCGCCTTTTCAAGAGTTTCTGCCTGTAGGTCTTGATAGAGTGTTTCTGTTCCACCGATGGGGCGTAGGTCAAACATAACAGAGGCGAGCATTTGGGCCTGCTTATCTGGGTTTGCTATCCAGCCCTCGAAATATGAGCGCCATACAGACAGGGGTTGTCGCCATTGCTCATTAGTAGCCATCATGTCACCAGGGCAATAGACATAACCGCATTCATTTAACCCATCACAGACAAAATGAGAGAGCTCTTCGAAATATTTTTTATCATCTTCTTTAATGCTGTCATCCAGGATGAGGCAATTATCTTGATCTGATACGCCAGTTTGTTCTTGGCGTCCTTGTGATCCGCATGCCAACCAAAGATAGGGAACCGGCGCTGGGCCTAAATTTTTTTCAGCTAATTTTAATAATCTACGGGTTGCTGCATCGGATATATCTGTAATGAGGCGAGTTATAATATCGTGTCTGTTGCCACTGCCGACTAGGTTGGTTAGGAGCTGAGGTATTCTTGAGGTTGCTGTTACCAATTCAACAGGTGAATTACTGAGGGTTATGTCATGTACAAGATTTGCTGAACTATCTGCTTGAAACTTTGTGAGATCTGTTTTGGTGACGATCCCTAATAATTTACCGTTTGATGCGATTGGGATGTGACCAATTCTTTTTTCAATCATTAAATGTAAGATATCTGAGCCGATTGAATCTGGGGCTAAGGTTAGAGGATTTGAGGTCATTATTTCACGAATGGGCCCGTCTGTTGATTTACCTTCGGCAACGACTTTTTTTGAGATGTCACTTAATGTAACTATCCCATGTAGCTCTTTTTCGTCGTGTACAATGAGAGATGAAATGGCGTTGTCCCTCATTAAGCGGGCAGCTTCGATGATTTTCATTGATGGGGGACAGCTTTGCAAGGTTGGGGTCATGAGGTCAGCTGCTATTGTGCTAGCAAGGGCATTAGGTTTGAAATTTTGAACTTTGGTGTGACTTCGTGTGAAGAAGTTTTGAAAGGGTGGGTGAGTTTTAAATAGATGGTCGAATTGTTCTTTGGGGAGTAAAAGAAGTGTCGTGTTTTCAGTTGCGACAGCAGTGGTTGCTGCTAAGCCATTGCGTAGGAGTCCGCGTTCGCCAAAACTGTTTTTTTCTCGCAGTGTAGATAGATGCTCACCCGTTTGAATAGTGATGCTGACACAACCCTTTACGATGATATAGAGACCCTCTAGCTGTTCGCCGCTCTGATAAATTGTCTCGTTATTGTTAAACTGTAATGTTTGAATATTTGAGGTGAGCGTTTCTAATTCTTTTGTTGTGAGTGTGTCGTAGGGATGAATTTCAGCTAAGAAATGAT
The DNA here is from genome assembly GCA_040367435.1 of Hyphomicrobiales bacterium 4NK60-0047b. NCBI lineage: Bacteria > Pseudomonadati > Pseudomonadota > Alphaproteobacteria > Hyphomicrobiales > Hyphomicrobiales bacterium 4NK60-0047b. Next base: position 415,176 of record BAABWY010000001.1, on the reverse strand, counting down.
TTGTGTTTATGGTGAAGGGTGTCACGGCTGTTGCTCCCCGAAAGTCATGATGTTGGTTTCTTCATTAAAACAGGTGGATGTTTTAAAAAAGAAGAAAGGCGGGGTTTAATGCCCGCCTTTCTTTTAGTCTTAGTGTTCTGTTGCTGCACCAGCACCACGAGGTACACGTACGCTTTCGACGAGTTCTTTGATTTCGTCTGGAGTGTCTTCTGTTACAGAAGACACAAGGTATGCGGCGACAAAGTTGAGGATTGCGCCAATGGCACCAATTGCCGTTGACTTAATGCCAAATAATGACCCTGCGATTGTATCTGGGAACGATGCTGTTCCTGGAATGAAGAACCACCCTTTGTGCAAGAAGATGTAGACTAGTGTGAATATTAAACCTGTCAACATGCCTGCAACGGCACCCCGATTATTGATGCGTTTCGAGAAGATACCCATCATTAAGGCCGGGAAGATCGAAGCAGCTGCAAGACCGAAGGCTAGAGCCACTGTTTGTGCTGCGAAACCTGGAGGATTAAGCCCGAGATAAGTCGCAACAGCAATTGCGACTGCCATTGAGATACGGGCAGCTAGTAACTCCCCTTTTTCACTGATACTTGGGTTTATGGATCCTTTGATCAGATCGTGACTAACGGCAGATGAAATTGCAAGGAGTAGTCCGGCTGCTGTTGAAAGCGCGGCGGCGAGGCCACCAGCTGCAACTAACGCAATGACCCATCCTGGTAGGTTTGCAATTTCAGGGTTTGCGAGAACAAGGATGTCTCTGTTCACAACTAACTCAGAGCCTTTCCAGCCACGTGATTCAGCTGTTTCTTCAAAGCTTTTAGACTTGTCATTGTACATCTGAATGAGGCCGTCACCATTTTTGTCTTTAAACTTAAGAAGCCCTGTGACTTCCCAGTTTTTCATCCAATCTGGACGGGCTTCATAAGCAAGAGATTTTTCAGCTGTTCCGTTTGGATAGATGGTGTCAATGATATTCAAACGAGCCATTGCACCAACAGCTGGTGCTGTAAGATAGAGTAGAGCGATGAAGACAAGAGCCCAACCGGCTGACCAACGTGCATCTGCTACTTTTGGAACTGTGAAGAAGCGAATGATCACATGAGGAAGACCAGCTGTACCAATCATCAATGAGAATGTGAACAAGACCATATTAATCACTGAAGATGGAGTGCCATTTTGTGCAGTGTATTCCCTGAAGCCGAGTTCCGTTACAAGTTGATCAAGACGGCTTAGCAGTGCCTGGCCTGATTCAACATGGTCTCCGAAAAGGCCCAAGGCTGGTACTGGATTGCCTGTTAATTGCAATGAGATGAAGATGGCTGGGATTGTATAGGCTGTGATCAATACGCAGTATTGAGCAACCTGTGTGTATGTTACACCTTTCATGCCGCCAAGAACAGCATAGAAGAATACAACGCCTGCACCGATCATTAGACCGAGCGTGTTGTTCACTTCAAGGAAGCGAGAGAAAGCTACGCCAACACCTGTCATTTGTCCAATCACGTAAGTGATTGAAGCAACGATGAGGCAGATAACTGCAATGATGCGTGCTGTTGGGCTGTAGAAGCGATCCCCAATAAATTCTGGTACTGTGAACTTGCCAAATTTACGCAAGTAAGGTGCTAGTAATAGGGCAAGCAATACGTAACCACCAGTCCAGCCCATAAGGAAGGATGAATTGATGTAACCACCAAAGGCAATGAGGCCAGCCATTGAGATGAATGAGGCAGCTGACATCCAGTCTGCGGCTGTTGCCATCCCGTTGGTGATTGGGTGAACGCCGCGACCAGCAGCGTAAAATTCAGCTGTGGTGCCGGCACGGGCCCACACTGCGATGCCGATGTATAGCGCAAAACTTGCACCTACAAACAGCAGATTAAGGGTATATTGATCCATGTTTTTTGCTCCTATTATTCGTCAACGCCATGTTCTTTGTCGAGTTTATTCATACGCCAGGCGTAGAAAAAGATCAGACAAAGAAAGACAAGGATTGATCCTTGTTGAGCGAACCAAAAACCGAGATCGGTTCCGCCGACTTTTATATCAGCAAGGAGTGGACGCAGGAGGATACCACAACCAAATGAGACGAATGCCCATATGATTAGTGAAACAATAATTATTCGAATGTTTGTGGACCAGTAGGCGCTGTTATTACCACCCCCGGTCTTATTGGATGAGTTTGTATCAGTCATTTCTTCCCCTTTAAGTTTTTTTGATCTAGAGGCCAGTTATGGTTTTACCAGTCATGATCTTAACTGAACGTCTGATCTTTATTTATTACTTAAAAATCTGCTTTTGTGATTTTAGCAGAATGGACCTTCTGCATGATCTGTAACTTGAGGTCCTGAGCGCAGTGAGCATAGGCACTAGTTCCGCTGCGGTTCTTCTTGTGCCGGGCCAGCTTTGTGATGAAAGTGAATTCATGACTTTTGCCGCTGGTGCACCGGGTAGAAATAAAGGGTTTCGATTACTGTACTGTTATAATTTTATCAGTAAAAGTCCTTAAATCCCCTACGTAAGTTGTAGGATAAGCATAAGGGCATCGCAAGGGTAAATCTATAAAAATGAATGTATCGGTTGGATTTTAAAAGTTGGATGTGGGAAATTTACATATGAATTGGGGAGATAGGATATTCTATAGTTAAATTTTTAGGTTAACTTTAGTTAGTATGATATTCTTCGCCCAAAGTTAGCGCATGTCATTTTTTATTTAAAGACATGCTTTAGTCTCCACAATATTCCTGCAAAGATTAATCGATTTGAATTTTCTGTGTGCGAAGTTTTTTAAGACTGCCTCTTTTGGTTTTACCGTCGAGACGTTTTTTCCTTGCAGTGAATGATGGTTTGGTTTTGATGCGGTGTTTGGGTGTTCTTGCTGCATTTCTGATAATTTCAAATAACCGCTCACGGGCATCTCGTCGGTTTAGTTCTTGGGTGCGGTGGCGATCAGCAAAAATTATTATTATGCCTTCTTTGGTGATGCGGCTATCTTGAAGATCTAAAATTTTTTTGCGGATATAATCAGGTAAGTTTGGAGATCTTTTTATATCAAAACGTAGTTGTACTGCTGTTGCTACCTTGTTCACATTTTGCCCGCCAGCTCCACTAGAGCGCACGAAACGTTCCACAATTTCATTGTCAAAGAGGTGGATTTTATCTGTTACTTTTATTTTCATTTTTAGTAATCTTTCAGATACTCTTTTTTGTGCTTCGGGTTGTATTTTTTTGCTTCAGTTGCGCACTAGCAACTGCACTATTGCCTTCAAGGGGCGACGGGTTGCGCCAGACGCTTTTGGGCGTCACTCCTTCATCAAGATGAGAGCTTTGTCCCAGTTTGTCTATTAGCACCTGGCGTGTTAGTGGGCCTTCAGGTTGCTTTTTAAATTAGATCTTCTTGAACATCTTTTGTCCAGCCAACATAAATTGTTTTTTCAATTTCAATTACAGGGCGTTTAATCAAGGTGGGGTTGTTTTCTAAAGTTGTTTGGGTTTTTTCTGAAAGCGCCGCTTCTTGTTCTGTTTCAGTTAGAGAGCGCCAGGTAGTTGATCTTTTGTTGAGAAGTTTTTCAACGCCAACTGAGTTTAACCAAGTGGGTAGCTTTTCTACGAGATCAGCTTCTGCTCTAATATCGATGAAATTATAGTCAATGCCCTTTTGCTCGAAGGCTTTCATGGCTTTTTTACAAGTGTCGCAATTTTTCAAACCATATAGGTTTAATTTCGTCATAGGGAGACCTTTCAGAAGGTTGATAGTTTCCTAATGGGGTAATTCAAATTTGTTTATTGGCATAAATGGAAAAATGGATGGCTGCAATCTCTATTTTAGTTTGAGCAACCTTGTCTACTCACTCTATTTTGACGGAGGCAAAATTGTGAGGGGAAAAATGTTGGATTTGTGGGGAGAGGTGGTTGATGAGTTGTTATCGAGAGGATGAGGGGGCTGAGTATCCCTAGCATAGGTGTTACTAATGTAAGTATTTCCTAGTGAAGGAGGAATTTTGCTCACTGAGAGTAAAAATGCATCCCTTCAACAGGGGGGGATCGTTTTTTATATTACCTTACGGACTTCAGTTATAAAGTGAGCGACTTCTGTTCGCATTTTCTCGCCATTTTGTGCTAGCTCAGTTGAGGCGCTAAGCACTTGCTTGGAGGCTTCATTGGTTTCACCTACTGCTTGACTAATTTCACCTATATTGGCGCTGACTTCAGTTGTGCCTGCTGTTGCTTGGCTGATGTTGCGTGAAATTTCTTCCGTTGCGGCGCTTTGTTCTTCAACTGCGGATGCGATTGCTGACGAGATTTCATCGACATTAGAGATTGTATTTCCGATGACTTTTATTGATTGAACGGCTTGGTTACTTGCTGTTTGTATTTCTGCTACCTGTGCTTCAATTTCATCAGTTGCTTTGCTTGTTTGGCTTGCTAGTTCTTTTACTTCTGAAGCTACAACAGCAAATCCTTTACCGGCTTCACCCGCTCGGGCTGCTTCAATAGTGGCGTTTAATGCCAATAGGTTTGTTTGGTCTGCGATTTCTTTGATGAGTGAAACAATTGCTCCGATTTTTTCTGAAGCTGTACATAAAGCACTAATATCTTGACTGCTGACTTCAACTTCATTGACAGCATTTGATGTTATTTCAGATGATTGTAAAACTTGTTGGTTGATCTCATTCACAGAATAACTCATTTGCTCTGTAGCTGCGGCAACGCTAGCCACATTTGTATTGGCTTGTTCTGCTGAGGATGAAATTGATATAGCTTTGTTGCTAGCTGAAGAGGTGGTGTCTTCCATTGATTCAGCGGAAGCATTTAACTCAACTGCGGCAGAGGAGACAGTTTCGACCACTTCTTTCATTTGGTTTTCAAATTGTTCTATGACTGATGTAAAGCTAACAATCCTATCTTCAATTGATTGCATTGCTATATTATTACTATTGCTTGCTACACCAAATGCACCCGACATACCTTTTTCTGATATTCTTCGAAAATATTTATTCTTGGCTACATATGAAAGTGACGCTTGAGATTCGCGTAAGTACGCATCTGATTTATCGATCAATCTGTTTATCGCATTGAGTAATCTAGCGGCATCACCGGTTTCAGTAATTCCAGTTATACGTGCTTCAAAATCACCGTCAGCCGCAGCTTCGCAGACATCAACTGCTTTTAGTATTGCTGATTTATACTCATTGGAAAACATGTGCCAATTCCTTTAATAGCCAAATTGCGTAACTTAAAGTATGTTAGTTTTGAACTTTGAGATGATCTTTAAGTCTTTGTTTTAGCTCGTTATTCTTAGTTGCACTTGAAGTTGCTTTTTTGAGTGCCTTCAGTTGTATTTTTTGTGCTTCAGATGCCCACAAGGCATCCGCAAGAAGCAACCGTCACAGTATCCGTGCTATACCAAGATCGTATTGATACTGTGGTGGAGCGTTTTAGAGTTTTGCGAAAAACTCATCATATTCCAAACTTTTGCTTTTCAATATATTTTGAACCATATCAGTCGATGCTTGCAGACCAGTTTTTCGGTTTGTATGGCGTTGCTCTTCGGCAAGTAAGTCTTTGTAAAGTGGTTTGATTATCTCATTGAGAATTCGTTGATCAGGAGTTCTTCTATTCGAGTGAAACCCTAGAATTTCTCCGGCCTTGTTTTTACTTGGAGTTACGTGAGCATTTACCCAATAGTGATCACCGTTTTTGCACCGATTAACGACATATGCGAAAATTTCATTTCCTTCTTGAATGGTTTCCCATAACAAGCCAAAAATACATCGCGGCATATGTGGGTGGCGGATCATATTGTGAGGTTGTCCCAAACATTCCTGTTCAGTGTAGCCTGAGATCTGCAAGAAGATGTCGTTACAATAAGTTAAGCGTCCCTTTGGATCTGTTTTACTAACAATTAGTTCGTTGTCAGCAAAAGTTTGTTCAACACCTGTCAGTGTAATCTCTTTGCTCATTGTGTCCTCAGAATATTTCAGTCAAGCCTTTTGTTTAATGTCTTCTGATTAAACATGTTTTTACATTAAGAATTTGACAATAATACTCTGAGAACGGAGTAAGGGTTGGTAACTTTTGTTTTTTTAGAATATGGTTTGAAGGAGCTTTTTAGGTATTAGTAGTGTGCGGAATTTGCGATTTACTCTAAAAGTTCATCAGTACGTATTTTTTTTCTTGCCGTTTTTTGTTTTTCAGCAATTTCATGGGCTTCGTGTGTCCGACCGAAAAGCTGTCTTGTTCGTTCAACACCGCCAATGACGCCTGGCTCTAACGTATATGCAAAAATGGCTGTGTGTCTTTGGCTTTCCCCTTGAACTGGACTGACATGATGTAAGGAATATCTTCCTTTGAAAAGCTGAAGATCACCGACTTTCAGAGAAATGTCGTTTACCTTTGGGTGTGGAGCGTTTCCATTGAGGAGGATTTGTTTGACTGTGTCTAAATTCTCGTCACCCGGTGAACGTATGGCCGGGCTATAGCGAAAATCTCCACCGCTTTTAGATTTTTTGGTCAGAAGACTTACTGTGAATTCATTGATGTCAAAATGCCAGGGATGTGCGCAGCCCGGGTTTAACACATTGAGACATAACCCAGCCAGTGGATCCGCCAATTGATAGAGTTTTTCATATTGAAAACAATCGGCTAAAAAGCGGGTAAAAGTCACGCTGTTGAATAGTTGATGGATTATATCTGTTTGGGGGATGAGATCACGAGCAACGAAGGCGTTTTCTCTTTGCATTGTAATTTTTGCTGGATGGTCAGCTGGCAACTTTGCATCTAGGGGCACATTATAAGCATTAACTGTTTCTTGTTTGTAAAAGGCGAGAGGTGCGACTTGTTCACCTTCTTGTTCTATTTTTTCATGCCATTCGGTTTTGATAAAACTTTTTAGGACGGCGCAGCCCTTTTCTTCAAGCTCTGTACGTAGTTTTTTAATGAGGACTTTATAAGCATTAGTTTCATGATTTAGTAGGGGGTATTCAGAACTGTTTGTAAATTGTTCTAGGAATAAAGGATCGTTTTCTTTCATACTTGCCTCATTTAAGATAAAAAACAGTCAAACACATCTGTGATTATTATTTGGGATGGTTTGTATCTTAATTTATCAATAGGGGAGATGAATGAGTAATTCAACAGTCAGTACAGTGGGCGAATGCGAAGAGAGCACTTTTTCATGTGAAGAAGTTTTACCAAAAGTACCTTTGCCCGAATTAGAAGTCACCAAAGATAAGTTTATTGAATGGTGCCAACCGCTTTTAAACCAAGAAGAATTAAGTGAAACCAAAGCAGCGGTTGAGAGATTTGCAAAAAGTGGTGGTTTGGGTGAAAAACTCCATCGAGCGCTTGGTGAATTTAATAATCATAAAGATACCAAAAGCTGGCTGGATGTTTTTTGGCCGTCTCGTTATTTGGGCCGCCGGGATCCGATTGCGTTGAACGCTAACTTCTTTTTTCTATTTCGTCATGAGGAACTCTCGCAATCACAAAGAGCGGCTAAAATAGCTGCCTCGGCTTTAGGTTATAAGTTACTGTTAGACCAGGAAAAAATCCCTGTAGCGAAAATAAAAAACAACCCTTTGTCGATGGATCAGGTGAAGTATCTTTTTTCTGCGACACGTATTCCTGGTAAGACACAAGATTCTCTGCGCAGTTTTTATAGTAAGGCGCAGCCTGGGCCTTCAATTTCGCGGCATATATTAGTTTTTTCAAAAGCTAAAATTTATGTGCTTGATGTTGTTGCCGCAGATGGCATACCACATAGCTATGCAGATATTGAGGCTGGGATGACTGCTATTCTTGAGGCTAGTGCTGGTGGGCGTGATGAGAAATCTGTTGGGCATCTCACGACTATGCGCCGGGCTGAGTGGGCAGATGCACGGGAAATACTGAAATCTGCGTCGTCACAAAATAAAGCAAATTTAGATCTTATAGAAACAGCGCTTTTTTCTATTAATCTTGATGATGTTGCACCTTCGAGCGATCTGGAAGCATGTGATAATCTTTTACATGGTGGGTCGGGTAATCGTTGGTATGATACAGCGTTGCAACTTATTGTTTTTGAAAATGGAATGGCTGGAATTAATATTGAGCATTGTGGCTTGGATGGAACCACCATTCTTAATTTTGTTGATGCGATTTTAGAATGTGAGCTTTCTAGCTTGGACGCTCAATCTGGTGCTGTTACTCGGGGAACGCCTTCATTTTCTCGGATAGATTTTACCTTAACTCCTGAGCTTGAAGGGATTGTTTCTAGGGCGTCGGATGACTTTAAGAGTTTAAGACAGACGACTATTACTCGCTCTTATGATTTGCCAGAGTGGGGTGGCAAGCATATTAAATCCCTGGGGATGTCTCCAGATGCGTTTGCTCAATGTGCCATGCAATTGGCGCATTATCGGGCAAAAGGCTTTATTGGGGCCACTTATGAATCTATTGCGACGAGGCAATACTGCCGAGGACGAACCGAGGCTATGCGTACAGTAACGCCTGAGGTTTTCAAGTTTGTTGAAACGATAGAAAGTTCTGATGCAACTATTGAGGATAAAATAAATTCGTTTAAAGACGCGGCCTCAAAACATGTTGAGCGAGCTAAGGAATGCCAGCAAGGTAAAGCGCCGGAACAACATTTATGGGAATTATTGAATATATATAATAGAAACCCTGAATTGTTTGCTGGTGGAGTTCTTGGGAAAATTCTTGGAGGAAAGCTATCTAAGGCTGAGTGTGATGAGGCTTTGAAATTATTTGAAAGCCCTGGTTGGATAAAAATGCGGCAGGATAGTTTGAGTACAAGTTCTGCACCGTCACCGACGATTTTATATTTTGGTTTTGGTTCAACCGGTCCTGGGTGTATTGGTGTTGGTTATTTGGTCCGCAATGATGTGATCAATTGTTATTTAAGTACGGCACAGGGCGAAGAGCAGGCGATTGAGAATTTCATCAAGCATTTTGATCTGGCTTTAACTGAGCTTTCTAATTTGTTGCAAAGCAAATTTGACTAGGTGTGCTTCCGTGTCTTAAAAGTATGATTTTATACCTTCAGGAAGTGATGGAAATTCAATTTCTGAAGGTAATGAAATGTAGAGGTGAGCATAATAGCTTCCCTCTGCTTCATAGTTTTCTGGATTGAGACTCATTTCTTTCAAACGTTCGAGAGTGCTTGATTTTTCTTCTTTTGAGGCAAAACTTCTTTGACGGAATGGTATTTTTGATTTGTAGGTTTTATAGCCATTTTTTGAAATTTCTTGTTCAATTTTCTCAAAGGAGATGGTTCTAAGAACAAAGTGAGCCATGATTGGCTGCTTTGGTGTGAGTGAGTTTAGGAGCTCTTTGATTGTTTGATGGCCAACATAACCGATGCAGCCAGTTGAAATGATTAAATCAGTGTTTTCAATAATTTGTTTTTCAGTTTCTGTGAGCGTACGTTCTTCAAAATTTCCGCAAAGCTTTTTGTTAATCAGATTGGTTTTTAAGGCATAATCTAGTGCGTATTCTGAAACATCGGCGCCAACTATGGTGATTAAATTTTTCTCTAACTTGTACCAGCTTTTATCTTTTTCAATTAACTCATTTGATGTTGAGTTTTTTAGCTCGTTGACTTTGTAACGTTTTAAGAGGTCGTTTAGAGATTTTTCTGATTTTAGTAGGGCGCTATTGACCCCGTAAGAACTGCCCAAATCGATGAGTTTTATTTTTTGATTGGTTTTGTTTTTCTGAAGGAATGTAATTAGTTTCTCAAAAACAGGATTGGCTTCAGCTGGAATGCTATAATCTAGCTGGGATAAGGCATTATAAAAGTGAAGAGGGGTTTCTTGATCATATATATGATCCAAAACAACTTTCCCGGTAGCATCGAGTTTGGTTGTATCTAAATTCATTATGTTTACAGCACTAACCTTTAAGGGGCTTGTTTTTTATTTATGAACGGCAGGTTGGTTTACTAAGTTTCTGCAGTCCAGTTTTATTTAGTTATTTTATCATACTTGCTTTTGATATGAATTGCACTGTTATAAAATATCTTTCTTCCTTTTTTCGTAGAAGAGCAGGTAAGAAAGTCTTGTATAATTTTGTTCTTATGTGGGAAAAATTGCCTTATGTCTGACCAGTCGTTTGTGATTGCTTTTCCTTACATTTCGGCAACAGAGCTGTTGCAGGCCTCTGAAACTATTATTTCATATTTGAATGAAAGATACATTATTTTTGATCAACCATCCCACTGTGTTCTTTCTCAAGAAAAACTAGGATATGGGCCTGGGGAAAAGTTTCTTGAAGCGACCATTTTAGAAGAAGAGCGAGCAGATGTTATTAATTGTAATTTTATTGAATTTTCTTCTAAGCTCCAAGTTAATGGTCTTGAGGTTTTTATGGATCGGCAGTGTGTTGTGACTGCGTCTGGAGATTGGCAATTTATGCAATGTCCATCTTGTCTTGAGCAGTGTTCTTATTCTGATGGGCTTTCAATTTCACTGGATAATTGGTTAGCAAGGACTGGTTGTGAGATGCTTGCATGTGAAGTTTATTATGTTCCCTCTCCTGTGCATCATTGGTCATTTTACAATGATATGGTGTTGGGGAATTTGATTTTATAATTTTGGAACTGGCCAGAAATTTCTAAAGAGTTTTGCATTCTTTTATCGGAGCTAATTGGCTCTGAATTCAGAACGATTTCTTGTCACTTATAAAATAAAATTTATGCTGAGATAGAGCGCAGTGACTGGTGGGCTATTAACTCTGGATTGCTTTTGTTCTGGTTTGCCTCTAATACGGAAACTGGCTGTGGTTTTGCAAAATAAAAACCTTGGATTTCATTGCAGCCTGCTGTTTCTAACTTTTGGAGTTGCTCTTTAGTTTCGACACCTTCCGCTAAAATATTGAGATTTAGGTTATTTCCTATTGCAATGATGGCTGAAACTATGGCCATGCTTTCTTGGCTTGTTAAGATATCTCTTGTAAACGATCTGTCTATTTTGATTGTATCAACCGGAAAGCATTTCAGGTAATTCAATGATGAATGAGCTACACCGAAATCATCGATGGATAATTGAAACCCTAATTCATGCAGTTGGCTTAGAACTTTAGCAGATTTATCCGGATCTTCGATCAACCAGCTTTCAGTTATTTCTAGCTCAAAGTGTTCTGGGGAAACCTTTGTTTTATTTATGAGGGCTTCAACCCATTCGACAAAACCGTCATCGGATAGTTGACGGCCAGATATGTTTATGGCAACTCGTCCAAAATGAAACCCTGAGTTTAACCAGCTTTGAGTTTGATTTATGACTTCTTCGAAGACCCATTTTCCGATCTCTGTTATCATACCTGAATCTTCTGCAACAGGTATAAATTGACCAGGGCTTACAAGGACGCCATCATCTAATTTCCATCTTATTAGGGCTTCATAACCAACGATTTCATGAGATTTGGCTTTGTTTTTTGCTTGATAATGGAGTTCGAATTGATTTTTTGTGAGCGCTTTACGTAAGAGATTGGTCAGTGCGAACTGATTTTCTACATTGCTGCTTAATTCAGGTTTATAGAATTCGAAACAATTTTTTCCTTTTTTCTTGGCGGCATAAAGAGCTAGATCTGAATTTTTTATTAGGCTCTGAGCATCTTCAGCCTCATTAGAAAAGATTGCTATTCCTATACTTGCGGTTATTACTGTCTCTTCGCCGTCTAGCATATAGGGGTGACTGATAAGGTCTATTATTTCTTCTGTTCTACTTTTTAGAATAGCTTCTAATTTGTCTTGTTTTTCTTTGAAGCTAAATAAAAGAGTAAATTCATCCCCGCCAATGCGAGCTGTGAAGATTTCATTTGACGGTAAGTACTGTAATCTTTCACCGATTAATTTTAGTAAGCGGTCACCGGTTGAATGTCCGCGCATATCATTTATGAGTTTAAATCCGTCTAGATCGAGTGTCATTAGTACTAGGTCGGACCCTTTGTTTCTGGCAATTGAGATTTCTTCGTTTAATTTTTCGTTGAAATAATTTCTATTTGGCAAATCTGTGATTTGATCGTAGCGAGCTAAACGATTGATACGTTGCTCTGCGTATTTTTGTTCTGAAATATCAACAGACATACTAATATAATGGATGATTTCTTTTGTTTCAGGGTCTCTTACAGCTGAAATTGTTCTCTTTTCAGGGTAAATGCCGCCATTTTTCTGGTGAGACCAGATTTCGCCTTCCCAGTGATTATGTTTTGATAGGCTTTTCGAAATTTCACAAATTGAGAATTCAGTCTGATCTTTTGTTGCAAGTTTAGTAACTGGCAATCCTATGATTTCTTTTTCTTTCCAGCCTGAAATTTTTGAAAAAGCTTGATTTGCTTTGCGTATTCTCCAATCAGTATCAAGAAGCATGATACCTTCTTGGCTATTTTCAAATACACTTGCGGCTAGACGAAGATCTTTTTGGCGGTTGATACGTTCTAATTCTAAGGAAATTCGATCCGCGAATAGGGCGAAAATGGGATACATCCATTCATCTTTTTCCATTCGTTCTGTGTCAAGGATAACAACAAGACCTAATTCGTTGCCGTTTGAATCAATTATTGCGCTACCAAAATAACTTTGCAGTTCCATATCCGCCAGCATGTCATCTTCTGGATATTGGTTTACAACATCCTCTTGGATTAGGACTTGTTGGTTATTTAGGCAATCTTCGCAAGGGGTTCCTTTTAGATCATAGGTGATATTATCAGTTATCATTAAATCTGCGGATACGGCGAGAGAGCGAATGGATGTTTTGGAATCATCTTCAAAAACACCAATAAAAGCATATTTTACTTCAAAAGCCTTTGATAGATTTTTTACACAATCGTGGAAGAAGTCATCTGTTTCTGAAACAGGTGATGATGATGAGGCTAGGGCGGAAACAGCAGAATGAATGCGCTTGCTTACAAGGCCTTCTTTTCTTGAGTTAGGTGCGTTCTCAAATTCTACAATTTGAGGCACATTAGCTGGTTGGCTCTCTTCTGGTTTCACCGCTTTTCTCACTCATAACTAATAACTAAAAATACCGTCTTTTGCCTCAGGTTTGATCCTTCTTTACTCGATATTATTCTTAAAAAAATGAAGTACTCATTTTTAGAGAACACCTAGCTAAGCTTTTTGATAATAACGAATATTTATTAAAATAAGCTTTATTCCATTTTTTCTATATAGCTCCTTACATTACGTGAGGAAAAATAACGTTCTTGACATTATCTCCTTATTATATAACCATAACGTTATGGAACAAGTTGGTTATACAAAATCGCCCTCAAAGTTGGATGCTGTTTTTTCTGCTTTGGCTGATCCTACGAGGCGTGAAATTTTATCTAGACTTTCTGATGGAGAGGCGTCTGTAACTGAGATTGCAGCGCCGTTTGATATTAGCCAACCGGCTATTTCACGCCATTTGAAAGTTTTAGAACGCGCTGGGTTGATTGAACGTGATATTGCACGACAACAACGCCCTGCGAGATTAAAAGCTGAAACCCTAGTGGTAGCTGTTGATTGGCTTACTGAATTTAAAGAATTTTGGGGAGCTAGTTTTGATCAGCTCGATCATGTCCTCAAAGCATTGAATGAGACTGAGCAAAGGAAAGAAAGTAATGACTGAGTTGAATAAATATCGAATTGAACGGATGTTTGAAGCGCCTTTAGAAATGGTTTGGCGAGCTTGGACAGATCCTGAAATTTTAGCAGAATGGTATGGACCGGGTGTTGAGACTATTATTCATAAATTTGATTTAACTCCTGGTGGGGAGTGGTTGAATGAGATGAAATTTGGGGAAAAATCAGATTTGAGCCGTATGGTGTTTCAGGAAATAGAGCCTCAGAAAAAATTGGTTTGGAAGCATTATTCTACTGATGCTGAGTGGAATACGATTGCGAACCCTATGATGGAGAACTGGCCGCGTGAGTTATTAACAACAGTTGAATTTGAGGGAGCTGGTTCTAAGACGAATGTTCGTTTGATTTTAGAGGCTTTGAATACAACAGAAGCTGAACTTGCTTGTTTTGCTGAAAAAGCAGCAGGACTTGAACAGGGTTGGGGCGGAGGCTTCAGGGTTATGGATGAGATTTTTGCTAGACAGAAAGCTTGATCGAATAAAAACTGTATTATGTTTAGAACTGCCCAGTAAAATTTTACTGGGCAGTTTTTTTTGAACTTTTTTATTTCTGTTGCGACAAATATTTGAAACTAAGAAATAGGGCTTTTGCAAAAAGCTTCTATGGGGATTTCAGATTGTTGGAATAGGGGATGAAAATGAAACAAAATCGATGGTCGCTTACAGGTCTTTTATCTTTAAAAATATTTGACCTTATTGCATCTGTGGCAGCGTTAGTTGCTGTGTATGCATATTTTTCTGAGGCTCCTGACCGTCAATTAAATAGGTTGGCGACTAATGCTTTGGCGAAAGAAATGTTGTTTGTTCGTTTAGACCGCAATCGTAATCAGGGTCGATCTAAATTTGAAGTTGCGGAGACATTTCATACTTTGAGGGAATTGGGCGTTCAGACAAGCTCAATTGATTTGAGTGATTTATCTTTTTACAAATTGGTTATTCGTCCCTTCGATACATTAAGAGGGGAGAATGTGACAATATATCAATGTCGTTTTCAAGAGAACTCTGGTGGTGTGTTGGGCTCGATTTATTTGCACCTTAAGATGGGAGAATTATTAAACTGCGAACTTAATGGCGCGCATATTTTTGCTGGTGATTACAATAAAGACGCTGAGAACAAGAAGCGGTACAAATTTGGTTTTGGGATAATAGCAGGGTCACGAATTACATGTGGGTATGGAAGTAAACTCCATTTTGAGAATATTGTACTGTTAAATGTTCGTTTTCAAAATTGCCATAAAAATCAGATTGTGATGAAAGGCGTCTCTCTAAGCGGTGTTGATTTGGGGGCATTAAAAGATTTGGAGCTTACAAATTCTTGTGTAGGTGAAAATGTCATTGTTCCTAAAACTTTTAAGACCAAGCCTTGTGATGATAAAATTTTCACACGAATAAGGGCTCAGATAAGCCAATAGATTAAATTACCCTTTGCTAATGTTGTTTTTGAAAACACCAATGGTCAAGTACTCATTTATTAAATGGGGCTGACCATTGGAGGGTATGAGACTTCTTGTTGATGAATTTGACCTTATTGAAAGGCGTCTAAATAATTCACAGGTTTGTAACGGCTTTTGTATCTGCGTTTGGTTTTTCTGCGTTTTACAGGTTTGCCCAAGCTGTATTTTTTATATTTAGATTTTTTGTAACGCGCATATTTCTTTTTATATTTTTTTGAGCGCTTGAATTTTCTATATTTCGAAACTTTCTTTTTTCTAAGTTTCTTAGTTTTGATAACTTCAAGTGGCTCAATAGTTTGAATTTTAGTTTCTGTGTCAAGACTTGCGGTTAATTGATGTTTTTCTGCGTCTGCTTTTTCTTCGGCTTCATTTGTGATGAAATCTATTGGTGGGAGGTATGAAGGGCGAACCTTGATTTTAACTTGCGGGAGGTTTAACGAAATTTGGCCCACTGAAGCTAGTATGATTGTTGGTTGGTCTCGATGGAGAGATATATATTTGGCATCTATGATTTTTAAATGTTTATCAGCTTCTGTTTCTTCTTTTTTCTGATAGAGAGAACTGAAGGTGGAGTTTTCTGAAAAGATGCTTTCAGCTTCGGCTTGGATGGAGTTTTTTGGAAGCGAACTTTTGGTCTCTGTCGAGTTGATGGCCTGAAAGGTCAACAGCGTGACGCTCATTGTAGCAATACTGAGAAACCGTATTAACATGGACACCTCCCGAGATATCTTAATTGTTAAAACCAATTTGCTCGTGTAGAAAACAAACTAATAAAACTGATTGTTTTGAATTTTGAAAAGCTATGTTTTAGAAACAAGTATTCTTGACTACTATTTCTCGTTTAGCTTTTATGTTTTCTCAATTTTCCAGTACTGAATAAAGGCTATTCGTTCTGCCATCAGTTCTGAATGAAACACCATCCAATCACGTTTATTAATATCAGTTTTTTAACTGCACTAACTTAACCCTATCATAGTTTTCTGTTTTGCTGAAGGGGCACTGTGGATATTATTGAAAAAAATGTATGAAATTTCTGTAACTTAGATGATTAATGTTTAGGCTTTTGAGAAATTATTGCAAAAATTTTTGTATTTTGTCTGGTGTTTTTAATTTTGTTTTCCGGTTTAGGGGTTTGCAATAAAATGGCTGTTGTCATTTTTCACGTCTGACTTTGAGAAAGTTTGACTTTAAGAGAGTTTGAATGAGTGCCACCAATTTAAGAATTAATCTTGAACGTATCACTGAAAATTATCAGATGTTTGTAGATGCTGCTAAGACGGGATCTACGTCTTCAGAGATAGCTGCTGTTGTGAAAGCGGATGCTTATGGGCTGGGTGTTGGACCGGTGGCTGAGACTTTATGCAAGGTTGGTTGTGAAACTTATTTTGTGGCGCATGGATTTGAAGGGCAGGTTTTACGGTCATTTGCTCCTAAAGCTAAGATCTATGTTTTTCATGGTGCCTTACCAGGTGAAGAGGCAATTTTTCAAGAGAACCGTCTTATTCCTGTTGTTCATTCTTTTTCCACTTTAGAGCGTTGGCGTTCTTTTGCTAAGCAGAGTGGTTATTGCGATGTTGCTTTGCAGGTTGATACTGGGATGAACCGTCTTGGATTTCAGAGCCAAGAGTTTAAGCTCTTGTGCAGGGAAGAGCATTTTCTTGAAGGGCTAGATATTCATTTGATCATGTCGCATTTGGCTTGTGGTGATGAAATTGAGAATATCAAAAATAAACAACAACTCGATTTGTTTAATGAGTTGATGAATAACCGTCCTTCTCTGCTTTCTGATGTACCTTTATCACTTGCCAATTCAGCAGGGACTTTACTTGGTTCTGATTATCATTTTGATGTTTGCCGTGTTGGTATTGGTCTTTATGGAGGCAACCCATTTACTGGGCAGGCCAATCCTTGTTCCCCTGTCGTGACAGTTGAAACTCCTATTTTACAAATTTCTGAAATTGAAGCCGGGGAGAGTGTGAGCTATGGCGGGTGTTGGGTTGCGACACGACCGAGCCGAATAGCAACTGTTGGGGTTGGTTATGCAGATGGTTATTTACGGGCCACAGGATACAAAGAGAACGGAAATAAAGAAAGTGGTTGTGAAGGAGCAGTTGCGATTGATGGGCAGCTTGCGACTATTGTTGGGCGGGTAACGATGGATCTTATCATGATCGATGTAACTGAGTTGCCAACTGATATTGTACAGGTGGGCTCACTAGTCGAGATGATGGGAGAGACTGTTTTAATTGATCAAGTTGCTGATCATGCTCAGACGATTGGTTATGAAATCCTCACGTCTCTTGGTCATCGTTACAAGCGAGACTATATCGCATAACGTGATTTGTTTATTCTGCCGGCTGTTGCTGTTTGGTGAATTTGCGGTAGAGAAATTCTTTTGGTTCTAATTTTGATTCTCTTTCTGCAATTTCTAATAAATCTTTATGATAAGAGGATTTAGAGCAAGCTGGGTCCGTGTTTTTGGCGTCTCCTGTGAACATGAAGGCCTGGCAACGGCAGCCACCGAAGTCGACTTCTCTGAATTCGCAGGATTTGCAAGGATCCGGGAGATAGTCAGTACCGCGATATTTATTAAATGAGCTTGAGTGGAGCCAGATGTCTCGTAAATGACGATCGGTTACATTTTCAAACTCCAACCCCTTGATTGATGCCGCTGCGTGGCAAGGCAGGACTTTGCCTGTTGGAGAGATGGTCATGAATGAACTTCCCCAACCGCCCATGCAAGGTTTTGGGCGCACTGCATAATAATCAGGAACAACAAAATCGATCGACATGATGCCTTTTAAGCGCTCACGTGCTTCGTCGACAGTGTCAGCATTGCGGTAAACTTGCTCTTTTGTTGGGATAAGAGTGTGGCGGTTTTCAAAGGCCCAGCCATAATATTGGATGTGTGCGACTTCTAAGCGCTCAGCGCCTAGCTTGACTGCAAACTCAATGATCTCTTCTAAATATTCGACATTATGCCGGTGCATAGGTGAGTTGACCGTTAAGGGCAGGCCAAGTTCTTTTACCCATTTAGCAAGTTCTAGTTTTTTTGAATAGCCCCCTTTAAAGCCAGCTATTTTATCAGCTAATTTTGCATCCACATGTTGAACAGAGAGTTGTACATGATCAAGGCCGATATCAACTAAGCCTTCTAATCTTTCACGAGAGAGCAGAACGCCGGCCGTGATTAGGTTTGTGTAGATGCCAGCATCAACGGCTGCTTTGAGAATTTCTTCCAAATCCTTGCGAACAGTGGGTTCTCCGCCTGAGAGGTGAGTTTGCAAAATGCCGAGTTCACCAGCTTCTTTAAAAACCCGGGCCCAATCTTCCGTTGAAAGTTCTCCACTTGAACGTTCTAGCTCTGTTGGGTTTGAACAATAGGGACATTGAAGTGGACATCGATGAGTGAGTTCAGCCAATAGCCCCATTGGAGCCACGGCACAAAGGTCAGCACTATTATTATCACCAGCTTCAATCATGATATTAGAAATCCTTTATCAGCAAGATCTTGCAACATAGTTTTGATGTCTTTTTCAATAACGTCAGTTGGAGCATTATAAGTTTCAGCTAAGTGGCTTGAAATTTCTCCAACTGTTTTTTCTCCGTCACAAAGCTTGAGAACTTCAACAGCAATTGGATCAGGTGTTAAGATGCGCTCTGGAGCTAACATAATCCAACGGTCCCGCCCTTTATCATGGCGCAACTTTACGAAACGCGGCAAGGCGGGGGTTGTGTTTGTTTCAACTATTAAACGTTCTTTTGTCATTGTTCGTTTATCGCTTTGTTTTTGTCTCAGCCTTAATTTGCATCTTCTTCCCGAAATGCTCCAGGAGGTATCATCGCTGGAGAATAGTAAGCCAGGTATAAAGCATCCAGTTGAGACCATAGCACATTGCATTTAAATGTGAGTGCATCCAGAGCGTCTTTTTGCAGCGCGGCTGTGGTTGCATGTTCTAATACATATTTAAGAGCAAAATTTGCATCTCTAGGTGCCTGTTTTAGGCGTCTTCTGAAATATTTCATTACGCTTTCGTCAATGAAATCATAATTCTCGAGCATGCCAGAAATGCGTTCTTCATGAATTTTGGGTGCGAATAATTCGGTTAGTGAGGAAGCAACCGCTCTGACCATGGTTCCTTTTTGAACGTAATCAACATAAGCTTCGACTGCGAACCTTGTCGCTGGCAATGCTTTTTCAGTTGAGATGACCATTTCTGGGTTGATGCCAAGACCTGTGGTAAGCGCTAGCCAGCGTTCGATACCACCTTCTTCTTCGATGCCGTCACCATCATGATCTTGAATGCGGTGTATCCATTCACGGCGCAATTCTCGTTCTGTACATCTTGCCATAAAGGCTGCGTCTTTGCGCGGGATTGCAGCTTGGTAGCAATATCTATTTAAAGCCCAGGCTTGAACCTGGAATTTATTCAGCTCACCGCCATGAAGAAGTTTATGAAAGGGGTGTAGGCTATGGTAGCGTTCAGCGCCTATTTTTCTTAAAGCGGCTTCTAACTCATCTTTTGATAGAACTTTAGATTGATCGCTCATAGTGTTACCTCCATTCCATCGTAAGAGACTTCCCAGCCTTTGTTTTCTACGGCTTTTCTCTCATCTGAATTATCTCTAAGGACCGGATTTGAATTGTTGATGTGGATATAAATTTTCCGATCAATCTTCATATCTTCAAAAATCTTCAGGGTACCGTCATCACCTGACATATTCATATGTCCCATGCGCTCGCCTGTTTTGGGAAGTAGACCTTGGTCTAGCATTTCATTATTGGTAAAAAGTGTTCCGTCAAAGAAGATGATCTCAGCGCCAGTGATCCGTTCTCTCAATGGCTGATCTACTTCGGCGCAGCCCGGGATATAATAAAAGCCTTTGCCTGAGCTGAGCTCTTTGACAAAGAGGCCGATGGTATCCCCTTCTTGGGTGCCAAAAGTTCCATCTGCTTTTTTCTCTTCCAAATAGAGTGCGACTTTGCCTGGGACATTAAAAGGTGTGATTTCAATGCCTGTTGACCCGTTTGGTGTCATGACTTCAAACGGGGTGTTTAGCTGTGTTTCAATCCGATTGACCTTTTCAGGATTTAAAACATTGAAAATCGTGTTGGCGTTAATGGTTCCAAGTACCCGGCTTGATGCGTATAGATTAAAGGGGTGTCCTTCTCTTAAACAAAGGAGGCCCGTGACATGGTCAACATCACCGTTAGTGAGGACAACAGCTTGAATGGGGCTGTTTCTAATGGGGCCGTTTTCGTGAGGATGAAGTTCTTTATTGTCGAAAATTTGTTGGCGAATGTCTGGAGAAGCGTTTAAGAGAACCCAATCTTTTTCATTCGATGAAACTGCGATTGAAGACTGACTACGTGGTTTTACAAATTCATGTCCACTACGGGCGTCTTTTGAATTTACTGCATTACAATTCCATTGAGGAAGACCGCCACCAGCGCCAGAACCTAAAACTTTTATCTTCATATTTTTTTGAACCTCACCCTTTTTATATGCGCTTCAGTTGCCTACTAGCAACCGCGCTGTTTTAACACCTATGTAGTTATCTGCCTCCAACTGAAGCTGCAAGTGGCAACAATAAGATGGTTATAGTTTTTGCGCGAAACGTTTCAGGCGATTTTTGTTATCATTTTAATTATGTTTAAGGTGGCTTATGCAAGTGTACTATTCAATGAGAAATATCAATTTTTAAAAAGAAAAAAACGGTGATGAAAAATTCTCCACCACCGCTCTTAAGTACAGTTTATACTGCTAGCCTAAGATCGCACTTAAGCGCGGTCTAGTTCAGCTGGCATATAACTAGTTACTTCCATGCCTGTTTCAGTTTCAGACACTGATGGAGTTGTCCATTCTTTCATAGTAAATCTCCTTCTTTTCTGGTTTTAGTTATGTTGCGAAGTGGGTGCTGGCACCTTGACTTCACATTATTATATTACCTTTTACCTGAAACACTCACCAATCATAAAAGCAAATCATCCAGTAAGAAACTTGTAAAAATGGGGTGATTTCATGCTGTTTATGAGAGAGGAGTTAGAAAAGGAGTGAGTTTTTTATGTAGCCACATTAAAGAGACCGCATGGTTGTGTTTTTAGAGAAATTAAATATTCATTTTTTTTTGCATGATTCTAAGTGAGGTTTATAACTTGTTTGTTAAATTATAAAATTGATTTTGGCTTTTTTAATAAAGGAATTTAAAACAAAAAAACCGACAGGTGATTTCTCATCCTGTCGGTTTAAACCCATGATCGAAAAGTTTGTTAGCTTATGCGCGATCTAGTTCAGCTGGCATATAGCTAGTTACTTCCATGCCTGTTTCAGTTTCAGATACTGAAGGTGTTGTCCATACTTTCATTTGTTCTCTCTCCCAAGGTTAAACCTTAACAATTATAGAAATATTTATTAATTCATCACAGTCATGTTAGCTGGTATTTTCAGGTATTAGAAATGGAAAAAAGTCTAAATTTTTCACTTTTTTGGACTAAATAGCCATATTTCACCTTGTTTCTGAGAATATTCTAATAAAAATCTAAGTTTTGACTTTTCATCGGCCTGAATCAAAATTTATTGGATAGTTAAAGTCTTGGCCTATCCACCGGCAACTGGGGGCCAAATTGCGAGGGTGTCTCCATCAGTTAATGTTGTTTGTGCTGCGCTTATGAGAGGTGTGTAGTTGCCGTTCACCAGGATTAGATGGCAACTTTCTTTTGGCACGTTATATTTATCTATCAGGTCCATGATTGTTGTGTTTTCAGGCACAGACAATGTGATTTGGTTCTTTTTAGCTTCGGCTGGCAATGATGTGGCCAAGGTCGCGTAAAGTTTGAAAGTTATGTTCATTTGGGTCGACACCTCATTGGGTTCTGATTTTTATTTACATTAATGGGTATCTTCTTAGAACTCAATTATCCATATGCATAATAAGGGCGATGAATTTTCATTCACCGTATTTTTGGTTGCCTAAAAGCAATCGGGGCAGCACCTGCGCTATTACACCGCTTGAGTTTTATTTTAAGCGTGCTTTCAATTGTTCGCGGTGTATTAATTAGCATTGTGAACTTTTAATTAAAAAAGCGCTGTGAATATTTCACAGCGCTTTTTTGTTTGTGCTTATTAAATAATATCTACATTGGAATTGTAGGATCTAGAGATTTAAAAGTCTAGTTCAAGTCCCCATTTGAAGGTTACATCAGCTGTGTCGTCATTTGTACCGAATAGGACGCCAAATTGAGCTTCAAGCTCTAAGCCTTCTTCTTCGTCGCCATCGTCATCATCTTTAAGAGATACTTTCTCATGACCTCTTTCAAGCTCATGGCTGAAGTAGAAAACAGGGCCAACCATATGTTCAGTTGTGTCATCTTCATCTTCATCGTCGAAGTCTTTATGTGTACCATAACCTTCAACACCGATGCCGAAACGTTCTGTCATTTGGTAACGAACCTGATAAGCGTATTCAACGCCGTCAAACTGTTCATCTTCTTCGTTGTCCATGTCACCGATGTAGAAGAGGTTACCACGAACAAGCCATTTATCATTGAATGTTTGCTCCGCGATCACACCGATTGCAAATTCGTTTTCATCTTTCTCGTCATCTTCTTGTGCAAATTCTTTACTCAAACGACCATAAAGAGCTAAACCAAATCCATCTTTTTCTGGGTCGACAAGCTCAATGGTTGCAGCAGCCTCTATTTCGGAGAAGTCAAAGCTAGATTCACCTTCTTCTTCTTCAAAGCCAATAGCAACAGTCAACATTAACCAATTTGTTACACCTAATTGTGCTTCTAATTCTTCTTCGTGAGCATAAGCTCCCTCGCCATTATCATCAGTGTAGGTAGCTTCATATTGTACTTCGACTTCACCCTTTTCAACCCCAGCTTCTTCTAGACTTAATGCATTGGCAGGCAATGTCCAGATAAGAAGCAGGGCAACAGATGCAGCAATTTTTAATTTATTAATCATTATATCCCCCTGATTAGGGCAATTTACTTGCCTTAGTTCTAACACTTTCCTTGATACTCAAATTTAGAATGGTTGGAAATAGCATTAAACGTTTTTAACTAATAAGTTTTGTGAATTGGTAAAGACGGTTGTTTAAACGTCACAGAAAATGAGAGGCTTCTAAGAAAGCTATGAGAAAACATAAGTAAAATTAATGATTTAACAAAAAAGCCACCTTGTTTTCTTACAAGGCGGCTTTTGTTTTTATGTGTCTTTTTAAATTATCTAACTTGAATTAGACGATTTTGTATTAGTCGATGTTTTTGAATTTAGACTATTCCCTGAGCCACTGCGACATAAGCTTCTGGTAGGCGCTGGGGTTCTTTCATTAACTTGTCTTTCCATGGGCCTAGGTCTAGTTCAGTTTGAATGAGACCGCGCAGGATGCCGACATGTTCGGTTAAGCCAACGGCTTGGCCACCGACGAGTTTGTTGCCATCAAATTCGAGGCGGAGATATCTGTTGTTTGGAAGGTCGACCATTTTTGCACTGTCTCCTCCTTCAACACCCATCCATAAACCGAATGAAGCTGTGATGAGGCCCATTGATTCAAGGACGTTCATGTTGAGACTGCCTTCATGCGGGGTGGCTTTGCCCGTCATGTTTTGGGCGGCAATGCGACCATGCTCAACAGCAACTGGTTGGATAGCTAGCATCTCAGCTTTTTGTGTTGAGAAGTCGGTTGCTTGGCAAACGTCACCAGCGGCGTAAACATCTGGAACACTTGTACGCATATATTGATCAACCAAAATGCCATGTTCGATTGTCACGCCGCTCGAAGCCAGGAAGCCGATGTTTGGTTGAACACCAGCTGCTACCACTAGTAGTTTAGCGTCGAGAGCTTCACCGCCTTTAGTATGGACGGTTAACCCTTCAGGGCCATCTCCAACTTCTGAGATCATTGTGCTGGTTAATACACGAACACCTTTAGACTCGCACCATTGCTGCAGCATAACGCCAGCTGTTTCATCGAGCATGCGGGGGACCATGCGGTCACCCATTTCTACCACTGTTAAGTTTACGCCTTTAAGGGCGAGAGATTCTAAAATAATAGAACCGATGAAACCTGCGCCCATGAGGACAACAGGTTCCCCCTTTTGAGCGAGCCTTGCAATGTGGCGCGCGTCTTCAAGGGTCCAGCAATTATAAATGCCGTCTCGGTCTAGCCCTGGGATTGGCGGTGTGATTGGGCTGGCGCCGGTACAGATCAGTAGTTTATCAAACTGAATTTCTGAACCATCTTCTAATTTTAATCGCTTTGATTTGCCATGAAGAGCGACCGCTTTGCCGTGAACATAGTCAATGTTCAAATTTTCATAGTGGTTATCTTGTTGACGCAGATAAGTGCCATCTTCACCGACTTTTTCAATCAGGTAGTAGGGAATGGCCATGCGTGAATAAGGTGGTTCTGGTTCGCCGCCTAAGAGTGTAATTTTTGCTGTTTTGTCATGTTTCCGGAGTGTTTCTGCAGCTGTGACGCCTGCAGGACCCGCGCCGAGTACAAGATAGTGCATGGCAGTATCCCTCAATGTGTTGCCTTCAATTCATGCTTCTTTATTTCGAATAAACTATTCACTGACAGTACGTTTTTGTTTCTGTCTTTTGCATAATAGAGTGAATGTTTATTTTATTATTGGGCTTATTTTAGCAGTAATTTATATAAAAACCATCCATGATTTTTGTTAGAAAACTTCTTCTTTGGCCTTAGAAAATGGAATAGATCTTAGATTTTTCATGAATCTAATGTTCTGTTGAATTTATTTTCAACAGTGTTGGTATGAATGAAAAGAAAAAAATAGGCCTCTAATATGATTAGAGGCCTATTTAAAATTTGTTGCCTTTGGTGTTTATAGACTTTGTCTAAAGGCTTTTAATTATAGACCAAGGCGTGAGAGTGTCTCACCAGTTGGTGTGCCATCTGTTGACCAACCGCGAAGCTCATAATATTCGGGCAACATTTTATCCAAGCCAGAAACTAGACCTTTCGCAGGGCCAGCTTTTGAAGCTTCCTTCATTACGCGTTCAGGCAATGTATCCTGATCGCCTAAGATGCCGGCTGCCATATTATAACGACGTTCCATATTCCAAACGCGCTCACCAACTTCCATAAGTTTTTCTGGTGTCCAGCCGCCTTCACAAGCTGTGTCAATTTGCGGAGCGATATCTTCCAGGGTCCATGCGAAGGTTGTGAAAACGCAAATGCCAGCACTATCAACAGCAGCTGTTGCGTCTTGGAATGCTTTCACTAGGCCTGCTTTACCCTCAGTTGCAAGTGGATCTGTTTTTTCTGGGATACCCAGAATTTCAGATGACACTGTGTATGAACGAAGGTGACAGCCACCACGATTTGATGTGGCATATGTTAGCCCCATGCCTTGAATACCGCGAGGGTCATAGGCAGGGAATTCTTGACCTTTACAAGTCATTGAAAGCTCTGGACGGCCATATTTTTCACAAAGGCGTTTTGAACCCATGCCTAGTTCAGCGCCGAAACCTTCAGCCATGCCGACCAGTTCGCAAACTTTAACTAGAGCTTCAGCATTACCGAATTTAAGTTCGATACCACCGGTTGTGTTGTGGTTGATGACGCCTTCTTCATATAGGTCCATTGCAGCTGCAATCGTTGAACCTAGTGAGATTGGGTCGAGACCGTGCTCATTACATAAGAACTGAGCATATGTCAGCGCGTCTAGATCGTTAACGCCTGTTGCTGAACCAAGTGCCCAGGCTGCTTCATATTCCAAACCACCCGAAGCGTGTTTGTAACGCTCTTTGTCTTCACCTTGTACTGTGAAGTGAGTTGGGTCGATGGTTGAAACGCGACCACAGGCAATTGTACAGCCAAAGCAACCTTGGTTAGTAGACAGGTTTGCTTTACCATCTGAGCGACGAGGCTCAGCCATGGCTTCAGCTGAAATGTCGTGAGCACCTTCAAAGACAGTGTCGCGACAGTTGCGAGTTGGCATAGCCCCTGATTCGTTGATCACGTTCATGAGAACCTGGGTCCCGAAAGCTGGGAGGCCCTCGCCAGTAACCGCGTTTTCCGCCAAAACTTTTTTACCAGCATCTGTTGCTGCAAAGAAACCTTGAGGGTCTCGTACTTGAACGCCGTTTGATCCACGAGCGACAATCGCTTTTAAGTTTTTAGAGCCCATAACTGCGCCCACACCTGAGCGGCCAGCAGCACGGTGCATGTTATTCACGATGCATGAATAAAGAACACCTTTTTCACCTGAGACGCCAATTGTTGCAACGTGGGCAAGTGGGTCTTGTACTTCGGCTTTAATCATGCCGTCAGCTTCCCAAACTGTTTTGCCCCAGAGGTGACTTGCGTCTCTTAACTGGACTTTGTCATTGAAAACAGAAAGGTAGACTGGTGTTGGTGATTTACCTTCTAGAATCACCATGTCGTAACCTGAGAATTTCAGCTCTGGTCCGAAGTAACCGCCTGAATTTGAACAAGCAATTGCCCCTGTCAGTGGACCTTTAGTGATTACTGAGTAACGGCCACCTGTTGAGGCACATGTGCCAGTTAGAGGGCCGGTTGCAAAGATAAGTTTATTATCAGGAGAAAGCGGATCTACATTTGGATCTGTTTCTTCTGTGAAATATTTGGTGGCGAGACCGCGTTGTCCAAGATATTCCTGAGCCCATTCCATGTTTAGAGGCTCTGTAGTGATCTCACCAGCAGTGAGATTGATACGTAGTATTTTTTTTGTCCAAGCCATTAGGACATCTCCCTTGACTGTAAATTATGATGATTGAGCGGCTGAGTCAGTTTTTGCAGCCCAGGCTTTCATTTTATCAAAGCCTGATTGCTCAACGTCTGCGTAAGTGATGGCATCTGTTGGGCAAGCTTTTGCACAAGCAGGATCACCGCCACAAAGATCGCATTTGATGACTTTACCCGTATCTGCATTGTAGTTAATTGTGCCGAATGGACAGGCAATTGTGCAGACTTTACAGCCAACGCAAAGGTTGTCGTGAACGAGTTTCACACCAGACGCTTGATCTGTTGTGATTGCGTTTACCGGACAAGCTGATTGACACCAAGCTTCGTCACATTGTGTACAGGTGTAAGGGACAAACCGGCCTTCTTCATGAAAGTCGAAAATACGAATACGTGATTTTGCCGGGTTGAATGTTTGTTCGTTTTCATACGCACAAGCCATTTCACATTGCTTGCATGATGTGCATTTACCGGGATCAATTACCAGCGCGAGCTGCATGGGCCCCTCCTCATAAATTGTTATTGCAGTCGTTTTATATAAAAGTTTGACCTATAAAAAGCAGTTTAAATCTTAAAAAATATGAGTGTATACAGGCACTTGATATGACACTTATTGCTGTGTCTTTAATTGTTATATCAGTTACTCAAATTTCACCCGTTTTTTTAAAATCAGCAGTTAATTTTTTGGGGTGCTTTCTTATTATTTTAAAAGCTGCCCAAGATTTAAATTATTATTCTAAATAATCGGAAGATTCTTAGAACATTCATTAATAAGACTATCACAATTTTTTTCCTCTCGCGAGACGTCATGAGACGGTTTCATTCGAAGGTATAGTGTTTTGATAGAGCCTGTTAGCTGCTGCGAAAAAATTGCATATAAATGCATGGTATTGCAGTTCTTGTTTTGTGTTTTTACCTTTGTTTTGCCATGAACAGGGTTCATTTTGTCATTCAAATGCTTTCACTTATTGGATGATAATCTTTGGAAATCTATGTTTTCCTTCAGCGCCTTCAACGAGGTCACTGCCACCAATTGGGCGATCAAATTCCTTCTCAGGTGGGGAAGCTAGTTCGTTCATATCTGTTTCCCAGACGGATCCTGTGATTGTGCCATCACTTTCTCTCTTTAGTCGATAATACACACCGTTCCAGAAATTGATGCCGTATTCCTTTTCGTTTTTATGAATGAAAAGCAGAGCATATTCTAGATCTTGTAAATCTGTTTTGGAAATTCTGTTCTTTGTTTTGTATGGATAGCCAAGATGACAAAATGTTTGTGGTCCATCTATGCATTGAAATGGGCGCATGGAAAGGAAGTGATTGGAAAACTTGCTCTCATCCCATTTGATTTCAAAGGAATGGTTTTTGTTTTCTTGAGGAGTTAGAATAAGTTTGGCGACTTGCAGTTTTGAACCATCTTTGCCAATGAGGGTGATTGTTTTTTCTATGGTGTTTGCGTTGGCTAACTCTATGAATACGCTAGACGTGAGTGCTATTATAGTTGCTATGCAGGTAATTAAGCCGGTTTTTAATTTATATTTATGTGTCATGCATTCTCCCCTTTGCATTTACTAGAGTTCCCTCAGAGTTTGATTTTTATTTTTTTTGTTCTCTTGAGGGGCCTACTATTTGGTAGGGAGTTTAGGCGCCTCAGATTAAAGCGTCTAGAAGGTTTTGTGTCGATTGTTAGGAATTTAGATATAAAGTTTAATGAATATAAGATGTTCTCACGTTTTTGTGATCAGGTTTAGCTTGTTGAGAGGTGATTTCTATCTTCAATCATTTTTTAATCTACAATTTTAAGGGGGACTGGTGTGGAATTTTCTAATGAATGCCCTGCATCGACCCATTCTTCTGTGCCCTCAGGAAACCAGAGAACATTTGTATAACCCCATTTTGATGCTCTGCGAACAGCATTCCATGCCATCCAGCAATCAGCGGTGCAATACATAATGATGGCTTTTGATTTTTCACCGTTTGTGAGATTTTTTAAATTATCCTGATAGTATTTTTCCATTTCAGGTGTGAGTGAACCAGTGCCAACATCAGCAAGCCAGGTACTGCCTGGAATGTTATGCCTTGGTTTGGCTATGCGCCAAATTCCGTCAAGGGGGTCTGGACCTGTTCCTGTGTGGGCCATTACATCAAGGAATAAAGCCGATTTGTTTTTAAAATGAGTGTAGACTTCTTTCACGTTGATGCGCATACCACCTGGCACTGAGCTTGGAAGAGCTGCTCGGTAGTAATCTGTTCTTAACCCTGTTTTTGAATCAATGTGTTTGTATCTTTTCTGGATAGCTTCAAGCTGACGTTTTTCTTCAGTTGTTTCTGACTGTTGGTTTGCGTAAATATTTGCTGAGAAACTAAGTAAGGAAAATATAGCAATAAGGATAGGAAATAAGAATTTTGCTTTTCTTCTCATAATATTCTCATTCTCTTTAGGTTAGCTTTATAATTTGATATCCTAAGTTTAGTTTACCAGATTAAGCTATAGAGCATAGGCACAAAATTGTGAGTAAGCTCATAAGTTTGTATAATTTTCTGAGCAATTTATGGAAATGGACGTTTTGTTTTATGAATAATTTAATGTCTTTTAAAACGAGATTTTTTCGTATTTTGGGTTATCCTGTAATTGCTATTTTCATTACATTCTTTTTCTTTTTTAGTGATTCAAAGCTTTTTGGCTCTAGTGTGGCTAATGCCAGTGAGGTTCGTGTTGCGGCCTTGCAATTTGGCACAGTCAATTGGGTGCTGGATGTGATTAAGCTCCGTAAGCTTGATGAGAAATATTCGTTTAAGATGAAGGTTATTCCCTTAGCCAGCACGAATGGGGCAAAGATAGCTTTGCAAGGCGGCTCAGCTGAAATCGTTACTACTGACTGGACCTGGGTCTCTCGCCGCCGGGCTGAAAAGGCTGACTTTACTCTTGTGCCATATAGCTCTGCTGTTGGGCATCTGATGGTTGCAGCCAATTCAGATATTAAAACACTCGAGGATTTGCGCGGGAAAAAAATAGCTGTTGCGGGTGGGCCATTGGATAAGAGTTGGTTGTTTTTGAGAGCTTATACAAAAAAGAAACTAGGTGTTGATTTAACTGATATTGCAACGCCTGTTTTTGGCGCACCGCCTTTGCTCACTCAAAAGATGATCCGCGGGGAATTTGATGCCATTTTGAATTTTTGGCATTTTAGTGCACGGTTAAAAGCGAAGGGGTTTCGCTCATTACTTTCTGTTGGTGATGTGATGCTTGAGCTTGGAACGTCTGGGCCAACAGTTGCCATTGGATTTGCTTTTTCCGAAGGCTGGGCAAAAAAAAATGAAAAGCAATTAAGGGGTTTTTTATCTGCTGCTAAAGATGCTGTTGCCATTCTTGATAAAGAGGATGCTATTTGGAATGATATTCGGCCTCGTATGAAAGCCAAAGATGAAAAAACGTTTTTAGCTTTGCGTCACTCATTTCGTGATGGCATCTTACGAAGACCCTTAATCGTTGAACAAGCTGATGTGCAACGGCTTTATGCTGTTTTAGCAAAATTAGGCGGGACGAAACTTCTTGGGCGCTCGAAGAAATTGAGCTCAGGAACGTTTTGGTTGCTTGGTGATATTTCTCAACCTGTGCACTTGAATACGAAAGAAGTGGAAAGGGTGAATTAATCTATGAGGTTTCTCTATTCCTTTTTTTCTATTGTTGGATTTGTACTGATTTGGGCTGGAGCTGCGGCGCTTATTGCTGATCCTTTATTGCCTGGGCCGGTTGAGGTGAGCTCTGCCATATTAAGGGAGGGGGCTAGTGGTGCGCTTTGGCATCATATGTTGATTACGCTTTGGCGAGTGGTTGCTAGTTTTATAATTGCTATGGCCCTTGGAATTGCAATTGGCTTGGCTATGGGGCGGAGCCATATGGTCAATGGGTTGTTTGACCCCTGGTTGGTGTTCTTCTTAAATATTCCCGCGCTTGTGATTATTTTCCTTTGTTATATTTGGGGGGGCTTGACTGAAACGGCGGCTATCGTTGCTGTTGTAATTAACAAAGTGCCGAACGTTGCCGTTATGCTTCGCGAGGGAACGCGCTCTTTGAATTATGAACTTGAAGAAATGGGACAGAGTTTTCGCTATACACGCTTGCAGAAATTTCAACATATTATATTGCCGCAATTGCAACCGTTTATTGTGGCAGCTGGTCGCTCGGGCCTTTCGTTGATTTGGAAGATTGTTCTGGTGGTTGAATTTATTGGGCGCTCTGACGGGGTTGGTTTTCAACTCCATACTTATTTTCAGTTGTTTGATGTGGCTGGTATTTTTGCTTATTCACTAGCCTTTATCGCAGTGATGCTTTTGATAGAAATTTTAATTGTTCAACCATGGGAGCGTTATGCAACACGTTGGCGTGCAGAGCCTGCTTAAGGTTCATATTAAAAACAAAACATATTTGGGCGCAAATGGAGCTGAAACACAAGCTTTGAAAGATGCTCAACTTACCCTCACGGAAAATAGCTTTACTGTATTTTTTGGTCCTTCTGGTTGTGGCAAGTCTACCTTGCTTCGTATCCTGGCCGGTTTGGATGATGACTATGAGGGGCGTGTTGATTGGGAGCACCCTCCTAAAGTTGGGATGGTGTTTCAAGAGCCGCGCCTTTTGCCATGGCGTACTGTTAAAGAAAACATTTTATTAAGTGCGGACACGACTTTTAGTGATCATGAGTTTAACCAGCTTGTTGAGGTTGTTGGTTTGACTGAGATGCTTTCGCATTTTCCAAGCGAATTGTCTCTTGGTCTGTCGCGCCGTGTAGCAATAGCCAGAGCCTTTGCTTCTAAACCTAATTTACTGCTGCTTGATGAACCGTTTGTTTCGTTAGATGCACCAACTGCTGCTCGATTACGCCAGTTAGTTCGAAGGCTTTGGGTTGATAACCCGATTACTGCGGTGATGGTAACGCATGATATGCGTGAAGCGGTTGAACTTGGGGAAGAAGTGCTTCTTTTTACCCCGCGCCCGGGCTCTATTCACGAGCGGTTGAAGGTTCTACCAACTGATCGCTCTAATGAGGCCTCTATTGAGGCGAAGCGAGCTGAGGTGAAATCACTTTATCCGCATTTGTTTGAAGAGTAGGAGTTGGGGCTGACACTTGCTCAACTTATTTAAGGGCTCAGCTTATTTAAGAAAGTTTGCAATATGACAAAAAAAGCAAATAAAACCCAACCGACAAAAGTTTCACCTAAAAAATATATTTCTGAATTAGAGCATCCCAAGCGACGAGAAGATGGGCTTGTCTTATTAGAACTTTTTAACCGTGTGACGGGGCTTGATCCGGTGATGTGGGGAGAGAGCATTATCGGGTATGGGCGCTATTATTATAAATATGAAAGTGGCAGAGAAGGTGAGTTTTTGATGACGGGTTTTAGTCCGCGCAAATCGGCTCTTTCTTTATATATTATGCCGGGCTATCGGGATATGTCAGAACCTCTTAGTAGGCTTGGGAAGCACAAACTTGGCAAGGCTTGTCTTTATATTAATAAGCTTGATGATGTCGATCTGAATGTGTTGGAGGAGATTATACTCCAAGGTTTTGAGTATATGCGTTCTCATTATCAAACTTGGGATCAATGAGTGATAAATATAATAATTTAATTTTTTGTGGCAAAGTACTACAATTTCAAGAGGTTGTTATTTTCTTAAGAGAGCAACACATTACTTTTCACGCTGGACTAAATTTTCCGTATGATTATAAATCATTTTTGCTTTCTGAGTTTAGCGCAACCGGTTGTGGCATCAATTCCTGACTCAACATAGCAGGCTGAGATTGTATCTTTTGAGTGGATGCGACCGTGGTTAAAACCTCTTGAGTTTGATGCGACCCAGGTAAATGAGATGTTGTCTGGATAAATGACGCCAAAGAAATTTTTGCGGCCGCCTGAGTATGTGAAGTGACCTTTGAAGCGCCGATCTTTTTGCTCGGTTATTTGGATGGTTTTTTTCCAAGTTTTATAACCCTTTATATCAGAAATTGTTTTGTTTTCACCGCTCCAGGTTCCGACTAGGTTGGGAATGTTTTCTTCAGCTTTTACATTGTTTGTGGCTATGACCAATAGAGATATTGTTAAGAGTGCTCTGGTTAGGGGTGCAATGAGTGACTTTGCCTTCATAATTTTTCCTTACATATTTTTTATT
This sequence comes from Hyphomicrobiales bacterium 4NK60-0047b, assembly GCA_040367435.1. Taxonomy (NCBI): domain Bacteria; kingdom Pseudomonadati; phylum Pseudomonadota; class Alphaproteobacteria; order Hyphomicrobiales; species Hyphomicrobiales bacterium 4NK60-0047b. Next base: position 382,182 of record BAABWY010000001.1, on the reverse strand, counting down.
TTGCGAGCTTACGATTATGGAAGTTTTTTTCTAAGATTTGCTAAGATTTGCTAAGATTTGCTAAGTTTAGCAGAAAATTTTGGCTATGAGTTGCATTAAGTCAAAAAGTAATTTTTTGATATGTCGATTTTAGGCTTTGTTGTTCGTCTGGTTGTATCGTGTCAATTTATCATGTGCTGTAATGATTGGTCTTTGCAGTGATTTGATCCTTTGACGTAGGTTTAATAATGGAGAAATGAAATGCAATATATGTGTTTAATTTATAAAACTGAGGGCAAGGGCCCGCAACCTGGAACAGATGAATTTGCTGGTTATATTCAGGCGTATCATGAGTTTTCAGCTCATATAAAAGACAAAGGTGTTTTTTGCGCTGGGGATGCCCTGCAGCCAACGGTTACAGCAACCACTGTCACCATTCAAGATGGAAAAACAGAAACTATGGATGGGCCGTTTGCTGAAACGAAGGAACAGCTTGGTGGTTACTACATCATTGATTGTGATGATTTGGATGAGGCTTTGAAATATGCTGCTATGATCCCTTCAGCCAAATATGGACGAATTGAAGTTCGCCCGGTTATGATTTTTGATTGAGAGTAAGTTGGAATGGAGCCTCTTTATACACTTGAGCAAGTGATTGAGAAAACTGTTCGGGAGGAATGGGGGCGCATTCTTGCTTCTTTGATGAAGACATTAGGAGATTTGCAACTTGCTGAAGATAGTTTGCAAGATGCGATTGAGGCGGCGCTTTTGCACTGGAGTGAAAAGGGGCTGCCTAGGTCTCCTTCGGCATGGCTCATTACAACAGCGCGCCGCAAAGCGATTGATCGTGCGCGGCGTGCTCAGAATTTTGACCTTAAACAATCTCAGATTTCTTATTTAACCGAACTTGAACGGTTGTGCTCAGGTGAAGATGATTTTGAGGGCGCTGATCATTTCTCTGATAAGCGGCTTGAATTGATTTTTACTTGTTGCCATCCAGCGCTTGAAGAAAAAACAAAAATAGCGCTTACACTTCGCACACTTGGTGGTTTGTCTGTTGAGGAAATAGCTCATGCTTTTTTGGATAAACCTTCTGCTATGGCGCAGCGAATGGTACGGGCCAAGAAGAAGATTAAGCTCACTGCTATTCCTTATGAAATCCCTGATGTAGAGGATTTACCAGAGCGCTTGTCTTCTGTGTTGAGCGTTGTGTATCTTATTTTTAATGAAGGGTATTCAGCTTCAAGTGGCCCCTCTCTCATTAAAGTTGATTTGTTTCAAGAGGCCATTCGGCTTGGTCGTATTCTTAAAGAATTATTGCCTGGTGATGCAGAGGTTGCGGGGCTTTTGGCTTTGATGTTGTTGCATTTTTCTAGATCACGGGCCCGCCTTTCAGGCGAGGGGAATTTGATTGCCCTTGAAGAGCAAAATAGACGTTTGTGGGATAAGGCTTTTATTCGTGAAGGTATTGCTCTTTTAAAAGAGACTTTATCTCTTGGGCGCATTGGCCCCTATCAATTGCAGGCTGCTATTAGTGCTTTGCATGTTGAGGCTCCTTCATGGGAAGAAACTGATTGGGCGCAGATAGCTGCGCTTTATGATTTGTTATATGCGGTACAACCGTCATCTGTTGTGCGGATTAATCAAGCTGTTGCTGTTTCTTATTCTCAAGATGCCCGAGCAGGGTTGGCAATGCTTGATGGGATTGAACTCATTAATGGGCTTGAGACTTACCAACCTTTTTATATTGCGAAAGCAGATCTTATGCGGCGAGTTTCTGAAATTGAGACAGCAAGTGAGCTTTTAGAGCACGCGCTTACTTTGACGAAGGTTGAAGTAGAGCGGGTTTTTATCAATAAAAGATTATCTGCTTTAAAGCTTGAATGAAGTTGCTCAATTTCTCAATAGTCTAGCTTATTGATGATTTAGAGTTTTACCTGCCGCGATTATGGCCGATGCTTTAATTGATATTACGATTTCATCGGTTGTTTTTTTACTTTTGACTGCGCGTGCTACAGTGAGGCCTCCTATGAGAATGCTTAGCATTGTCCATGCTCTGGCGCGTTTTTCTTCAAGTGAGTTGCCCTCAAGGCCATCGGCTGCGAGGTTAATGATCTTGTTCATCATTTTTTCGTAAGTGGCTTGGGTTTCACTTGCTGTTCGCACAACTTCTGGTGAAAGTGTTGTCATGGCGCAGCCGCAGGCTAGGTCATTTTGGTGTTTCTGTCCTAAATAATATTCAGCAAATTCTTCAACCCAGTTCTTTCCGAACTTTTTCTGAAATCGGGGAATGCCTTCAATCACTTCATTTAACCCTGAAATAAGCGCTGCATCAAAAGCTCCGTCTTTAGAACCGAAATGCGAATAAAATGCGCCTGATGTGACTCCTGCTGCTTTGGCAATTCCATCCACTCCAATGCCAGCATAGCCTTTACTCCTGAAGTTTTGACTTGCTGCTACTAGGATTTTTTCTCTGGTTTGTTCTTTTTTGCTGGGTGGTTTTTCCACGGGCACACCTTAAATTATATCGATCGTTATATTTTCTTGACAAAATAACGATCGTTACATTACGTTTTATAACGATCACTATAAAACACTCTAAATTGTCCTGCAAGTCTGCAGTGAAGTTTTAGGGAGATGGAGACTTTAAGATGAAAAATACGATTGAAAATAAGTTTATGAAGAAATCTGAGGAGCTTAGCCGGCGTGAATTGTTTGGCTTTTTTGGTAAGGCTACGGGTGCCGTGGCTTTGCTTTCAGCTGGAAAGTCTGGTGGTTTAATATCAAATGCAAGAGCAGCTGGTGCACCTGGAGAGGTTAATTTACCGAAAGCTTTTGTTTATACTGAACTTCAAATTGATATGTCTTTTAAGAAGGTTCCATGGAGAGATTTGAATTCTTCGATTTCCTCGCAAGCTGGTTTGTTGAATAAAACGTGGTTTGCTGGAGTTGGTAATAATTCTGTTGGCGGTATTTATAGCTTTAAGTCTATTGAAGATGCTCAACGCTATTGCACGGTATTTTTTCCTGACTTGGCTAAGAAGTTAGGGGTTGCTCAAACGACCCGAATTTTTGATGGAAGCGTTGTTAAAGATGCGAGTTTTGGTATGAATTCTCCTCATTTTGGTGTGAAACCTGAGCAGCGGCCAGGTGCTTTTGTTTATACTGAGGTTCAAGTGAATGTACCTTTTGACAGAGCTCCGTGGAAATCTCGCAATCCAGTTTTGCAGCAGCAAAAAGGATTGATTTCAAAGCTATGGTTAAGTGGTTTGAACACTCATACGCTTGGGGGCATTGATGCTTTTGACACGATTGAGAATGCAAAAGAATTTGCCATTCATGTATTTCCTAAAACGGCAAAAAAACTCAATGCTGCATTTTACACGCGTATTTTTGATGCGCAGGCTACGGAGTTAGCCAGTAGGGAGATGAAATCCCCTTATTATATATAAATCGCTGGATGTGACTGAAAAGGAATTTTTCGTGTCATTAATTCAAGCTGCTTAGGCGCTGTTGTTTTGTTTTTTACTTCGAAAAGATGTTGATGAGTGATTTGAGGTTACTTGTCAGCATTTTTTTATGGATTTTGGGTTTATGATTAGCTGAATTTTTAAGATTTATAGTGGGGGAGAATGGCTCCTCAGGCCGGGCTCGAACCAGCGACCTAACGATTAACAGTCGTTTGCTCTACCAACTGAGCTACTGAGGACCAATGTGAATTTTCACTTACTTTCAAGAGTAGAAAGCAATGTGTGAAGCGCTTCTTTTACAAAGCTTTTCTCGATTTGCCAAGACAGAAATTTAAAAAAATCGAATATTTTTTGGTTTTCCAATCTTTTTTTATATAAATCAGTGCTTTGTATTTTTTCTTGACTGTTGACTCTGTTGTTTTTTTTAGGGCAGGCCGCCTTGAAAGGCCTCAATGAGGTGCTGTTGGTTGATTTCTATGCGCAGGGGACCGTTACATCCCCATTTCTTGCATTGCATGGTTTTTTCAATTTCAGCTGGGTAGGTTTGTTTGTCATAATGAATGAGCAGCTCTTTGACTGTTTGGGCATAATAAAGGCCGCATTTTTTGCAGGTGAAGCCTATGACTTTATCTTCTTCTAAATCGAGTAATTGATATTCGTTTTTCCAGTTCATTTTCAAAATCCTTTTTATAACTCACGGGCTATTCTGCCGCTGGAAGCGGCAGGCCCTCCGTTGGGCGGCGCTAGGCGCCGGGCTACGCGAAGCGCTTTGCCATGTCCCCCAACCCGAAAAGGGCTGTGCTCCTCCTTCGCATTTTCGACCTGTGTTTTGCTTCAGATGCCCACAGAGCATCCGGAATAAGCAATTGTGTTCTTTTTTCTCACGGCTATTCCTCGTTGCACTCGGGCCTACGAGGTGCGTCGCAATGCGACGGGCTTCGCTGTCGCTGGGCCATGTCCTTCAGCCCGAAAAGGGCTAAACTCCTTCTTCGTATTGATCGTTTGATGCGGCTTCAGTTTTCCACCAGAAACCGTCGCTCTTTTCTCTCACGGCTATTACTTTTAAGTGGCGCTTCAGGTTGCCCACAAGCAACCGCGCTGCATATGGCGCTTGGGTCTCTGAGGGGCGGTGCTTTTTTGCGATCAGCTTATCCGTACTCGTTTTGCTCTGTTCGGGTTGAGCTCCTTCTTCGTATAGTGAGGGTGTATTGAGTGTGCGTAAAATCAGTTCCTTATAAAAAGCCTAGGCTTTACCAAAAGTCTTCTGCTCCGGGCACTCTTACATATGAAATTTTTCCTCCGGCATAACCGCCAGCGGGGGGCTGCCAGGGGCCGATGCTGACGATGGTTTTGCTGTATTTTGAATTGAGTGTATCAATGGCTGAATTTACTTTTTCCCATTTTTGCCGGGCTTTATCTTCATTGTAGAATAGGTCGAGTTGCCGGCTATTGGCTGTTTCTAATTGATAGAGAGCGACACCAACTTTTAAGATGCGTGCTTCTTTTGGTAAGTAAGGTGTTGTCTCGTCCCAGAGTTGATGAAAGCCTTTGAGAATGGCTTGATCATCCTGGCAGGGAGGGAAGCTGAGATCGTTGCCATAGCTTCTTCGCAGTTTTTCGTGTTGGTATTTTTTTGGAAATTTTAGAGAGAAGTGCAGCCATAATTTACTGGCGTAATAGTTTTCACGGCGCATACGTCTGGCGGCTTTGACAAGCAAGAGCCGGGCGCAGGCTTTTGCTTCTTTTTGCGAGCGGTTTTCAGGCGGCAAAACGCGGCTGTGGCCGAACATGCCGCGTTTGCTGGGCTGGGCTTTTACATCATAACCATGCAGGGCATACCATATGCGCTCGCCTGTGACATTACGCCAAAGAGCGCGCATTTGTTTAGGGCTTGTTTGCAAGAGGGCTTTGGTGTTGAAGATACCCGCTTGATAGAGGCGATTTCGCATGCGCCCGCCGATACCGGGGATGTCTTCAAAGGGGATGTCTTCAAGAGGGCCGGGCATGTCTTTGGGGTGCCAGATGGTGGTGCCATTTGGTTTGTCCATTTTGCAGGCGATTTTGGCTAATTGCCGGTTTGCGGCAAGGCCTATTGAACAAGTGATGTGAGGGCCGATATGGTCGTGGATGCGTTTTTTTATATTGGCGGCAACAAGGTTTGGTTGTTGTCTGTTGTATTTATCTAGTTTGCAGGTGAGCTCATCAATCGATTTGATGGCCTCTATTGGGGTGATTGCCATGATTTCGTTGATTAATGTGTTGTGGGCACGTCTGTATAGATCGGGTTTTTGAGGCACAAGGATGAGGTCATGACATCTCTTCTTGGCTTCCCTGATTGGCATGACATTTTTGACGCCGCGCTTCTTAGCTTCTTTTGAGCAGGCGATGACGCAGGTGAAATCTGTTGTGTCAAAGGGAATGACGCCAACGGGTTTGCCCTGCAGCTTTGGGTCAGCTTGTTGCTCAACTGAAGCAAAAAAGCCGTCAAAGTCCAGGTATAATTGTTCGGGGGTTTCTGGTTTTCTTATGCTCATGACATTTGGAACATAACAGGAACATTTATTGAGGTCAAACTAAGAAATAGGGGGAGAGGTAACTTGGTTACTGGAATTTTACTTTTGGGTAAATTTCTCTTTATTTGCTGCTGGGTATGGTTGATGTCGTTGTTAAATTTTAAATGGAGACTTCCTCATGAAAAAGATTATTGGTTTCTCAATTGTTTTGTTTTCCCTTATTGGGGCCTCACTTACTGCTCAAGCTAGTCCGCATACGCTTGGTCCTTTCGGTATTGATTATCCAACATTTGAAGGTTCTGAGAAGAACCATTAATTTCTCATTTGATTAATGATTTTATCCTCGTCCTCGATTTGGCCCTACATTGTGGGGCCAAATTTTTTGCTTCAAAATTGAACCGTGTTCTTTTTCATTGCGACAGATATTCAGTGACAAATTGATTGCATGAAAAATAGATAAAAAGGAGATTTTCGTCATGAAAACTATGGTTCAATTGTTTGGTGTTGCCTTATTAGCAGGGACATTGTTTGTAGGTGCTTCAGGTCCAGCACATGCTAAGAAACATTGGTGTATATATAAGGCATGGGATAATTCTGGACATGAAGTTGATGCATCTGCTACCCGAAAGAAGAAAAGCAAGGCTTGTAAGGTTGCGAAACGGCGCTGCGAGAGACGTTTAGAGCGTAAGCAACGTAAAGGTAAATTTGGTCGCTCGATTGGTTGCCGAGAAGTGAGAGAGGCTTAAATAGAAATTGAGAGCTGGTGGTGTCATTGCTGCCAGCTTTTTTTTGAGTCAATGTTGATTTTAAAGTTACTCTGGCAGCTGAATTTTTTTTAGATAACATTATTACTATTGAAGAGAAACGGCCATTTACATTAAGTGGAAAGGTTGTTACTTGATTTTTGTAAAAATTAGCGTGTTTTTTAAATTTGGTGTCATATTTAGATGAACTATAGACCTGATATTGATGGAATTAGAGCTATATCTGTAATTTCTGTAGTAATATACCATGCATTCCCTAATTATATGCCAGGAGGTTTTGTTGGTGTTGATTTGTTTTTTGTCATTTCGGGGTTTTTGATTACAACGATAATATTATCTGAACAACAAAAAGGGAACTTTAATTTTATTAATTTTTATTCTCGTCGGATAAAAAGAATATTTCCCGCTCTTATTACAGTGCTTACTATTTCATTTATAGGAGGGTATTTTTTACTTCTGCCGAATGAATTTAAATTATTGGGAAAGCATATAGCGGGTGGTGCCGGTTTTGTTTCAAATTTAGTCTTATGGAATGAAAGCGGTTATTTTGATGTAGAAGCAGTTAGTAAGCCATTATTGCATTTATGGTCATTAGGTATTGAAGAACAATTTTATATAATTTTTCCTGTAATATTATGGATTGCTGCGAGTCGGAATTATCATGTTTTCAAACTAATTATCTTTTTAACGCTGCTGTCTTTTTTAGTAAACATAGCTCTTCATAAATCAGAACCAATTTCTAATTTTTACTCTCCAATTAGCCGTTTTTGGGAACTGCTTATTGGGAGTGTTTTAGCATACATGTTGCTTTTTGAAAAAAAATCAATACACCAACAACGCTCAAAAATTGATGCGTATATACAAAACAGCAATCTAAAAATAATTAATTTTTTTACTACTATTGGTATTCAGAACTTAGTTTCTGCTGTTGGTTTGATATTCATTTTTATCGCGCTGTTTTTTGCCAGCGGTCGTAGATTTCCTGGAACGTGGGCTTTACTGCCGACAATTGGTGCATTTCTTGTTATCCTTGCAGGAAAAGAATCTTGGTTAAATAAGAATTTTCTTTCTAATTCAGTGCTTGTGTATGTGGGGTTAATTAGTTTTCCTCTTTATCTTTGGCATTGGGTTTTATTAAGCTATGTATTTATAATAACTGGAAATGCCGTCTCGGAGGAGGGGCGTTTATTGATTGTAGCTTTGTCTTTTTTTCTAGCTAGCATTACTTATTATTATATTGAAAAGCCAATAAGGTATGGCACAAGTAATGGAATGATGACCTTAGGTTTACTCTTTTCAATGGGTGTTTTGCTAACAGTAGGGCTAATCGTTTATTGGTTTGATGGGATCCCCTCTAGAGTGCCGAACTCTAATAATTTATTGTCTATTCAAAAACAATTCACATGGGAAAAAAGTAATAATGCGGATCCCTTATGCTTGAAAAAATATGGCGGAGATCAATATTGTAAGATTTCTCGTCTAGCTAAATCACCGACCGTTGCTTTAATAGGTGATTCTCATGCAAATCACTTTTTTTTAGGATTGAGTGATTATTTGCAAAAAAAAGGTGAAAATTTGCTTCATTTAGGCGTTGGGGGTTGCGCTCCCTTTTTACATGTTGATTGGGGGAATCATCCAAATCATGGAAACCTTCGATGTTATGAAAGGTCAAAAAAAATATATGATTTTGTTTTGCAGAACCAGAATATTAAAATGGTTATTTTGGCCTTTCAACATACTGAATATTTTAGAAATGATATAGATTTCATTGATAAGATGAATGAAATCCAAAGAAATAATAATCTTGAAAATTCGTATTTGGCTTTAAAGAGGACAATAGAAATATTTAATAAAGTGGGTAAGAAAGTTGTGTTGATCCAAGATCTGCCAAACTTAAAGTACGACCTAAAAGACTGTCTAAATACTAGGCCGATTGAGATATATAAAAAAGTTTGTGACTTTAAAGATGTCTTTCAATCTCATCAGATAAAAATATATAATAAATTTATTGATCGGTTAGAGAAAGAAACCAATATAACTATTTTCAGAACTCATCCTTATTTACATGATAATTTTGTGTTTAATAAAAATGGTTTACCTTCTTATAGAGATGGAAGTCATTTGTCTGAAAGTGGTTCTATGTATTTTTCTGATAAGTATGATTTTTAAACTTTTGACAATGTTGTATAAAATAATTTAGTGAAACCGTAATGTTTTTTCAATTTTTATATGGCGTTGTTAATTTTTGTCAGTTAGGCCTAATAAATTAAGATTCTACATTAAAAAGCCCCCCTTCATGATTTGTATAAGATATTATTGGGGGGAGCTCTCTTTAATCCTCTCTTCTTCATTATTCAATTTATTTTAGTTGAAAATATATATTAACAAAGATGCACCAATAGCTTGAGCCGGTTTTTAAGTGATCCGGCCGTATGTTCTTCTTAAATTCTTTTGAGGAATATGTTTTGTTTTTTGTGGGGTAGGTTAAAGCACTAAAAATTGGAGGCCACATCCGGAATCGAACCGGAGTACACGGATTTGCAATCCGCTGCGTCACCACTCCGCCATGTGGCCTCATTTTTAGTGTGCTTCAGATGCCCACTATGCATCCGCACTGTCATAGTGTGCTTCAGATGCCCACTATGCATCCGCACTGTCTTAGTGTGCTTCAGATGCCTATTATGCAACCGCGCTGTCCTTACTGCTACTTCAGTTGCCTACTAGGCAACCGTCGTGTGCAGAAAGGGAAATTAGTGTAGTTTTCAATATTGAAAAGCTGCACTTAATTGACATGATAGACCTTTGATAGCCTGTCATATCTATATTCAGCAAATAGCTGAATAAATCGACTTTATTATGGTGTGGTGGTTACCAATTGAATTGATGGCCACCTAAAGTCAAGAGCTCACATAATCCTTTTGAGGGGGGATTTGTCAATAGGGTTTACGCGCTTTTTTGCAAGAATTTCAGAAAATAATTTTTTACGCGGTTAAATGACACCTTCATTTGCAACCTGTTATGATTTAATTTAAGGGATAGCTACTGATTCTAAAATTCGGTTCATACTTGAAGTGAGGACAAAATGACAAATTTTTCTGATTTAAGACGTAATATGGTTGATTGTCAGCTGCGTCCCAATGACATTACAAGTTTGCGGATTTTGGAAGCGATGGATCAGGTGCCACGTGAGCTATTTGTTCCGGAAGCTCAGCAAACCACATCTTATGCGGATCGTGAGATCCAACTGGTCAGTAGAAATGAGAGTAAGGGGCCGCGATCTATGTTAACGCCGATGGCGTTAGGTTCACTCTTAGAGATTGCTGATATTGAACCAACGGATTTTATTTTGGATGTTGGTTGTCTTACTGGTTATTCATCTGCAGTGCTCGCGCATTTAGCTGAATCTGTTGTGGCTGTGGAAGCAGTGCCCGAAATGGTGAAAAAGGCGACTGATATTCTTAATGATCTGGAAATTGTGAATGTTGCTGTTGTTGAGGGGAGTTTATCTCAGGGGCAAGCAAACCAAGGTCCGTATGATGTGATTTTGGTCAATGGGGCTGTTGAACAGGTTCCTACAGCTTTGACGGACCAATTAAAAGATGGTGGCCGCTTGGTGACTGTTGTCATTGAGAATGGATATGGGCGGGCTGAGCGCTTTGTTCGTACTGGTGGTGTTGTTTCTTCTGTTAGTCTTAGAGATTTGTCAGCCCCTGTTCTTTCTGATTTTTCATTGGTTCCTGAATTTTCACTGTAATGCTGTAAATAGCTTTTTTATCTTGTAAAGCAGGAGTTTCTTGGGTCTGATATGGCCCGAGATTTATATTACTTTTCTTGTTGAAAATTAATTTTAAGGCTCTCTTTTGAGGGCCTTTTTTTTAAGTTTTGCTCATTAAATCTTTGAAACGTAACGTTTTGTTAGGTAAGTGATTCGGCGTGTTGTAAAATAGATACTTTTACGGTTTGATTTAAGGAAATCACGATTGGTTTAGTGATCTTTACTCTTAAATATAGTTAATATCGAATGTGATTCGTTTGCGTTTGTTGTCTGTGGGCAAAGATAAAATTTCGTTTTGCACAATAATTTTAAATTTCAGAAGTTTTTGTACTTCGTAAATTGTGCGTGAGACGGTTTTTTATTGGTTTGCAGAGGGGAAATAATGAGCAATGGCGGGTTTGTTGTTTCTTTTAAAGAAATGAATTAGGTGGGGTTTTCTTGCTGAGCCTCACGCTTTTGATGTGAAAGCTATTTTTTCGATGATTGTTTTTTTGCATAAACCTCTCAATGGGCTGAGTTTTATAGCCTCTGCGCTGGGGTCTCTGAAGCGGCTCTCTTCTATTTTTTCATTAATTGTGACGGGAATTTTTGCGCTTTCTTTGTTGGTCGTTAGTTCCTCTGGGGAGCTGAAAGCTGAAACGATGAATAAGGCACTTGGTTCTGCCTATGATTATAATCCGACTTTACGTGCTGAACGGGCGCGTCTTCGTGCTACTGACGAGGGGGTTGCGCAGGCGCGAGCTGGTTATCGTCCGAATGTAACTCTTGATGGTCAGGTTGGGTCGCAAGATTCCACAACTCGGCCTCGTTCTCTTACTGATGGTCGTGTCTCTCCTTATGGGTATTCTGTGACTTTGTCTCAACCTCTTTTTAGAGGGTTTCGGACAGTGAATGGTATTCGTCAGGCAAAATCTAATGTTTTGGCAGGCCGAGCTAATTTGAGAAATGTTGAACAAACTGTGCTTCTTGATGCGGTTGCTAGTTTTATGAACGTGGTTCGCGAAGTTGCGGTTTTGCGTCTTCGCCAAAACAATCTTTCTGTGCTAACGCGCCAATTGAAGGCGACCCAGGATCGTTTCTCTGTGGGGGAAGTGACGACCACTGACGTAGCGCAAGCAAGAGCACGGCGTAGTGCAGCTGTTTCGGCTGTGAATTTGGCGCGTGCGAATTTAAAAACAGCGCGAGCTGAATATCAGCGGATTATTGGTCATAGGCCTGGTCGCTTGGGGCGCCCTGGTACTATAAGCAAATATCTACCGCGTTCTCAGTCTGAAGCGATTGATTGGGGCTTGGCAGAGAACCCCGCGATTGAGTCTGCTGTGTTTTTAGAAAAGGCCGCGCGGCAAAATGTTCGAGTGATTGAAGGTGAGCGTTTGCCTGAAGTTAGCCTTGAGGCACAATATTCGCAAAACTTTGATAGCTCTCCGTTTACAGATGAGCGTAATGTGGGATCGATTACAGCAAGAGCGCGAGTGCCGCTTTATCAAGGTGGTGCTGTTTATTCGCGCATTCGGCAAGCTAAGCAAGTTGTATTGCAGCGCCGGGCTGAGTTAACTCAGGCTCGGGTTCAGGTTCGTTCGTCTGTGATTTCAGCGTACGGTCAGCTTGAAGCCGCACGGGCGCAAATTGAGGCCAATCAAGTGGCTGTTCGTGCAAACAGAACGGCTCTTTCCGGGGTGAGGGAAGAGGAAAAAGTTGGTCAGCGGACTGTTCTTGACGTTTTGGATGCTGAGCAGGATTTTCTGGATAGCCAAGTGAATTTAGTGACATCTCAACGTGATGTTGTAGTTGCTGAATATAATTTGCTGGTGGCAATGGGGCGGCTTTCAGTTGCGACGTTGCCTGTATCAACAGTTATTTACGATCCTGTGGAGAACTTCTCTCGTGTTGATAGGAAGTGGCGCGGAGGGGATATAAACGACCCTGAACTGGATAGACGTGGCATCTTTTTAACTGAAGGTGTGTTTGACCGTCGTTCTTCTTTAAAATAACAGTTTCATGAATTGATATCAGGTTATATATATAACCAGTTATATGTAGATGTAATGAATTGTGTGTAATTGAATCAATTTGTTCGATTTGCTTGAGGGCTTGTGTCATATAGTTAAAGAACTATGTGTTCACGATTAGCATGTCTGAACAAGAAAGATTTTTTGAGGTAACATAGGATGAGCAGTAGCGGCCAAGCTCCCAATGTATCAATGGATGACCTTCTGGCGTCCATTAAGAGTATGATTGAGGGGGAGAGCAGTGGTGAGGCCAACTCTCAAGTGGGTTCTAACTTGGACTCTGCGCCAGGCATGACGCCACAAGGCGCGGGAGTTGATGCGTCAACTCCTCCGAGTGATGCGCTTGATGATGGGATTATGGACCTTACGCAAGTTGTCTCAGCTCCTCAGCCTCAAGCTGGCTTAGAACAGGCTGGCTTAGATCCGGCTGCTCTTGGCCAAGAACCAGTTCCAACTCAAAACCCTGTTTCAGATCAGAACCAAGGGGCAATCAATCCTTTATTACAAGGACAAGAACCGCCTGCTCAAGATCCAATGTCTGCTCATCAAGGGCAAATGCTACCTCAAGAACAAATGAATGGGCAATCAGCACAAGATGCAGCTTCTAAGCTTGATGATATTTTCAGTGGTATGGGCGGTGATGCAGGCTTAGCTAATATGGGCGGTGATATTGGACTGCCTGTGTCTCAAGTAGCAGACAGTTTGGCTCCTGACGCTTCGGCTGATCCGATAGCACGTGGATTGGGTGATCCTGGAATGGATCAAGCACCTGCACAAGCTCAGATGCAAAATGAACTACAAAATGAACTACAGGGGCAACCCCCTTTGGGTGATGTTAGTGGTGGAATGGTTGATCCGGCTGCAATGGGAGCTACTGATGGGATGGGTGCTGGTATTGCTGAACAGCCTATTGTGCCGCTTGATCAAGGAGAGCCGCAATTTAATGGTGGTCTTGAAGGTAAGGCTCCCCCTCAGTCGGGTGTGCCACACCCTGGATTTGCTGCTGAAGCTGAGGCACCTGGTTTAAATCCGGCTATGAATACAGATATTGGACAACCGGGGCAACAATCGCAAATGGGTGGCATCCAGCCATTAGCTGGGTCTAATTCTGGTGAAAATCCGGCACTTGGTGAGCAACCTCGTACTGAATTAATGGGTGGTCATGACCCTCGTTTAGAGAATGATATTGCTATGGGGCAAGCGCTGAGCCAGGCGGATGCCAGTTTGAATTTATCAAACCAGCAGCTTTCTGCTCAGCACCCTTCTGCCCAGCCTTCTTCTGAAGGACAAGCTGGACAACAGCAGATGCAACAAATGCAACAGCAAGCACAAATGCGCGGTGTTCAACCGGGGCAAATACCAGCCCAAGTTGCTGGTGGAATGCAAGGGCAGCAAGGGCAAGCGCCTCATCCTGGGCAAGCTCCTATGGGACAAATGGGGCATGCCCCTGTGCCGCAGCCTATGCAGCAGGGACAGCAAGGACAAATGGTTCCGCAAGGTCATATGGCGCCACAAGCAGCCATGGGACAAGTCCCAATGGGGCAAGTTCAAGGGCAGATGGCTCCGCAAGGTAATATGGGCATGCCGCAAATGGGTGGACCTCCTATGGGAGGAGCTCAAGGCGCCGCCGATATGCTTCCTGTGCCATCTGGGTTTAGACCGGTGCTACCAGCCGTTCATGGGCAAGGTGATGCGCCACTACCTGGTGCTATGGGTGATCAGTTGCCGGTTGAAATGAAGAACAACTTGGAAGAGATTGTGAAGCAACTCTTGAAGCCGTTGCTTCGAGATTGGTTAGAGCGCAACTTGCCAGAGCTTTTAAAAGGCGTGGTTGACGAAGAAACCGGCAAGATTGACCCGAATAAGTGGTAGGTCTTTGAGGCTGACTTTAGGGCCTTGATTACAAGAAAACGATATTTAATAAGGCTGCTTTTTTAAGCGGCCTTTTTTGTTGGTTTCTGTGCATTATATAAATTCAGTGTTTCATATTACTTGGATGCTGATCATGAAAATTTTTAAATATTTGGGATCTTTATTGCTACTGCTGATATTTGCTGCCTTTTTAGCGATTATGTTTGTGCCTAATCCGTTTAGGATGATGGTGCCTTCTTATTTTGGGTTTGAGGAAATCGCTCCTCAGGTATTTATACCGCCAGATTTATCCCCGAAAATGCGTGAAAATGCGCTTAAAGAGATTAAAGCGGCAGAGCAGATTGTTATTGAGTTTTATGGCTCTTTAGCGCCGCGCCCGAAGATTGTTCTTTGTCCCTTTGAGCCTTGTGATGATGTGTTTGGCAAAAGAGGCTCGCGCGGCGTTGCTTATGGCAAGAGGGTGATACGGGTGAATGAAAAAGGTATGAACCCTGTGATCTTGAGCCATGAGCTGATGCACACTAATTTAAAGGCGCGGGTTGGAGAGTTGCGGACGTATTTTGGTAGTGTTCCAGCCTGGTTTGATGAGGGGCTGGCTGTACTGGTTTCAAAAGATCTACGTTTCGAGGCAAGCTACCCTGAAAAGGCGTTGGTTGACCTTAAAACCAATGATGGCTGGTGGCAGTGGGGAGATGTGATGAAACGCCATGGCTGGAAGGCAGCTTATGGTGGTTCTCAACAATTGGTGAAGGAGCTTTCTGGCAAAGTTGGTAAGGCTGGTATTTTGCGATTGATTAAGCTGATGCAAGACGGATATAGCTTTGATGAAGCACTTCAGAGGCTCAAAGGTTGACATCAGGGCATGAGCGGCGTACCACCGGTAAATCATACCATTACGTAATCGTAAAGATGGGGTTTCAAGCGTTCCGCCCAAAAGTGCATACCGGTTTTGGGGCAAGAGGAACGCAAATATAAGACCCTAGATCATTGCTTTGTATTTATCAAAAAGATGCAATTATCTAGAGCCTAAAAAACGGGATTTCAGTTAGACAGATGCTTGAAAAAACATATCAACCGCAAGACATTGAAGAGCGGATTTATTCATCTTGGGAAGACAGTGGTGCGTTTGCCGCTGGTGCTGATGAGAATAAAAAGGGTGCAGAAGACAATTTTTGTATTGTCATTCCGCCGCCCAATGTCACGGGCTCTTTGCATATGGGCCATGCGCTGAATAATTCCTTGCAAGATGTGCTTATTCGCTTTGAGCGGATGCGGGGCAAGAATGTTTTATGGCAAGCTGGCACGGACCATGCGGGCATCGCCACGCAGATGGTGGTAGAGCGCCAATTAGCTGAAAAGGGTTTGCCTGGTCGCCGTGATTTGGGGCGTGAAAAATTCCTCGAGAAAGTGTGGGAATGGAAAGAAGAATCTGGTGGCACGATTGTTAATCAGTTGCGCCGGCTCGGATCGTCTTGTGATTGGTCTCGTGAGCGTTTCACCATGGATGAAGGCTTGTCGAAAGCCGTTCTAAAAGTGTTTGTGGACCTTTATAACCAGGGGTTGATTTATAAAGACAAGCGGCTGGTGAACTGGGACCCGAAATTGCTTACAGCGATTTCTGATCTCGAAGTTGAGGCGCGCGAAACCAACGGCCATATGTGGCACTTTAAATATCCGATTGAAGGGACTGATCAGTTTATCGTGGTGGCGACAACGCGGCCAGAGACGATGCTTGGTGATACAGGCGTTGCTGTTCACCCTGATGATGAGCGCTATAAAGATTTGGTTGGTAAACAAGTGCGTTTACCAATTTCTGATCGGCTTATACCGATTGTGGCGGATGAATATCCTGATCCTGAGCAAGGTTCTGGTGCGGTGAAGATGACACCGGCGCATGACTTTAATGACTTTGAAGTTGGTAAGAGACAAAACCTTGAGATGATCAATATTTTTGATCAAACCGCGCATCTGAATGAAAATGTGCCGGAAGAGTATCAGGGCATGGAGCGATTTTCGGCGCGTAAAAAAGTTGTCGCAGAAATGGAAGCGCTCGGCCTTTTGGAGAAGATTGATGATCATGAACTGACTGTGCCGTATGGTGACCGGTCTGAGGTTGTGATTGAGCCTTGGTTGACTGACCAATGGTATGTGAACGCTGAAGTTTTGGCGAAGCCTGCTATTGAGGCGGTGATGTCTGGCAAGACGAAATTTGTGCCGGCCAATTGGGACAAGACTTACTATGAGTGGATGAATAATATTCAGCCATGGTGTATCTCGAGGCAGCTTTGGTGGGGGCATCAGATCCCGGCGTGGTATGGCCCTGATGGGGAAGTGTTTGTTGCCCAATCTGAAGCAGAAGCGCAAGCATTGGCTGATAAGCACTATGGTGAAGTTAAAGAATTGACCCGTGATGAAGATGTGCTCGATACATGGTTTTCATCTGCGCTATGGCCGTTTTCTACATTAGGCTGGCCGGAGAAAACTCCAGAGCTTGCACGCTATTACCCGACTGCAACACTATCAACTGCGTTTGACATCATCTTCTTCTGGGTGGCGCGGATGATGATGATGGGCATTCACTTTATGGATGAAGTGCCGTTTGACACGGTTTACATTCACGCTCTTGTTCGTGACGAGAAGGGCAAGAAGATGTCCAAGTCGAAGGGGAATGTTGTGGACCCGCTTGGCTTGATTGATGAATATGGTGCTGATGCATTGCGCTTTACTATGGCAGCGATGGCAGCGCCGGGCCGTGATGTTGCGATGTCTATTCCTCGCGTTGAGGGATATCGGAATTTTGCGACGAAGCTTTGGAATGCAGCGCGTTTTGCCGAGATGAATGAGTGTGTTGGTGAACGCCCTATTGATGTGAAGTCTCTTGATTTGACCGTTAATCGCTGGATTGTTGGCGAGGTTGAATTGGCGTCTAAAGAAATTACGACAGCAATTGAGAATTATCGCTTTAATGATGCGGCTTCGAGTATTTATCAATTTATCTGGAATACTTATTGTGATTGGTATGTTGAACTTTCAAAACCGATTTTCTCCTCAGGCTCTGAAGCTGAGATTGAGGAAACACAGGCAGTAACCGCTTGGGTTATGGATGAGATGATGAAGCTGCTTCATCCTTTCATGCCATTTATGACGGAAGAGCTTTGGCAGCGGCTTGGTGAACATGGTCGCTCGCGTGATACGATGCTGATTAATGCTGAATGGCCAACCTATGATGGCTCGGTTGATGAGGCCGCTAGTCAAGAAATAAGCTGGTTGATCAAACTCATTTCTGATATTCGCTCAGCTCGCTCTGAAATGAATGTACCGGCTGGTGCGAAGATGCCGCTTGTTATGGTTTCAGCTAATGAGAAAACCACTGAGTGGACAAACAGACATGAAAACACCATTAAACATATGGCACGACTTGAGGATATAAGCTTTGGCGCCGAAGTGCCTGAAGGTTCTGTTCAGGTGGTGATGGGTGAGGCGATTGCTGCGCTCTCTCTTAAAGGTGTGATTGATGTGGAAGCTGAAGTTACCCGCTTGAACAAAGAGCTTGGCAAAGTGAGCGGTGAGATTAAGAAGCTCTCTGGCAAGCTTTCAAATGAGCAGTTTTTATCTAAAGCGCCGGAAGATGTGATTGTTGAGCAAAAGCGACGCTTGGCAGAAGAGACAGAGACGAAGGATCAGTTAGAAGCAGCGCTTGAGCGAATGAAAGAGCTTGGGTGATTTGAAAGACTTCATTTTCAAATTTCATCTCCTATGAGATAGTAAAGGGACGGCCAGAATGGCTGTCCTTTTTTTGTTTGGGTCGTTTGGTAAGGTTCTTTGGGTGGGGCGATATGGTTCAGAATAGTGATGAGAGAAAGTCAGAGCGTAAAGTTTTGGTGCTTGGGGCTTATGGTTTAATTGGCAGTGAAGTTTGCCGCCAACTTATCAAAGGTGGTCACTCTGTTACTGGTTTGGGCCGCGATAGAACGACAGCGAATTCTGTTTTACCAGATATTGATTGGATTATTCGAGATTTGTCTGACCTTTGTGAAGCCCAAACGTGGCTTGGATTTCTGGATGGATTTGATGTTGTGGTCAATTGTGCGGGGGCCTTGCAAGAGAGTTATCGAGATGACCTAATGGTTGTTCATTCGCAAGCTATTGGTGCTTTGGTTGGTGCTTGTAGGGAGCTTGATATTCATGTGGTTCAAATTTCTTCAGTAGGTGCTTCTCCAGCTGCTAGCACGCCTTTTTTGCGAACGAAGGCTGAAGGGGATGAAAAGCTTAGAAGTAGTGGTGTTCAGTATTGTATCTTTCGGCCGGGATTAGTGATTGCTCCTTCAGCTTATGGGGGGACAGCGCTTTTGCGGATGCTTGCGAGTTTTCCTGTTGTTCAGCCCATCGCATATGCTGATGGGCAAGTTCAAACTGTATTTGTTGAAGATCTTGCTCTTGCCGTTTTGGCGTTTGTGAGCGGTGATGTGCCGAGTGGTACGGAGTGCGACTTGGTGGAAGAGCAGGCGCATAGTTTGAAGGAGTTGATAGCAGCTCACCGGCTATGGCTTGGCTTTCAGCCAGCTCGCTCATTTGTTCATTTTCCTGATTGGTTCGTTGGGTTTACGAGTTCAATTGCCAATTTCCTCGGGCGGTTAGGATGGCGGTCTCCTCTTCGTAGTTCGGCGATGCAGGTTATGAAGGATGGTGTTGTCGGTGATGCTCAGCCGTGGAAAGATTCGATGGGAACTCACCTTCGTTCTTTAGATGACACTTTTAAGAGTATGTCAGCACATGTGGAAGATCGGTTGTTTGCACGGGTGGCATTGTTGATGCCTCTTTTGATTGGGGTGCTCTCATTATTTTGGTTTCTTTCTGGCGTGATTGGTTTTTACAGCATTGAAAGTGCGGGGCAAGTGCTTGTTGATGTTGGTTGGCCGAGAGAGTTTGCATTATTGAGTGTTGCATTTTGGGCCGTTGTTGATTTGGCTTTAGCGGGTGCAATTTTAATCCGAAGATATGCAAAATTAGCTTGCTGGGGGATGATTGGGGTGAGTTTGTTTTATCTGCTGGCCTCGAGTTTGATTGTGCCAGCTCTTTGGTTAGACCCGCTTGGACCGATGGTTAAAGTTTTACCAAGCCTTGGTCTTGCTTTGGTTGTTCGGGTGCTTCTTGAGACCCGCTGAATTCATTCATTCTTTTTTAGAACCACTATGAAGACATGTTTTTTTACTTTGAAATTAAAATAATTGAAAAATTTTGTCACACATTGCCCAGCTGGATTGTCTAACCTTATATAACGAAATGAAGACGAATGAGGCACTCCATGGTGGATGAGTTGAAAGATTTGGTAAAAGAGGCTCAAGCGGGGAGCGAGCTTGCTCTTGAAGATCTTGTGCGCGTAGTACAAGACCCTGTTCATCACCTTGCGATGCGGATGTTAGTTGACCCTGATGATGCGCTTGAGGCAACGCAAGAAATTCTCATTTTAGTTGTTACTAAGCTTTCTACTTTTAAAGGTGAGAGTAAATTTTTAACCTGGGTTTACCGGGTTGCAACGAACTATTTGCTCAATGCCAAGAAGAGTTTGGCGCGCGAAAAAGGGCTTTCATTTGAGGCTTTTGGTGCGGACCTTGAAGATGGTCTTTTGGTGGATCAGGCGCCTTTAGCCGATGATGTTGTTTTGCTAAATGAACTTCGCATTTCTTGCACGATGGCAATGTTGCTTTGCCTCGATTTACCTCACCGTGTTGCTTATGTACTTGGTGATGTATTAGAGCTGGATCATTTAGAGGCCAGTGACATTCTAGAAATTTCTAAAGATAATTTCAGGCAACGTTTGGCGCGCGCTCGCAAGCAAGTGTTCTCTTTTTCTAGCAGCTATTGCGGGGTTGTTTCATCCGAGGTTAAATGTTCTTGTTCGCGCCGTTTGCCAAAAGCGGTTGAGCTTGGGCGTGTGAACAAGCAATCTCTTGTTTATTCTATTGAGGGTGCCCCGTCATATGAAGATGTGCTTTCAGAAGTTAAGACTGTTGAGAGTGATTTGAAAGTTTTGAAGTCACAATCTGCTACGGCTTTTTATAAATCACCAGTCGATTTGGCGGCTCGTATTTCTGAAATAGTGAGCTGGCCGACTTAGTCAACTGAATAAATAGACCATTAAATAATTTGAACTGATTTATCCGAAATTTCTTTCATCGATTTTTCGGAAAAGGGTTTTGCTTTGTCTTGATTACCCTCAGGACAAAGCAAAAAGTGTGCTCGAAGATGAGCAATTTTACATATGAGTTGAAGCCAAATTTGTTTGGTTTCTAATTAAGAGGATAACTTATGACTGAAGATCAGAAAGACGTTATTGAGGCTGTGAAGCAGATGACGAGTGCATTTCATGCGAGTGACATGGCTGGTGTGCTCGCAGCTTATGAGCCTAATGCAACTGTATTATTTGAACCTGGTGTTGAGACAACGGACAGAGCTGAGTTTGAAGAAAAATTTGGTGGCTTTTTTCAAGTTTCACCAACCTTTACTTACCGTGGTCACCAAGCTGTTGTGCAGGGGGGTATTGCTGTACATTTTGCGCCGTGGACAATGAAAGGAACAACCCCTGATGGACAAGCAATAGAACAGTCTGGATTATCTGTTGCCATCTTGCGCAAGCAAACTGATGGTAATTGGCTTATGGTAATTGATAATCCGCATGGTCAGCATTTGCTTGATCAATAATTTCAAAAAGTTTAGAAATCAGTTGCTAATTGTTAGAAAGATAAAGCCCCCACTTATTCCTTCTTAGGGGCTTTATCTTTCTGCTTTTCTTTTTTGGGGCCACAGATTTTTTGAAGGGCTTGCCATTCTGTTTCACTGAGGATTTCAGGGGTTGTTGAAATTTTAGATTTATTGAAAAATTCTATCCGTTTATTTGTAGCGGGGTGAGAGCTGATCCATTCCATGAGAGATCTGCCATCAGTTGTATCTACCTTGGCTGTTTTCGAGTTTTTTTCTTTGTCTTCCTTTGACGTGCCTCTTTTACCTTCATCAAGTTTTTCTTTTCTTAGTTTGATGATCCGTTCAAAAAATCCGGCTAAGGGACGGGTGTCTACGTTTGATTGACTTAAAACTTTAGCTGCAAACTGATCTGCCTCGGTTTCTGCCTGGCGGCTATAGCCAGATTGCACGAGGAAAAAGGCCAGTTCACCAAATGTGCCAGATTCGCCGGCTGTGAATAGTTGTAATGCTGCCAAGATACCAAGCGCTCTGACTATGTTTGTTTCCGGATGAAGTTTGACGGCGTGGCCCATCTCATGAGCTAACACACCGGCGACTTCGTCTGCTGAATTTGCGTTACGGATCAACTTTCCTGACATGATAATTTGGTCACCAGGAGCGGCGAATGCGTTTTCATAACTTAGGTCAACAATTTTAATGTCAAAGTTTTGTTTTTTATCGAGACCTTGGTTCAACCTTGTAATGAGTTTGTTGAATGCTTTAGAACCTTCCGGAGTGTTGCAAACTTTATTTTTTCTTTGAACGGTTTTGACCACGCCTTTGCCAAGGGATATCCTTGTGTTATCTGGTAGGA
The DNA here is from genome assembly GCA_040367435.1 of Hyphomicrobiales bacterium 4NK60-0047b. NCBI lineage: Bacteria > Pseudomonadati > Pseudomonadota > Alphaproteobacteria > Hyphomicrobiales > Hyphomicrobiales bacterium 4NK60-0047b. Next base: position 360,245 of record BAABWY010000001.1, on the reverse strand, counting down.
GGTTCGCGATATATTTGGCGGGACTTATAATGTTGAAAAAGGTGAGTGCCCAAAAGAGCACCATGGCTCCTGCCATGCCAAGAGGCCATTTTAGTAAGTGCCAAGTGTGTTTGCCAGCAGTGATGTTTGGAGCGAAATCCAAGATGCGTTTGGCAAAATCAGGATGATCAATAAACAGCCTTTGTCCCTCTCTTTTTTCGTAGGTAAGGAGGACGTGATCTGAGCTTGGCTTAATTGGTGTTGGGCTATGGATTTTATCATATCGCCAAAATTCAGGCATGGTTTCTTGTGAAGAGCTCGGATTTTTTAGATCAAACCTTAGGCTGTCTTCGTGGAGTTCAATTTGAACTTCATGAGAATTGGCAGTTTTGCCATCATTCCAGCGGCCGTTCCATTTTTGGCGTATGCTCATTCTTGATGCTCTTTTTTCTCTCACGGCTATTTCAAACGCTATCGCGTTTGAGCCTACGAGGTGCGGCGCTAAGCGCCGGGCTTCACTGGCGTTACGCCATGTCCCCCAGCCCGAAATGGGCTGAGCTCTTTCTTCGTATAGCTACTTTTCTTCTTGGCACTTCAGTTATCTACTTGCAACCGTATTGAGGCTTATATTCTTTCACTCTGAGCTTTTTGATAGATTAAATTTTAAATCACTCAAGTAGGCTAGAATTTATTTACGAATAGAAATATGGCCTGAATTATAATTAATCCAGGCCATGAATTTTGTCATGTTAATTTAATTTTAGAAAGTGCTAACATCAAAACCTTCGGCTAGGCCTTCGCCTGTTTTGCTCAAGGGTTGTTGGCTTTGCTCGATTGCTGCTAGGTCAACATTTCCGTTAAAGGAAAGATTTCCGACGATATAGCCAAAGAAGCGGGCGGTTGCGACTGGGGCTAAGATGCCAAGTGACAAAGCAACAATAAAGAAGTTACTGATGACAAGCCACATGATGCCAGGGCCTGTTGTTTTTAAGTCAAATGATCCGTTAGAGAATTGAGTTTTCTCTGCGACGTAATTGTAGAACTTAGATTGATACCAAGCATAGATGACTGACATGACCAATATAAACCCGATGTAGTAGCCAAGAATTTTTAGCTGGATTAAGAAAAGCTTTGTTGGGTCAACAGGGGCACCACTTAATTGAAGTGCCATTGCTTGTGTGAACAGGGGTTCGATTAAGATATAAAGAACACCAAGGCCTGCAAGGAAGGCAATCCATGGTATGATATAGAATTTGAAGATATCGCTGGTTTTGCCACTGAAGCTCATTGGTGTTTCACCGAAGTGCGTGTCATCGGTTAGGATTTTTTGTAATTTTATGCTCTGCCATGGGGCTGCTAGGCCGAGTGAGAAGATCACTAGGATTGTTGTCCAGAACATTGTCCAGGCATATTTCCATTTTGAGCCGTTCAGTGAGCCTCGAATGCCGCGCCACTGTGTGCGGGAGAGGCGGTATTTATGGGCACTATAGACGGCGACACCGATGAGGTATAAAAACACAACGTAAAGGCATACGACACCAATGATATATTCTTTACTCTCTGGGCCAAAGATAAAAGCTAGACCCATGATTGCGAGGATAGCAGGCACGAAAACAACCAGCATCGTGATTAAGAAGCCTAAGAACAACTCCATTCCTGTGCCGGTATATTCGAGAGGCTCATTATTCAGGCGCACATGGTTCCATAATTTTTTACGGACCTCGGTTTTTCCCCAAAAATGATAAATGAATAGAGTGATGATTTTTAGAAAAAAGACCTTAAAGCCAAGGCCTATATAATTTGTGCCTTTGCCGGCCCAATCTATATCGAGTGGTTGGCCGAGGTGGCTGTTTGGTTGATCATTCATTTGTTGTTCTCCCGTTTTGTGGCTGTTATGCCGAGACAGCGAAATATAAGTGAAATTTGCGAAGAATTGAACTGCATAATTTGCAATCAATAATTTTTGTTATTTGAAAAACTCAATTTTATACTTTGGTTCCGGCCTGTGTATATGTCTCTTTGAACGGCAAAAAAGTTCATTTTGCCTCAATGCTTATGGTTTTTCTTATATTTTTTGTGTGTCAGCCTTGTTTCACTGTGATTTCTCTTTTGTGGCTATTTTGTCACTGTTTGAGGCCAAATTGCCGCGTTTGTGCCACAATAAGGTTTCATATTTTATCTGTAGTGGAAGAAAAGTTTTGGATTTGTTATTGGGGATTATTCCCTATACTGAGATGGCACATTATATTTAGCTGAGATTTGGCAAATTCAGCTGAAACTTGGCGGGATTTTTGGTAGCTTTTAGCGCATAGTTCGTTGTTTAATCGCTTACTTTTTGGTGGGACTTTGAGGGTCTTTGCTTGAGGGTGCTTTTTACGCTATGAATTCAGCTAATTGGCGCTAATATGCCATTTTTTAATGAGCACAAAAATGTCATCTATTAATTGGCACAAGAATGCCATCTATTAGTTGTCACAAAATTGCCAATGGATAACAAGTTAATTTCACCACTTTAGAAGAATTTGAGAGAGTTTATGGACGCGAAACCATTTGATAAATCTAAATTACCCAGTCGTCATGTAACTGAAGGCCCTGATCGGGCGCCTCACCGTTCATATTATTATGCGATGGGTTTAACTGAAGAAGAGATTCATCGTCCATTTGTGGGAGTTGCGTCTTGCTGGAATGAAGCAGCGCCTTGTAATATTTCTCTGATGCGGCAAGCTCAAGCAGCTAAGGCTGGGGTTCAAGAGGCTAAGGGTACGCCTCGTGAATTTTGCACCATTACTGTGACAGATGGCATTGCTATGGGGCACCAGGGAATGAAATCTTCTTTGGTCTCTCGTGAGGTGATTGCTGACTCTATTGAACTAACCATGCGCGGCCATTGTTACGATGGTTTGGTTGGCCTCGCTGGTTGTGATAAATCCTTGCCTGGCATGATGATGTCTATGGTACGCCTCAATGTACCGAGTGTCTTTATGTATGGTGGCTCTATTTTGCCTGGTCGGTTTAAGGGCAAAGACGTGACTGTGGTTGATGTGTTTGAAGGTGTTGGTCAACACTCATCAGGAAAGATGAGTTCAAAAGACCTTCATGACCTTGAATGTGTGGCTTGTCCAAGTGCTGGTTCTTGTGGTGGCCAGTTTACAGCGAATACAATGGCGTGTGTCTCTGAAGCTATGGGGCTTGCGTTACCAAGCTCTTCTGGTGCACCAGCGCCTTATGAAAGCCGTGATCAATATGCTGAGGCTTCTGGCCGGCAAGTGATGGAGCTTATTCAACTTGGTATCCGTCCTCGTGACATTGTGACACTTAAATCATTAGAGAATGCAGCGACGGTTGTGGCGGCTACTGGTGGCTCTACCAATGGTGCTTTGCATTTGCCTGCGATTGCTCATGAAGCTGGAATTGAATTTGATTTATTTGATGTGGCAGAAATCTTCAAAAAAACGCCTTATATTGCTGATCTAAAGCCAGGTGGAAAATATGTGGCAAAAGATATGTATGATGCTGGCGGCGTTCCGATGCTTATGAAGACTTTGTATGATGGTGGGTTTATTCATGGTGATTGTATCACGGTGACCGGCAAAACCATTGCTGAGAATTTAGAAGGTGTCACTTTTGATGAAACTCAAAAGGTTATGTACCCAGTGAGCAATCCGATTACACCAACGGGCGGCGTTGTTGGTTTGAAAGGGAATTTGGCACCAGATGGCGGCATTGTGAAAGTGGCTGGCATGGACATGCTTAAATTTACTGGTCCAGCTCGTTGTTTTGACAGTGAAGAAGAAGCGTTTGCTGCGGTATCGAACAAAGAATATGAAGAAGGCGACGTGATTGTTATTCGCTATGAGGGCCCGAAAGGCGGTCCTGGTATGCGTGAAATGCTTTCAACTACGGCTGCTCTTTATGGTCAGGGTATGGGCGAGAAAGTCGCGTTAATTACCGATGGTCGTTTCTCTGGCGGGACACGCGGTTTTTGTATTGGCCATGTTGGCCCAGAAGCTGCTGAAGGTGGCCCGATTGGATTGTTAGAAAACGGAGATATGATCACTATTGATGCCGTGGATGGCACCTTAGATGTTGACTTATCTGAAGATGAACTGAAGGCACGCCGTGAAAAATGGCAGCCACGCACGACTGATTATCAGTCTGGCACATTGTGGAAATTTGCACAGCAGGTTGGTCCTGCGCGTAAAGGGGCGGTGACGCACCCTGGAGGTAAAGCTGAAGTTGTTTGTTACGCAGACATATAAGTTGGTTTCATCAAAAATGAAACATAAGTTGGCCTCACTAAAAGTGAAGCAACTGGCTGACTTTGTTCTTTTAAAAGAAGAGCAAAGTCACTTTGCACCATTTTCTACTTTGGGTGGGTTTAGCAAAACCTTGTCTTTTGTGCAGGTGCTGGTTGTTTCTTTTTTATGTGTTGGCGGGGCTTCAATTGTTTCGGCTGAAGAACGTCATGCGCCAGAGCCTAGACAGTTTTATCAGAATGAAATCATTCGTGATGATGGAACAACTCTGATTGAAGAGAAAACAATTATCATCGAACCTCTTCCTCAAGATATTGATAAACCTCACTTAGTTGAGCCCCCGCTAGTTGAATCTGTGCCGCTTCTTAGAGATAAGAAAAAAAGAGCTTTATCCAAGCCGCTTGTAAACAACAAACGGTCTAAGTCTAAGATGTCTAGTCCGCTACGGCAGGCTTTAATTGATTATCGAGCGCAACGCATTAAAAAGGCCATATCTGGTTTGGAATTGGCTGCAGAGAAGGACTCGTTCCTTGCTCGTTATTTGCTTGCTCATATTTACAGAACAGGTAAGGGCGGTGTTGTTGATCATCGCCGAGCTTATGAATATTACCGCCAGATTACGACTGAATTTTCTAATGGTGGTGGGCTCTATCATGCTCGAAAGGCTCCTTATATTGCGCATGCCTTTGTACAACTTGCACGCTACATGGAAGATGGTGTCACTGAACTTGATATTAAGTCTGACCCATTGATGGCCAGAGTTCTCTTTGAAAAAGCCGCTCATTTTGGTGACATTGAAGGGCAATATCAACTGGGTCGTTTTTTGATTGAAAGTGGTAAGATGCGGAATGTGAAGCTTGGTCAGCGATGGTTGACCCGAGCTGCCATGAAAAACAACCCTAAAGCGCAGGCTTATCTTGGGGCATTATATTGGCAAGGTGATTTGGTCTCGAGGAAGAAAAGCTTAGCACTAGCCTGGATTGAATTTGCACGCCGGAATTCAACTGGGACTGTGAAAAACCAAGTTGAGAGACTTTACCGTGCGGTTCGTTATGACACGACTGAAGATGTTCATAATCGTGCTGAATTTTATATTGGACGTTTGCGGACGAAATATAATGTTTTGTGGCGCGAAGAACCGATGCGGAATGAAGAAAAAGATATTCTTGATGGGATCATTTTAGCTGAACCGCCAAAAGATCTGGATCAAGATCAGCTTGAGACCAAGAGCCATAAAAATCAGATGCCTGATGCGATGGTCAGTGGGCCAGAGAATTTTATGGATGGTGGACCATCTATGGGGTTTGGTTTCCAGATGTATGATTATGGTGGTGCCGCTGGGCGGTAGTATGCTAGGCGGTAGTTTTGTTTCAATAATTATAGAAATTATACATACCCCACCAATTAAAAATTGGTGGGGTTTTTTATTTAAACATCTAGTTCAATCCAGATGGGGACATGGTCCGATGGTTTTTCCCAGCCCCTTGTGTAGCGGTCTATTTCGCAATGATTGAGTTTGTCTGTTGCTTGTGGTGATAAGAGCAGATGATCAATGCGGATACCATTATCTTTGTTCCATGCGCCGGCTTGATAATCCCAGAATGTATATTTATGTGCCCTGTTGATTGTGGCTTCAAAAGCGCTGGTTAGGCCAAGATTGAGAATGGCGTGGTAGGCTGCTTTTGATTGAGGCAGATAAAGTGCGTCATCTAGCCATTTCGAGGCGTCATAAACATCTTTTTCAGTTGGGATGATGTTATAGTCACCGGCTAAAACAAGTGGCTCTTCATATTTTAATAAGTTGCTTGCGTGGTTTTTTAGATGCTCCATCCATTCTAGCTTATAGGGATATTTGGGAGTATCTACCGGGTTACCATTGGGGAGATAAATGCTTGCTATGCGGATGGCGCCGGTTTTGGTTGAGATAACAGCTTCTAAGTACCTAGCTTGTTCGTCAGCTTCATTGCCAGGCAGTCCTTTTATAACTTCATCAAAGGGGAGTTTTGAGAGAATGGCGACGCCATTGAAGCTTTTTTGACCATGAACGGCAACGTTATATCCCATTGCTTCAAAGACCTCAGATGGGAAATTTTCTGAAACGGATTTAATTTCTTGCAGGCAGGCAATGTCGGGGTTGGCCTCAGCTAACCATTTTTCCAAATTAGGTAATCTGGCTTTGATGCCATTAATGTTCCAGGTTGCTATTTTCATGAGCGGTTTATCTTTCTCTTTTTGATGCTCCTTCAGGTTGCCCACAAGCAACCGTCTCTTCTCTCTCTCACGGCTATTCCAAGCGCTTTTTAGTGGCACTTCAGATGCCCACAAGCATCCGTGCTAGCGTTTGGGCCTACGAGGTGCGGCGCTAGGCGCCGGACGCCTCTGACGTCATGCCTTGACGCCGAAGTGGCGTCATTCCTTCTTCGGGTAGTTAACATTGTGCTTTTATATATCACTGAAAACTAAGCTATCTATTTGGTAGAGAGTGCTAGGGGGGCTGTCAATATTGGGAATGAATTTGCTGTTAGTGGATTGACATCTTTTCATGTCACGATAGGTTGTTTTTTACGTATGGATTAGTTTGAGGGGATAGTTTATGGCAAGTTTGGGCCATTCTAGTTTAGGCTTAGGGATATTAAGTTGGCGGGATCGTTTGTCTTTAGAAAATGCTTTAAAAAGCTACAGGGACCAAAATCTTCTTTCTCTTTTTGATCAAACTCATGTGTTTTTTTCTGAGCAATCTCCTGAAGATCATGCTTTGGCTACTGAATTTGGTCTTTCTTCCTCAGGTGCTGATGAGAATTTAGGAATTTTAGGTGGCTTTGAAGCGCTGGCTCAGTCCATGGAGACGGACTATATTATTCTGGTTGAGAATGATTGTCCGTTGATTGAAAATTTTGAGGAAGCGAAAGCTCAAATTGAGGCGTCTCAACGTTTGCTTGAAAGTGGTGATGTCCAGGTTGTTCGCTTGAGAAGCCTTAAAGAGCCAGGAGAACTTTTTAATACGGTTGATAAATATAAGCGTATGCATGGAAATTCACTTCCCTCGTTCATGAGACGCACCTTTAGGCCAGGAAAAGCAAGGGCGTTGAGAGGTATTGCGCCTTATGTTGAGGATCATCCGCACATTAAATTTCCAAAACAAGTTTTAAAGACGAATGAGGCATCTGACTTAGGGCCAGTTTATAAAATTGATACGCGTTTTCTAAAATGGACAAACCAATCGATTATGATGAGCCGCGATTTTTTTCTCAACAAGGTTATTGACTATGCAAAAACTGCACCCACAACGCGGCGCGTAAACGGCTTTCGCAATTTAGAGATTGAAATGAACTCACCTCATTGGCGCAATAATGATTGGTATGTAGGTGTGCCGCAGGGCTTGTTTACGCATCGACGAGTTGGTGAACGAGGATATTAAGCAATGTTAATTTGACCTTTCTTATTATCGCTTTAATTTAGGTTTTATAGTGCTGGTATGAATTTATCAGTGTTTAATTGTTTTAGATTTTTTTATCTGGCTGTGTTGTTCTATGGGTATTTCTCGTTTTCTAATGTTTTTTTTAGGGGTGTTTCTTTTTTCGTCTCATTCGGTTTTGGCGGAGACAAGAATTGCACTTGTAATTGGCAATGGAGATTATCAAAGCGGATCCAAACTTGATAATCCTGTTAATGATGCAAATCTTATGACCAAGACTTTAAGAGGCGCTGGGTTTCAGGTGACGAGAGTTGTCGATGCAGACCGCTTTCAGATGCGTAAGGCGATGCTGGATTATAGCCGGCAATTAACAAACTCAAATACGATTGGTGTTTTTTACTATGCGGGCCATGGGATGCAGGTGGATGGGCAGAATTATTTATTGCCCATTGATGCCTCTCCTGCGCGCAAAGATGAGCTTTCTTTGCATGGCGTGGCATTGAGTGAATTTCTTCGCACATTGAATTCAGTGAGTGGTTCTGATGGGCGGCTTAATGTTGTCATTTTGGATGCGTGCCGGAATAACCCTTTTGCTCGGGGGTGGCGCTCTGTAAATCGGGGGCTTGCTACCGTTGATGCGCCAAGTGGGACTTTAATCGCTTTTGCAACGGCGCCTGGTGATGTGGCGGCTGATGGAGATGGGGTGAATAGTCCTTATACTTTGGCTCTTGCGCAAATGATTAAAAAGCCAGGCCTTGCCATTGAGCAAACCTTTAAGGGGGCGCGAAATTTGGTTTGGGAATGGACGAAACAATCTGGTAAAGCGCAGATCCCCTGGGAGAGTACGTCGCTGCGTGGGGATTTTTATTTTACGCCAGGTGTGGCTGCTTCTAAGACTGTGAGGGAAAAGGCTTCTCCTAAAAACAAGGCTGTTGATGATAAGAACCCTTTCGTTGAGAAGAAACAGGCTGCAATTGCGAAATCAATTCCTAAAAATAAAGAAATAAAAAAGGGAGGCTGTATTTCTGTTGGCTCAACCCTCGATCGGGCAGTTCCGATTATTCCAGGGCAATTAATTTGTTCAAAGGATAAGAAGCATAAAGCGATTATCAAAACCATTCGTAAAAGAGCGATTGTTTTTTCAGTTAATGGTGAGAAAAATGTTGTTTGTTCTATCAAGGATCTTTGCCAATTTAATTGGCCGGGAGCACCCTTGTTTGGGGTTAACATTGAAGCTGTGAGTAAAGGCAAAAATCATAGTTACAAATACAAAGGCACTCTTCGTGCGCCGCGTTAGTAAGATTAATTTTTGGGAAAAGGGTTGTTGAAATGTTTTTAAAATTTCGCGTTTTTATTTTGAGTTTGCTTGTATTTGGTGTTGCCACAACAACAGCGAGTGCCGTAACGGTCGCAAAACAAGAGCCGGCTAAGTTGGTGCCTGTGAAAAATGCGATGTTACATAAGGTTGCTGAAGCTTTGTTGCACCGTGTCGAGGGCGGTGTGTTTCAGGTGCAAGTTGGTAAATCTATGGATATGACTGAACGGAAGATTCTCCTGACATTTCGTGAACTTTATGGACACAAGAGAAATGCGGAAGAGAAGAAAATTTTGATTACGATTAATGGTGATTCCGAGATTGTGCGGCCTGGTAAGCGGATTAATTTATTAAAGCATAAGATAGCTGGTAAATCCTTAGAAGGGTATTCAGACTGTTTTGTTGATTATGTTGGATTGATTACACCAAAAGGTGTTCCTGCAAAAGCTACGTTTCGATTGCATTGTGAGTAAGAGCTTGTGAGTGAGGGGGTGTGCGTAAAGACTTGTGATTGCTGTCTTGGAAAGTTTTGATTTTAAAGGGAGCATTTGGCTCCCTTTTTTGTGCTTGGCATTAAAAGAACCGTCTCAGAAGTTTTGTTATGAAGTTTTCTCTTAGCGGCGGTTGTTGATATGAGGTTTCTTCATCAACTTCTGGCCACTCAATTGTATCTGGATCAATCGGTTGTTTGCCTAAGGGACGTATTGCTAGATTTTTCATTTCTTCATCTGTGTAGGGGGTTTTGTCTGCTTTGAGAAGATGCTCTTTTTTGAATTTTTGAGTTTCATGATATTTTCCGTGAATATCAATCCAGGCTTTTCCCATTCCCCATTGGTCAACATCTACTAGAGCCGCAGGTTGAAGTGCTGCAGTTTCTGCAAATTTTATATTTTTAAATTGAAGAGGATCGAGCTTCTTTTTGTGCTCTTCTGAAAGATCTGAAATTTTTAGTGGAGAGGCGGGGCGCATGTCAGCTTCATAGAAACCGGTATCGTCATCCGGGCCATAGAAATGAAGACCCAGGAATTCACGAAACCATTCAGAATTTTCTTCTTTGAGTTGTTGTTTTACATATTTTAGAGAATAGCTGGAGAAGCTGTTTAAATAGTTTTCTACTGAAAGGCCCTGCGCGTCCGCCGCTTTTTCAATTCTAGATGGGTTTCTCTTTAATGGGGCAATGCCAAGAATATCGTTGTTCTGAATTCCTTGTTCGATTTTTTGAATGCTTAAATCAGAATAAGGAACAAAAAGAAGTGGTGGATCTCCTTCTAGTTTAAAGGGTTTTTCATATTCCCATTCATCTTGTGCTTCTTTTGTTTTTGGTGAAAAAAGCTTGGCAGAACTATCTGAGGCCAAGCGCAGAATAAAATAATCAGTGAAAACTTTTCTTTGTTCAACAGCTTTGAATGTCTCTTTGAAATTTTCCAATGTACATAAATTAGCTAACTCTGTGCCGTCTAAGGGGATCAGATGAAATCCGTCTTCGTCTGTAGGGAAGAGTTGGAAGAAATCATTCCAGGTAGGTTGTTCCATTGCAAAGGTTGCTGAAGAGGGGACACATCCATTTTCACCTGTTTCAAAAATGGCAATTTCTCCATTTTCATCGACGCCGAACCAGCTTGTGTCCATGCTGTGGGCTGCTGGAAAGTCTTCAGTTTGCTTTGTCAATTTATCTCTCCAGTTCTGTCGCTTGGTCAAATGCAGGAACAGGTGTGTCACTTAGTATTTGGCCTGGTTTAGATATTCTGGATTTTGATCCGCAATAGATGAGATCCAGATTTTCGAGTGCCTGGTGCAGGCCTTTTGCATCAAGTGATTTTAGAGGGTTTCTTGCACTTGTATAAGAGCACCAGGAGACGTGCTTATCCCAACCTATGGCGCAAAACCGGGGTGATTTCCCGCATGCCTTTAAACAACTCATAGATTGGAAGTTTTTGCCTTCGGTGATTTTTAATATGTCAGGCGCTGTTGTTAGGTCAGCTTCATTCTTTGTTTGTTTTAGGGGGAGGAAAATGATTTTGCTTAAATCGATGCCCGCTTCTGAAAGGGCTTTGACCGCCTCTTGTACTTCTTTTAGTTTGTGTTTTTCAACGAGTATATTCACGCCAGCTACAAGCCCTGATTTTTCTAGTTCCAGAACTTGGTTTTTAACACGGGTGACTTCTTTTCGTTTTTCGGGGAAGTGAATAGAAATGTGAATTTTGTCTGGTTTGACGTCTTGTAGTTTTTCAATGGTTTCTGAGGTTAGTTTCAAGCCGTTGGTGGTGAACGAGCGAAAAATCTTTCCCTTTAGTTGTGCGAGTAATTCAAACAAACCGTCATATTCCAACGGTTCGCCGCCGCCCAATGAGACGGCTTTCGACCCGTTTGAGACACAATCAAGAATGAAGGGAATGAGCTCTCTATTGGTCCAGGTTGTTGCGCCTTCTTTTGTGCTGGCGTTATAGCAGAAGGGACACCCCTTGGTGCAGTAATTTGTGAGCTCTATTGAGAGGCGTTCGGGTAAAGATTGATACATTACTTTCTTTACCCCTGATAGTTTCTCTTTTTAAAAATGTGAGAAATTTTTTGCCAGAATAATTAGATAGAAAAGCTTGTGCCGCAACCGCAGCTAGCTGTTGCATTGGGGTTGTTTATTTGAAATGAAGCACCGATTAGGGCGTCAACATAATCTATTTCAGAACCACCCAGGAAATTTAATGAGAGTTCATCAATGAGGACTGTTGCACCATCGCGCTCCAAGACAAGGTCATCATTGTTTTTTTCTTGAACCAGATCGAATTTGTAGGAAAAGCCTGAGCAGCCACCGCCCTCAACGCTGACGCGGAGCATCGTACCAGCTGGCTCATCTTTGATAATCTTGTTGATACGTGTAGCAGCATTCTTTGTAAGGATGACTGAGTGTTCAATAGTATCGGTTGTCATGATGCTCTCTAAATTTTGGGGTCTACTAAGTCAATATATGGTTTTCAAGACACTTCTTTAGGTCTTATTTTAAACCTCAGCTTTCGTGTCAAACTTTAATTATGTAGTAACTTAGCTTAGTTTATCACATTTTTCGTGGCTGCCCTGCCTTTAAAGACACTAAAGAGCGAGCTATATTTCATAAGTGAGTTACAATTTTTCTTTAAATATAAGATAGATCTGTTCTTTTGAATGTCAAGAGATCGAATTGAAGCGGGATATGTTGAAATGACGGCAAAAGGTGAGTGCCATGAAGAAGGCTCGCAGAAGTTACAAGCTTGGCAGCGTAAGTCTGAATATGTGCCTTTTGCGGCCAATCAGGTGCCAAGTGAGGGTCGATTGTTTGACGAAGGCGATTGTCCGATGCGGTCTCCTTTTCAAAGAGACAGAGATCGCATTATTCACTCGACGGCTTTTCGCCGGCTTACTCATAAGACGCAGGTTTTTATTTACCATGAAGGGGACCATTATCGGACCCGTTTGACGCACACACTTGAAGTGGCGCAAATTGCGCGCTCAATTGCGCGAATGCTGCATTTAGATGAAGATTTAACGGAAGCGATTGCGCTTGCTCATGATCTTGGTCATTCTCCGTTTGGTCATGCGGGTGAACGGGCTCTAAATCGTGTGATGGCTGAATTTGGTGGTTTTGATCACAATGCACAGAGTTTAAAACATGTGACACTGCTCGAGCAAAAATATCCGCAATTTGATGGATTGAATTTGAGCTATGAATGTTTGGAGGGAATTGTTAAGCATAATGGTCCTCTTATCGGTGAATTCGCCAGAGGCGGGGCTAAACTTGAAGGTGTTCATTCTTACATTTTAGAGATCAACAAAGTCCGTGATTTGAAGCTGGATCAATTTGCTTTGTTGGAAGCACAGGTGGCGGCCATTGCTGATGATATTGCCTATTGCAATCATGATATTGATGATGGGTTGCGGGCTGGATTGATAGATTTGGAAGATTTGAAGGACGTTCCTCTCACGGCTCAGCTTCTTGAGCAGATAAAAGAAGATTTCAGTCCTCAATTTGAAAGCATGGATAAGGGGCGGTTGATCTATGAATTGAACCGCAGATTAATCACTGCAATGGTTGCTGATATTACCTCTGAAGCTCAAAAATTGATTTTTGAAGCTAAATTGGGTAATAGAGATGACATTCGCCGTGCGAAACGAAGTTATATACAGTTTTCTTCCTCACTATTTTTAGCTCTAAAAGAGCTTCGAGAGTTTCTTTTTGCCACCGTTTACCGCGATAAGTGGGTTATGCAGGTGATGGGACACGCTGAAGATATTGTGGTTGATTTATTTCAGGCCTATTCATTACGTGCCGAATCATTGCCTTTTGATTGGCAAGCTCTGTTGCAAACGAATGATCTGCAAGACCGCGCCATTCATATTTGTGATTTTGTTGCCGGGATGACAGATCGGTATGCTCTTCAGGAACACAGACGTTTGTTTGATGTAACACCAGATTTAAGATAGACCTGAATTGTGCTGAGATAGGCCCGAATTGATTGGGAAGTTTATATTTCCTAATTCTTTTCAATCAGATAGAATGAATATGATCAATTTGATAGATCGTGACACTCCGTCCGGTTTATCAGTCGTCTTTGTATTCAAATTAATTTATTTACGCTTTGTTTTTTGTAAACTAATTTAAGAGTATGCACTTTTAAGTTCGCTCATTGTTTGTAAGCCCAGTAGGAGGGGTTATGGATCTCTTTGTATTGTTTAAAGATCATGTGCAGACGGTCATTAATGACCTGATAAAAGGCGATGTCTTGCCTCAGAGCGTGCTTGTGGATGTGAACTTTAACTCTGTTAATGTAGAGCCCCCTCGTGATCCGGCTCATGGAGATTTATCGACCAATGCTGCGATGGTATTGGCGAAACCTGCCAAGATGAACCCAAGAGCGCTTGCAGAACAGATTTCTCTTAAGCTTGCTGAAATTGATATTGTCAAATCTGCTGAGGTTGCCGGGCCTGGGTTTATTAATTTACGCCTTGAAGATAGCTATTGGCCTCAAGTGATTAGAGATATTCTGGCTGATCCTGTTGGATTTGGCCAAAGTGACATTGGCAAGGATGAAAATGGTGTTTCTAAAAAACTTAATATTGAATATGTCTCAGCCAACCCAACCGGCCCTATGCATGTTGGTCATTGCAGGGGCGCTGTTTTTGGTGATGCCTTAGCACGTTTGCTTGAATTTGCTGGCTTTGATGTGAGCCGGGAGTATTACATTAATGATGCGGGGGCGCAGGTTGATGTTTTGGCGCGTTCAGCCTTGCTTCGGTACCGTGAAGCGCTGGGTGAAGACATTGGAGCTATTCCTGAAGGGTTGTATCCAGGGGATTATTTAGTCCCTCTTGGTGAGACATTAAAGGAAATATACGGTGATGCACTTCTTTCTATGGAAGAAGATGAATGGCTCCCGTTAGTTAAGCAAGAAGCTATTGAAGGGATGATGGGGCTAATACGCGAAGATTTGGCCGCACTGAACATTCATCATGATGTTTTCTTCTCTGAAAAGACCTTACATGAGGATGGGGGCGCGAAGATTAAAGCAGCGATTGAATTTTTGCGCGAACAAGGGCATATTTATCGTGGACGGCTTGATCCTCCTAAAGGAAAATTACCAGAAGATTGGGAAGATCGCGAGCAAACCTTATTTAGAGCCACTGATTTTGGTGACGATGTTGATCGTGCTTTAGAGAAATCTGATGGCAGTTATACCTATTTTGCAGCTGATATTGCTTATCATAAAGATAAATATGATCGTGGGTTTTCACATCAGATTGATGTGCTTGGTGCTGATCATGGTGGCTACATAAAACGGTTAAAAGCTGCATTAAAGGCGATTTCAGCCGGGGATGCAGAGCTGGATGTTCGAATTTGCCAATTGGTTAAGCTTTTGCGCGATGGCACTGAAGTTAAAATGTCAAAACGGGCTGGCACCTTTGTTACATTACGGGACGTTGTGAATGAAGTGGGTGTCGATCCGGTACGTTTTATGATGTTGATGCGCAAGAATGATGCGTCTCTTGATTTTGATTTTGCGAAAGTTACAGAGCAATCTAAGGATAATCCCGTATTTTACGTGCAATATGGCCATGCACGGGTGCATTCGATCTTTCGTCAGGCTCAGGAAGTTATGCCTGGCATAGATCCTGCTTCTGAAAAACTGAAAACAGCATCTTTGAATAATTTGTTAGATGAAGGTGAATTAGGCTTAATGCGCCGGATGGCTCAATATCCAAGAGTGATTGCTAGTGCTGCCAGTACTCATGAACCGCATAGACTTGCGTTTTATCTTTATGAGTTGGCGAGCGATTTGCATAGCTTTTGGGCCAGAGGCAAAGTTGCGCCACATTTAAGGATTATTCAAGAAGGTGACTGGGAACTTACGATAAATAGAATTGCATTAATTGCTGCAATTGGTGCTATACTAAAATCTGGACTATCGATTCTAGGCGTTTCGGCGCCGCAAGAGATGCGGTAAACTAGATGTACTTTGTGATTCGGACTTGAATGTAAGTGATTCGGGCTTAAACTGAGCGGGTTAAGGAATATACAATATGTCGGATAAGCTGACCGCATACAGAGGTGAAATGTTTTCCTCTCAACAAGATGGTGAAGCACCCCAGCAAAATTATGGGATAGACCCCAATACAGGTCTTCCTATTCAGCCTGGATATGGTCAACAAATGGACCAACAGCAAGGTCACCCCCAGGGTAACCTTGGCTATACTGGTGAGGGGCAAGTAGCTGATCAAACTTACTATCAGCAACAAGATGCTTATCAACAACCAGACGTATATCAACAACAAGATCCATATCAGCAGCAGACGCCTCAAGATCCTCTTCAAGGTCAGCAGGCTGGTTTTCAGCAGGGACAATATTCTCAAGCTGATTATAATCAGGCTCAGTATGGTCAACAGCAATATGGGCAAGATCAGGCTGCTTATGGTACTCAGGACCAGAGTTTGCAGCAATATCAAGATCCTTATCAAAATGGCTCTCAGCTTAATGGTACTCAGGGGCAATATGGTCAATTAGATCAATCAAATGCTGGATTACAAGCAGATTACACTCAGCAAAACCAAGGTTATGTAGAAGAAACAGATCCGTATATGGCGGCGCATCAAAATGCGACCCTTCCTTACGATCCTTCAAATGATGCTCTTGGACAAGCAGGTCATTCATATGGCGTGGTTCAAGATCAACAAGGCTATGCACAACAGTATCAAGATCCAAATGCTGGCTTTAGTGACTATAGCTCAGACCAATCCGCTTATGCTCAGCAATATCAAGACCCGAATGCTACTTATAGTGATTATCAGCAAGGTGCTGTTGCTGGTTTGCCTGCTCCAGATGCTTTTGGTGGTTCTCAACAGCAGTATCAGGATCCGAATGCTGGAGCCGATTATAGTGCTCACTATAATAATCAAGGGTTGCAACCGCTTCAAAACAATGCCCAACCAGGCATGATTGGTGGTGGTTATGGGCAACAGGGTGTTGACCCAGCAGTTATGGCTGCAACCCAAGCTGATGCTAATTTTGATGGTGAGGCTCAATCATCTGGCCGGAAATCATTTTTGGTAGGCACGATGATCCTTGGTTCTGTTATTATTGGTGGCGGTGTTGCGTTTGCCTATAAATATTCTGGTGATGGTTCGTCAGATAATGCACCTGTTATTACATCAGAAGATTCTGGTATTAAATCTAAGCCTGATAATCCTGGTGGTCGTGAGTTTGCCCATAAGAATAAAAAAATCTTTGCTCGCCTTGGAGATCCTGGCGCTCAAACTGAAGCTGGTATTGTTGCTTCACGGGAACCTGAGGTTGTTGAGAGCTTGCGCGGTGAAGTGAAAGACGCTGCCAATCAGGGACAACAGCTAAGAGAAACGGATAGTAATGGTGGTCCGAGACGTGTTCGTACTTATCGTATTGATAGAAATGGTAATCAAATTCTTGATAGCGGTGCCAATCGTGCGAAATTAGCCGGGCAGGATGTGAAAGATATTCCTGGGGTGACTGCTGATACCGGACAACCAGCTCGTACAGTTCGTACTTTAAAAGCTAATGGTGCGAAAAAGGTTCAAGAGAAGTCTATTCAGATTGCTCGTGCTCAAGCTAAGGCTCCTCCAATCAATAGAGTTGCTTCGAATGATGGAAATTATGTTGTGCAAATTTCAGCACGGCGCACGCAAACGGATGCACTAGCTGCATTTTCAGGATTGCAATCTAAGTATGGCTCTGTTCTTGGTGGATACCGTCCTCTTATTCAAAGAGCTGATTTAGGAAGTCGTGGCATTTGGTTTAGACTGCGTGTTGGTCCTATGCAATCCAGAGAAGATGCTGCTAATGTTTGTGCGAAATTGAAAAACAAGGGTATGAAAAATTGTCTGGTTGCTTCTCGTTAAGGTCGCTTTTATTAAATTGGCGCTTAATTCGTAGCACTTGATTTTTTATTCTCTATAAGTTTTAAAAGCCCCTCATCTTTTGAAGGGGCTTTTTTTATAGGGTGTTTTTTGAGTATAGTTTTTTATGATTGGTTTTAATTAGAGCATTCCGCCTTAAAGTTGGTACCGGTTTTAGGAATAGTGCGGTTGCAAGTGGGTAACTGGAGCACAACTGAGAAGGAATGCTTAAACAAAAAGTTAGAGCATTTTAATGAAACCATCTAAAAGAGAAATGCACTAGATGTGGGATTGTTAAGGCTGGTTTGATTTTGAGGGATCGTTTTTATGAATAGAGCTGCGTTTATTTCTGGAGTTGAAGGACTTTCTTTACTTGCACATGAGAAAGATTTTTTCAGAGAAAGCTGTCCGCTTGGTCTTATTTTATTTGCCAGGAATATTGAAAGTGAGCCCCAGATAAAACGTCTGATTGGGGATGTTAGAGACGCAGTTGGTGCAGACGACTTTTGGGTGTTGATTGACCAGGAAGGGGGGCGTGTTCAAAGATTGAGACCTCCTTTGTTTCCGAACCTTCCGGCTGCGCGGCGCTATACTGAACTTTATAAAAAAGATCCCGCCAAGGCAGAATTGGCAGTTTTTGAAATTGGCAAGTTTATGGGAAAACGTTTATTGGACCTTGGGATTACCATGAATTGCGCGCCTTGCCTTGATGCAGCGCAACTGGATGCGCATGATATTATTGGTGACCGTAGTTTTGGGTTGGAGGTTTCGACAATCGTTAAGTTAGGACGTTTGCAGGCCGAAGGACATTTGGCGGCAGGATCATTGCCCGTGATGAAACATATCCCTGGGCATGGTCGGGCTAATGCTGATAGTCATTTGGCGTTACCTCAGATTGATGCCTCTCATGAAGTATTAAGTGCGATTGATTTTGAACCCTTTAAACAGCTTAATTCACTACCGGTTGCGATGACAGCTCATGTTGTTTATTCAGCGATTGATAATGTTCGGCCGGTGAGTACGTCTGCAAGTTCTATTGAAAATATTATCCGTAAGGAAATTGGTTTTGATGGTTTTCTGATGTGCGATGATGTTTCCATGGAGGCGTTAGATGGCACTATTGCAGAGCGCACAAAAGCTGTGCTTTCAGCTGGGTGTGATGGGGCTTTGCATTGCAATGGTAAGTTTGATGAAATGGAGCAAGTTGCTGAGAACAGCCCTGTTTTAGAGGGACCTAGTTTGAAACGTTTTGAAGCTTCATTTGAGAGGGTTTCTTCTTTTGAGGATGTTAACGAGAAACTTGCTTTGGAATTTTTAGCTGAAGATTGGTGTACTTGTTCTTAGAGTGAATTGAATAGCTCACGTTATAAAAGAAATAAAATTGGAGTTTTATTTGCCCCCTAATTTGCCACAATCTCAAGATGATCAATGGGAACAGGATGTCTCTTCTCATCCTGATGAGCTGAGCGCTGATGACCGTTTGCTTATTGAGCTGGATGGTTTTGAGGGGCCGCTTGATTTATTGCTTTCGTTGGCCCGCGAGAAGAAACTCGATATTTCTCAGATTTCAATTGCTGACCTTGCCACTCAATATATTGAATATATCAATGATTTGAAAAAGCACAGATTAGAAATTGCTGCTGATTATTTGGTGATGGCGGCGTGGTTGGTGTTTTTAAAATCTAAATTGATTTTGCCAAGTGAAGAAGAAGAAGAGGCAAGTCCAACTGGTGATCAATTGGCTGCGCAACTGGCCTTTCGCTTAAAGCGTTTGGAAGCTATGCGGGCTAAGGGAAATGAGTTGATGGCTCGGCCGCAATTGGGGCAGGAATTTTTTGCGGCTGGAGTACCACTTGGTAGAAACACAGTTACCAAAATTGAATATAAAGCTGAGTTGTTTGATTTGTTAAAGGCTTATTCAGCGCAGCAACAACGACAAGTTGTTCAGGGATATAAAGTAAAAAGGCGAAAAGTGTGGTCGATTAAAAAGGCTAGGAACCGTTTGAGTTCATTGCTTGGTATGTCGATTGAGTGGGCACCTATTAATGAACTTATTGCTTCGTTTATGGGGACTGAATCTCCGATGAAGACAACTGTTGCCAGCACGTTTGGGGCGACTTTGGAAATGGCACGTGATGGAGTGATTGAGATTAAGCAATCTGGTCCGTTTCAACCGCTTTATGTCAAATCAACGCCAAATGTTGAGGAGAGTGCTGATGAGTGATGTGCATGATGAACAGAATAATGAAGAAGCTTTGGATCAAGAAAATCTAGATCAAGGACATCTAGAACATGAACGTCTTGATGATTTGCGCATTTTAGAAGCTTTGATTTTTGCCTCACCAGACCCCTTGAGCGTGCAAGCTTTAAGTGAAGAGTTGGATGAGGGAGCTGATGTTCTGGCTTTGCTTGAACAATTAAGTACAGATTTTTCTCAGCGAGGCATTCAGCTAGTCTCTATTGATGGGAAATGGGCGTTCCGAACGGCAACAGACTTGGCACCATTTTTGACTAAATATAAAGTGGTTAAAAAGAAACTTACTAAGGTCGCTCAGGAAACTTTGGCGATTATTGCTTATCATCAACCTGTGACAAGAGCTGAGATTGAGGATGTTCGCGGCGTTCAGACCTCTAGTGGAACCCTTGATGTTTTGCTTGAGACCGGTTGGATTAAAATGCGTGGTCGCAGGCGCGCTCCAGGGCGGCCCATTACGTATGGGACGACAGACTTATTCCTCGATCAATTTGGATTAAGTGCGATTGATGATTTGCCTGGCCTGAGTGAATTAAAGGGAGCTGGGTTATTAGATGGCACTTTACCAACTGATTTTGAGGTTCCTTCATCGCAAAGGCTCGAGACTTTGATGGACGATGAGGTGCCGTTGGATGAAGAGGTGGATGAAGAGATGGAAGAAGACGAAGATGAGGCAGTTAGAGGTGGTTTTAAGCCATCCCTCAATTGTGTTTAAGTGTTTTC
The DNA here is from genome assembly GCA_040367435.1 of Hyphomicrobiales bacterium 4NK60-0047b. Classification (NCBI taxonomy): domain Bacteria; kingdom Pseudomonadati; phylum Pseudomonadota; class Alphaproteobacteria; order Hyphomicrobiales; species Hyphomicrobiales bacterium 4NK60-0047b. Next base: position 339,912 of record BAABWY010000001.1, on the reverse strand, counting down.
TCTTTTGGTTGTGAGCCAGTCTCCGATGATTATTAAGGTGCTTAAAAGGCATAAAAGATAGGCTATAGCCTGTGCTGATCCTATGGTGTGAGAGGTTAGTAGGCCGACAATTGAAAAACTAATCGGGATGATTAGTAGCCACCATGGTGTTTTTTCTGAAATTAGCTTTAAGCCAAATGTTGCAAGCAGTGTTGGTGCTGGTGAGAGGCCTAAGAGTAAACTTGCTTTGATGTTTGGACCATCGATTAATCCAATGAAGGGAAGAGCAAAAACGCTTAGCCCAATTAAGATTTTTCCTGTGATTTGTAGCCATTTTGAATTTAGAGCTATTTGATCCACTGAATGGGAAGTTCTTTCTCGTCCAGATTTTATCAACGATACTTTCAATAACCATAGAACCATCAAAATGGATTGTGAGATAAATGCGATCCCATAATAGTAAGCCATCCAATTAATCTGCTGATAAAATTTTAAATGATAGATTGCGCCGCACCAGGCCCAGCCACAGGCTATTATAAGTACTGCTGCGATTGTTTTTTTGTGATGAAGTGACTGTTTGTGATCAAATGTAAGTGTGATCCAGAAAAATAGTAAAGATAGTAGAATGGCTAGTAGTGGTAACGGCCAAATGCTCTGATTGTAAAATGCTATGGAACTAAAATATACATCAGGGGAAAATAGCAAAAGATCATCTAGTCGGTAGCTTATACTATTCATCTTAAGGCTCGATTTTTTATTATTCTCTGTTGGTTTTTATTGCTAACGCGAGGCCCCTCATAGAGTAGCGCAGTACTTTACCATTTCTGATCTCATTTCCATGTCTGGCATGGGCCCTAAGCCAGCGGATAGATTTTCTTTTACATGCTCAACTTGGCTAGTTGCTGGAATAGCTACTGTTAGAGCTGGATGACTAATTATGAATTTTAAAAGGAATTGCGGCCAGTTAGTACAGTCTATTTCTTTGGCAAAATCGGGCAGTGGGTGATTGTTGTATTGATCTATTAATCGTCCTCTAGAAAAGGGGCGATTGGCTATAACAGCGATGCCTTTGTCTTTAGCGAAGGGGAGTAATTTGTTTTCTGCTGCTCGGTTTTCTATATTATAGGTGAGTTGAACGAAATCGAGAGGTTCGGATTTCATTATTTCTAGAAAATCGTCATGCCTTCGACCGTGACTTGTTGTGATGCCGATATAACGGACCAGGCCTTCTTTTTTGAGTGTTTGAAGAAGTTTTAAATGGGATTGCCAGGCGACTAAATTATGAACCTGCAATAGCTCAAACTTTTTAACTCCCCATAATTTCATGGATTGTTTGATTTGAGTGAGGCCTTGCTCTTCAAAGTTAGTCCAGACTTTGGTGGCTCCGAATAGGTTTTTTGGATATCCGAGTTCTTTGAGCATATGGCCGATGACTTCTTCTGAAGAGCCGTACATGGGGGATGAATCCACCATGGCGCCGCCACCTTCAAAAAAAGCTTCAAGCACTTTTGTTCGGTTTTTCCGTAATGACGGGTCTCTGCCAACATTAAAGTTAATCCAGGAGCCGATGCCTAAGGCTGGTATTTCTTCACCAGACGAGGGTATGATTTTCTTTAAAATGGATGATTGAGGTTTTGCGAAAAGGGAGTAGGGCAGGGCTGCTGTAAAACTGCCGGCTGCTAGAGCATGAATGAAATGTCTTCTGTTTAAATAAGAATTGGGGTTTACATAAGAATTTGGCATTTTCCTACTCCTTTGACTGGGGCCGCTCCTGAGCCTAGACCAATAATCTAGCAAAAAGTTTTATTTGGTGTGACCTGCACTGTAGACTTAGTTCAACAGTTTGTTGAGAAATAGGCTGTTTGGACTGTTTTAGGTGCTAAAATTCAGCAGAATGGTAACCAGTTTCTAGAGTTCGATCTGTACAGATGGTGTTTCTTTTGCCATAAGTGATTGGTTACGAAATTTTTGGCGTTGAACTTACTTCTTTGCCGGTACTTGAGGAAAGATTATTTTTTGAGTTTAGCATCACCAGGTTGGGGACGGCGTGGATCGGCTGCTGCGACGATTGCCGCGCGGTTAACTTTTGATAATCTAGCGCGGTCATTTGACGGTAAAAGTGCGCTTCGTGGGGTCAGTCTTGATATTGAGCCAGCTGAAACGGTTTGTTTATTAGGGCCTTCGGGCTGTGGTAAAACCACACTTTTGCGAATAGCTGCTGGGATTGAACGTCCTGATAGTGGCCGGGTTTTGTTTAACCATCAGGAAGTTGTTGGGCCTAATGTCTTCACACCGCCAGAAAAGCGCGGCGTTGGCTTGATGTTTCAGGATTTTGCTCTCTTTCCGCATTTAACCATTCTTCAAAATGTTATGTTTGGTCTTAAAAATTTTGAGACTAAAGATGCGCAGCGAGTTGCTTTAGCGACCCTGGATCGTGTAGGTCTTGCCCAATATGCAGAAGATTTTCCGCATATTCTTTCTGGTGGCCAACAGCAACGGGTGGCTTTGGCAAGAGCGATTGCACCAAGACCAAGTATTATCTTTATGGATGAGCCTTTTTCGGGGCTAGACCCTCGCTTGAGAGATCGTATTCGCGAAGAGACCCTTGCTATTTTACGTGAGATGAGAGCGACTTCGGTTATTGTTACTCACCAAGCTGAAGAAGCCATGCGGATGGGGGACCGGATTGCTGTTATGCGTGATGGTCAAATTTTGCAAGTTGGGAAGAGTGAAGAGATTTATAATCACCCAAATTCCTTATTTGTGGCCCGAATTTGTGCTGAAATGAATGAAATCCCTTGTGTTGTTAAAAATGGTGAAGTTGAGACGGTTTTTGGTCGCTTTCCAGCAACTGGACTAGATGATGGGACTGAAGCTGTTTTCGGGGCACGTTTTCTTGGGCTTGGTGTTTCAGAAGAGGGGCCTGGCGTTCAGGGGCGGGTTATTGACCGAAAGTTCTTAGGTGGCTCAGCTTTGCTTGAAATTGTGGTGAATGGCCTTGATTTTCCCTTACAAATACGTTTGAGAGAGAATTCAGCCCCTAATGTGGGAGATGAGCTTTATGTTTTTGTAGATGCGGACCTGCCTTTGGTGTTGGCAAAAGACGATTAAGCCCTTTTTCTTTGCTTAGTTTAACCTTATATAAGACGCAGTGGTTGCGCATATGGGTTGTTTTTGTAATATTGGAATAAAGAACAAGAAAATGCGCTTTTGGCGTTAGGAGAAAAGAAGTATGGGTTACCCTGGTATTTGGCAAATTTTAATAGTTTTACTACTTGTAGTGCTTTTATTTGGCCGCGGTAAAATTTCAGATTTGATGGGTGATGTTGCTAAAGGCATTACAAGCTTTAAAAAAGGTCTGAAAGATGAGAACGAAGATACTGCATCAAATGTTCATTCTATTGAGCAAGGTAGTGATGCGGACAAATCTGGCTCATTAAATAAAGAAAAAGCTGATTTATCTTAAATCTTTGCATTGAAATGAATGATGTTTAATTTTTAGATTTTAAAGCTGAGCGTTTATTAAAAATGTAAAGTGTGGTTTTGCGCAAAATTAGGGAGTGAACCACATTTTATCAATCAAGATCTCAGGACCTTGTTTGAATGTGTAGTCGCTCTTCTTTTGATAAACAAAATCTAGAGTTTTCAGTTATTCAATTTCGAGTTAGATGTTTATGGTTTTTTGTTGATTAGTTTTCATATGAAAAAGAAACATCAAGTTTAAGTAAATCACAAAAACGTTTGGCTTTTTAGCTGAACGCAAATGGAGTAACTTTCCATGTTTGATATTGGCTGGAGTGAATTACTTGTCGTTGGACTTGTAGCGCTGATTGTGGTCGGCCCAAAAGAGCTGCCTGGCATGATGAAGCGTATTGGGCAAATGATCCGCAAGGCTAAACATACGGCAAGTTCTTTTCAACGCCAATTTGAAGATGCAATGGATGAAGGTGAACTTGGTGAACTGAAAGCCAGTGTTAAAGGCATTCAAGAAGACTTAGACCCGAATAAAATTATGGGTGACATGGTTGGTGATGAAACCGTTGATGACTTTGATCTTGATAAATGGAATGAACAAATTCTCGAAGATGAGAAGCAACGGACAGAGAATCCTATTCGTACAGCAGAAGAAATGGAAGCCAGCAAAGGTGAGGCCGATGCCATTGGGGCGATAGATGATGGTGCGTCTAAAGGTTCTGAGGTGGCAACTGAGAGCGTGAGCGAAGGTCAAGGCATTGATCAAGAAATGGCTCAGGAGAAACAAGTTTCATGAGTGTTGATAGTGTTGAGGACAGTAAAGCTCCTCTGATTGCTCATTTGGTTGAGCTTAGAACACGGCTTTTGTGGTCTCTTGTGGCGATGGCGATTGCTTTTGTGTTCTGTTTTTATTTTGCTTCTACGATTTATAATTTTTTACTAGGCCCCTATGAACGTGCTGTTGGGCCTGATCAAATTATTGATATGCAATTTACGGCTCCTCATGAATTTTTCTTTACGCAGTTGAAGATGTCTTTGTTTGGTGCCTTTGTAATCTCATTTCCTCTTATTGCTTTTCAAATTTATAGATTTATTGCGCCTGGCCTTTATGCAAATGAGCGCCATGCGTTTGTGCCTTATTTGATTGCAACACCTGTGTTGTTTATCATTGGGGCGTCGATTGTTTATTATATTGTTATGCCGTTAGCACTCGGTTTTTTCCTATCAACGCAGCAAGCTGGTGATACTGGTGTTCAGATTAAGCTTGTGGCGCGGGTGAGTGAATATTTTTCCTTTATTATGGCGCTGATTATGGCGTTTGGGCTTTGTTTCCAACTGCCTGTTGTTCTGACTTTGCTTGGAAAAGCTGGGTTGGTGACTTCTGATTGGCTAAAAGCCAAGCGGCGTTATGCTGTTGTGGCGGTGTTTGCAGCTGCTGCATTACTAACACCACCAGACCCAATGAGCCAGCTTGGTTTGGCGTTACCGACTTATCTTCTTTATGAATTTTCCATTTGGATGGTTATGTTGGTTGAAAAGAAGCGTGACGAAAAAGAAGCGGCACGTGATTAGGGCAGCTTTATTTTCTCTCAGGGGCTTTTTAGTTGTGCTTCAGATGCCCACTACGCACCCGCACTGGTGCCATGTCCGTGCTCTGATGTAGAGCACTCCCTTCTTCGTTGAGCTGTTTCAGAAGCTTTTCTTATGAATTCAATATTATGCGATATGCATCTAAATGAACTTAATACCTATTTTCGCGTAGACGCCTTTTAATAAGTGGTACTCTTTGCACTTTTCTCAACTTTTCTAATTTGTTTCCTTGTGATAGTTAATGGTTTGTCTGCATAACTCTATTTGAGGTTATGAGAATATCAGTTGTTTTTCTTTGTCATTTTCAATGAACTTTCAAGGCGCACTGCGCCGTTTTTATAGGGGTGGTTTATGTTTGATCTAAAGTGGATCCGTGAGAATAGTGAAGCCTTTGATGCGGGGCTAGCAAAGCGTGGAGCTGCGCCTCTCTCAACAGACATCTTGAAGATTGATGGAGAGCGCCGTGATCATTTGAAAGCTTTGCAAGATGCTCAGGCTAAGAGAAATACAGCGTCTAAGGAAATAGGTAAGGCGAAAGCATCTGGTGATGAGGCAGCAGCAGCTGCTGCCATTGAAGAAGTTGCGAAGATTAAAGAGTTTATTCAAAATGGTGAAGAAACTGAGCGCGAGATAAATGACCGATTAAATGCGCTTTTATCTTCGATCCCTAATTTGCCACATGAAGATGTGCCGGTTGGTAATGATGAAGATGATAATGAACTTGTTCGTACGGTTGGTGATAAGCCGTCTTTTGATTTTGAACCTAAAGAACATTTTGACATTGGTGAAGCGCTTGGTTTGATGGATTTTGAAACAGCTGCGAAAATGTCTGGTAGTCGGTTTGTTGTTTTATCTGGCGCTCTTGCCAGGTTAGAGCGGGCGCTTGCTCAATTTATGCTTGATTTACAAACAGGTGAGCATGGATATACAGAAGTTTCTCCGCCAACTTTGGTGAAAGCCAACGCGCTTTATGGGACGGGGCAATTGCCGAAGTTTGAGGAAGATCTCTTTAAAACAACGGGTGATCATTACCTTATTCCAACGGCTGAGGTGCCACTGACGAACATTGTTTCAGATAGCATCATTGATGAAGATTATTTGCCGCGCCGCTTCACGGCGTTTACTCCTTGTTTCAGATCTGAAGCTGGATCTGCCGGGCGTGATACACGGGGGATGATCCGTCAACATCAGTTTATGAAAGTTGAGATGGTTTCAGTGACAAGGCCTGAAGATTCTGGTGAAGAGTTGGAACGAATGACCGGTTGTGCCGAAGAAGTGTTAAAACGTCTTGGACTTTCCTACCGGGTTATGAAGCTTTGTACTGGTGATATGGGTTTTGGTGCACGGCGCACTTATGACCTTGAAGTTTGGTTGCCGGGCCAGGATATGTACCGCGAAATTTCAAGCTGTTCTGTTTGTGGTGATTTTCAAGCGCGGCGGATGAATGCGCGTTATCGTGTTGAAGGTGAGAAGGGCGGGCGTTTTGTGCATACGCTCAATGGTTCTGGCCTTGCTGTTGGGCGAACTATGGTCGCCGTATTAGAAAATTATCAACAAGCTGATGGCAGTGTGGTTGTTCCTGAGGTTCTAAAACCTTATATGGGTGGAATAGACGTCATTAAAGCTAATTAACTTACTTGCTAAATATTGAACTGGCCTATTGAGATGACGGTTTTTTAAATGCGAAAATAAACAACCCTAAAGCGGAGTGCTTTTCTTTATGCGAATTCTTGTAACAAATGATGATGGAATTGATGCTACAGGAATAAAGGTTTTAGAAGGCATTGCCCGTGAGCTTTCAGATGATGTGTGGGTGATTGCGCCGGCTCTTGATAATAGCGGTGTGTCTCATTCTCTCACTTTGCATGAGCCATTGCGCCATTCTCAGCATGATGAAAAAACCTTTTCTATTCAAGGCACACCGACTGATTGTGTGATTATGGGGGTGCGTAAATTCTTAGGGGATACACCGCCTGATCTTGTTTTGTCTGGCATTAATCATGGGCAAAATATTGCGGATGATGTGACATATTCCGGGACGATTGCGGGGGCATTTGAAGGATCTCTGCTTGGCATACCTTCCATTGCTGTTAGTTTGGCAACAGGGATTAAATCGCCTCAATCTGTGAATTGGGAAACCCCTAAAACTCATGCGGTTTCGTTAATTTCTACTCTTGTAGAGGGAGGGATTAACGCTGATATTCCTTTGAATATTAACTTTCCTGATTGTGCGCCTGAAGATGTAAAGGGTAAGCTCATTACGGTTCAGGGCAAGAGGGATCAAGGTTTGTTGCGCATTGATACGCGGCAAGATCCGCGCGGGCGTGATTATTTCTGGTTTGATTTTGAGAGAAAACTCTCAAAACCAGCGAAAGGAACGGATCTTTGGGCGGTTTATAATGATTATATTTCAATTACACCTCTGCACCTCAATCTAACTCATCATGAAAGTTGTCATGCGCTTGCGCAAAAGTTCAATGATATCTGAGGGTTATAGGCTATAACCCGTTTTCTTCTTATTCTGCCGCTTTTCAATCACATTCATGAGTAAACTTATGGTTTGATGCTGTTTTATCATGTTCTTTTGGGAGAATCTGGTGAGATGGACTGATGAAATGGAGTGATTGTGCAAGCTTGAGTGTTTTTTGAACGCTCTTAAAGGGCTTGTTGGTGGGCAGGCTGGTTGAACTTCAATTGGTTTCAATTGCACTATGATGCATCTTTCTAGGTTTTTAAGGCCGCGATATTAACTAAATCTTAACTATAAATATTGAGGTTAATAGCTCAAATTGTAACTATTAAGGTTTTGTTAATCTTTCGCAGGCTTAAATTTAACTATGTTAGAAGTGGGCAGTTCCACTTTTTTTTAGTATGCGTGATAGAGGCCTGTTGTGAGTATAGTAACGCGTTTAACAGTGATTGTGGCTATGTGTGTGGTGTTACCAGCATGTAGTTCCAATATGACCCGGTTTGATGCCCCAAGTTTGGGGATGAAACAAAGTGGGATTTCTGAAGACACCCCGATAAATGGTAACAGAGCTCAGCGCGATCAATCTGCTGATAGATCTTATGCACAGCCAGATTATCGTCAATCTCAATATAACCGAGATTTCAAGCAATCTGATTATCAAAAATCTGCAGATCGTTATAGTTCTGGCCAGAACCAATATAATAATGTTCGCTCAAATGATTACGGGCGTAATGATTATAAAGATTACCGTCAGCAATATTCTCAAAAGCAATATGCTGAGAATAAATACGGTCAAAATCGTTTTAATAATTCGCGGGATGGTTACCAGCCAAAGAAGATTTATAAAGATTATTCAGAGCGCGATGTTTATGACACGAAGAGTACGCTTGATAATCGACGCGATTATGATAACCGTTTCCAAAATAAAAATGGATATGATCAAAATTCTGTTCAACGAGAGCAATTGCCTGATATTCAGCAATCAACACGGCGCGATGAAACTCGCGACCAGCCAACTCGCAAAGTAACCACTTATCGTTATGTGCCGCAAAATGCGCGCAAAGAAAGCGATTACCAGCAACCGCGCCGTCAACAAGCCTCTCAGAAATTTGTTGAGCATAGAGTTGTGCAGGGTGATACGCTTTATAATATTTCAAAGCGCTACAGCGTAAATGCTAATGACATTCGTAGTGAGAATAATATTGATGGCTCTGGCATCAAACTTGGCCAGCGGTTGCGTATTCCGGGTGTTAGCCAGAGAAATGTTGATGAAGTTTCTCAAAAGTTAGCCGAGAAAAGACCTGTTGTTGCTTCGCTTAAACCTGGTGATACATACCGGGTGAAAAGCGGTGATACGGTTTATAGCATTGCACGGCGCTCTGGTGTTTCTCCGCAAGATTTAGCTGATGCCAATGGACTTGATGATGTTGGTCAGGTGAAGTTGGGCCAAGAGTTGGTAATTCCTGGGAAGCAAAGACGTAAGCAACCTGTTCGTGTTGCTTCTATTGATCGCAAAGCTGGGCTTTCAAAGCTTGAACAGAAGACATCAAAAGCTCCTGTTCCTGTTCGAAAGAAAGTTGTTGCTAAAAATAAGATTAAATCAGTTGATGCTGGCGTCTCGAAACGGCTTTCAGGACCACATCGGTTTATGTGGCCAGTTGGTGGACGCATTGTTTCTAAATTTGGTCGCCAGAAAAGTGGAACGATCAATGATGGTGTGAACCTTTCTGTGCCTGTTGGCACAAAAGTGAAGGCTGCTGAAAGCGGTGTTGTTGCTTATGCTGGCAATGAGCTAAAAGGCTATGGAAATTTAATTTTAGTGCGCCATAAGAATAACTGGGTCAGTGCATATGCCCATAACAGCAAGTTATTGGTAAAGCGTGGTGATAAAGTTTCTCGTGGCCAATTGATTGCTAAATCTGGCAAATCAGGAACTGTGAACCAACCGCAGTTACACTTTGAGCTGCGCAAAGGCTCGAAACCTGTAAACCCAATGAAATATTTGGCTATGAGATAGGGCGTTAAAGTCCTCTCTATTTAATAGATCTCAGGTGTTTCTATTTTGTTGAAATTAAAAGTGTAATTTACTGATCTTTAGGGTTGGTTTTTTGGGGTGTCCAGGTGGCACCCTTTTTCATAAATGACAGATATTAATCTGACGCTGAATTTTACCGGTTTAAGTTTCACTTCTTCTTGAATTGTTTTTTGTGAAATTGATAAATGTAAAGATCCGGTTTTACTGTTTCTGCTGAAAGATTTTAATTAATGGCATTTACTCCAGAAGAAGAAAAGTTTAGGCAAATCATTTCAGATTATGGTTGGCATGTAATGTAAGTTCGAAATAGGGAAGAAGAAACAGGGCCTACTTTTTCGTATTCAACAGGGCTTTGGGAGAACTTTAATCATCCTGAGATTATAATTTTTGGCTTAAGCGGAGAACTTGAGCATTCAATTATAAATAATATTGGTGAGGATGTTAAATCAGGGAAAATTACTTTTAAAGCTAACTCTTATTACGATGGTTTTTTGGAGGGTTTTAAAGTTTTTATGACCTCCGCACAGGAACCTGTAAAGAAAGAATATATGGCTTGGGCTGATTGGTATTATAATCGGGAAGATTTTCCAATATTGCAGTGTGTATGGCCGACAACAAACGGTACATGGCCTTGGGATGAAGATGCCGATGAAGAGTTTTTGAAAATTCAACCTTTGCTATCTAAAAATTTTACAACATAAAATAAAAAATTTACTTGCCTAGGTGTGGTAGCTAAGTAATAATTCTAGAATGATAGAAAACAACACTACAGAGCAGAAAAACGTTACGCCGCGGATTATGGATATTCCTGATCTTCGCCGCATTAACATCAGCACTGGTTTTGAGTGCCTTATGCTTGGGTTGCGTGATTTTAGAGCGGCTCCTATTTATGGCCTCTTTTTTGGCGGTGTTTATGCTCTGAGCGGTTGGCTGGTTCTCTGGCTGCTTTTTATTGTATCTATGCCTTATTTTGCTTACCCCGCAGCGCTTGGGTTTGCTTTTATTGCTCCTTTTGTAGCCACTGGGGTTTATGAAGTTAGTCGCCGGCTTGAGAAAGACCAGCCACTTTCATGGCGCGCTATTCTTGGGACTGTTTGGCGTCAGCAAGACCGTGATATGGGGTGGATGGCTCTTGTGACGGGTTTTGCTTTTTTCATCTGGGTTAATTACGCTTTTATTGTATATCTGCTTTTCTTTGGCCTCAGAGAACTACAACTTGAAAATTTTTTAAGTTCACTGACAACAACTAAGGGACTGTATTTTCTCCTGCTTGGCAATTTTGTTGGGGCTATTATGGCAGCCATAGTTTTCTCCGTTGGTGTTATCTCATTTCCTTTATTGCTCGACCGTGAAATTGACTTTGTTACAGCTATGACGACGAGTGTGAAAGCAGTTATGCTCAATCCGGTATCAATGCTTGTTTGGGCCATCATTATTGCCCTCTTCATGTTAGTTTCTATTATAAGTGTTTTTATCACTCTTCCGGTTATTTTGCCTGTGATTGGACATGCCAGCTGGCATATGTACCGCAAGGTAGTTGCGAGCGCCTCTCAAGAAGAGGCGGATTCTATCTAGGCTTACTCTGGCTTCAGAGTAGTAGAAAATTTTTTAGCTCATAAAAACATTACGTCATCATCTAAGATTTCTTTCGTGATTTTTTTCACAGGGCTCTTTTAGCTTATGAAATTTCATAGCTCTTCCTCCTTAATTTCTTAAAACAGTGAACCAAACACCGCGCTCTTGCGACCAATGGAGGTAACTTTAAGTAAAAGGAATTCACGATGTATAAGAAATTTTTTGCATTAATGGTTTTGGTAATTGCTCTTCCGGCTCCTGTGCTAGCGGGAGCTAAAATGAAATCCCAGTCTAATAACCTTCACTCCATTGAAAAGTTTGAAACTAGTTCTCGTGCTAATAGCGCCCGTAAAAGCAAGCGTCAGAAGTGCCTTGATATGATGCTTCCTCAAGATGGGGCTGATTGTTTGAAGAAGTTGAAAAAGAATAAATAGACCTTCTCAGCTCGTAGTTTGCCATCAAGTTTTGATTGATTGATTGATTGATTGATTGATTGATTGATTGATTGCTTTGAGAAGAGCCCTTTAAAATCAATTGAGCACAGCAAGTTTGAATTGCCAGGGTAACTCATTTGCTGTGCTTAGATATATAGGGTTTATGGTTGCTGAAAATTGAAAACGGGTCAGAATTTGGCATTTTTTTAAATTAATTTTCCAAATTAAAATCTTATTTTCTTTTCATATTAGGCTGTTGCAATCACGGGTTCTGCTGTTAGAGAATTTTGCCCCCGTTCTGGGTTTACTTCAACATCGCGGTTTAAAAGTTTTCCTAGTTGATCTGCGCCCCCAACATATGTACCGTCTAGCCAGATTTGTGGTACTGTAATTGGGGTTTTTGGTCCGACGATTGGTTTTACTCGGCTGATCATCTCATATAATGCACGTGGGTCTTTCACGACATCATGATAATTGAAATCAATATTGGCATCATTTAGATAGCCTTTTGCTCTTACGCAATGTGGGCATGTTTCTTTACCGAAAATATGATTACCATTTATTGCTGTTAATTTTACGTGCTCTTCAATAACCGCTTCAGTTAAGACGCCGCGATTGAGGGCATGTCCTTGACTGACTATCTTATCACCAACGATGACAATTGGAGCGTGCCAACCACCTTTCATCAACGGTTTCCACCATTCAGACAACCATTCGCGAATGACAAAATTAACAGGTATGCCATTTAGTTCGGTTTCCAATGTGTCTTTTATTACATCGACAGTTAATGCACATTCGCCACAAGGAATTTTAACTTTGAAAGGGCCCCATGATCCAGCCCAACGATAAAGAATAAGTTCAACAGCTTTGCGTTCCATAATATTGTTCCCTAACATTTAATCTTGGAAATAAATATACATGAGATATTGCTGTTGCTGGGATTACAACTTTTCACTTCGCCGTGAAAAGTTGTGAGGTCAGGTATTCAAGATGGTGGCTTAAATGGTGAGGAAGTCTCACTCAAATTTTTAAGTATGGTATTCTACTCAGCTCCCAGCTCTCCCATTAAATGTTCGATGAATTGACGGGCGACGCGCCCCGAACGGCTGCCTCGTTCGATGGTCCAGAGGTGGGCTCTTTTTATCAGCTCGTCTGTATCTAATTTTATATCAAGATCTTTCGCGTAGGTTTTGACGATTTCGTCATAGTGAGCTTTGTCGCAATTGTAAAAGCCAAGCCATAGGCCAAAGCGGTCGGAGAGAGAGATTTTCTCGTTTGAGAGGTCGTTATTATGGATGTAATCTTTTTGATTATATTCGCTTTGATCACGGGCTAGTAGATGGCGTTGGTTTGAGGTGGCGTAAAAGATAACATTGGAGGGCCGCCCGGAAATGCCGCCTTCGAGCATGGCTTTTAAAGATTTGTATGACGCGTCGTTTGGTTCGAATGATAAGTCATCACAGAACAAGATAAATTGTGCGTCCTGGTTTTTTAAAATTCTCAAACATTCATTTAGCGTCGTGATATCTTCTCTTAAGATTTCGATGAGAATGAGCGGGTGTTTTAATTTTTTCTTTGAGACTTCCTTTGAGACTTTATTGTGTATTGATTTGATGAGAGAACTTTTGCCCATGCCTCTCGCCCCCCAAAGAAGCGCGTTGTTGGCGGGGAGCTTTTTTGCGAAAGCTCTTGTGTTGTTGAGCAGCTTTTGTTTTTGATCATCAATGCCAATGAGTAGATTAAGCTCGATATAGTTAATTTGCTTAATGGCTGTGAATGACTTGGTTTCGCCTTCCCATAAATAGCCTGTTGCTTCACCAGTTTTATATGAGAAGTCAGGAATTTGGGCTGGTTTCGGGCTTAAACGTTCTAATGCATCTGCTATTCGGGCGAGGTCTTTGGCGATATTGTCGGGTTTTGTCATTTGGTCTTGCTCATCTTCTAGGCCGTTTTGCTCAACTTATGGGTTAATTCCTAAATTTATTGGTTCGGTATTCATCATATGGGTTAATTTTCGAGATTTTTCATTGATTTCGCAGTATAGAAGTTCATGCTTCTCTTGCAATGGAAGCTCAAGAGGTTATATTCACTTTTTGCTGACCAGAGGCTCTCAATTCAGGCTTTCGGTTGTGTTAAACGTTCATCGAAGATTTATAAAGGGAATAGAATTTTATGCTGATAACTCCTGCATTCGCACAGTCAGCCACAAGTGGCGGTGGTGCCGGTGATATTTTAGGGACGGTTATGCTGTTTTTACCGCTAATCGCAATTTGGTATTTCCTTATTATCAGACCGCAGCAAACTCAGATGAAGAAACACCGCGAGATGATTGATAATTTACGGCGCGGCGACAACATCGTGACCAATGGTGGCTTGATCGGCAAAATTACCAAAGTGGTTGGTGATGATGAATTTCAGGTTGAAATTGCTGACGGGGTTAAAGTTCGGGTTGCACGTGGGTCTGTTGCGAAACTTCGCGTGAAAACGGAACCTGTTAACGAAAAATAATGATAGATTTTGCACGGGAGGTCTTTCATGTTCTCTTCTGTGCTTTTTGGTGTGAAAGGCATTTTCCATGCTGCATTTTTCTAGATGGAAAACATTTATAGTTTGGGGCTTTGCCCTTTTGGGTGTGTTTTGTGCGGCCCCCAACCTAATCCCTGAAAAAGATTTGGCTAAGTACCCGCAATTTGTTCAGAATTTAAGACTGAACCTTGGTCTGGATTTGCGAGGTGGTTCTCATTTGCTGCTGCAAATGGATAAAGATCTGCTTATTGAGAAGCAAATCAAGATATTGCGCGGCAATGTGCGGACTGTATTGCGCGGCAAGCGTGAAGGAGCTGCACGGACCGGTGCTATTCGCTATCGTGATTTAAGCGCGAAAAAAGACCGGGTTGAGTTTAAGCCTTCTGATCCAGCTGATCTGGAAAAAGCTTATCAAGCAGCTCGCACACTTATTCAGCCACTGCCATCTACATCTTTTGGTACGACGCCGGGTAATAATGTCGACGTTGAGAAGACGGCTGATGGACGCATTGTTGTGAAGCCTTCTGAGCCAGCTATTACTGCTAAAATATCGTCTTCTATTGACTCTGCGATTGAAGTTGTTCGGCGCCGGGTTGACGCTTTGGGTACGACAGAGCCTTCTATTCAGCGCCAAGGTGAAGACCGGATTTTGCTTCAGGTACCTGGATTTGATGATCCTGATAAGTTGAAAGCTGTTGTGAAACAAGCAGCGGTGCTTTCGTTTCACTTGGTAGTACGTCCCGCAAATGCTGAAGAAGCTGCTGATGGTTTAACTGAGCCCGGGACTACAATTTACCCGTCAAAAGATCAATATTCTTCACATTACATTTTAGAAGATGAGCCTTTAATCACAGGTGCTGATTTGGCGAATGCGCGGCAAGAGATTAGCCCGCAAACAAGTCGGCCGGTTGTTTCGTTCCGTTTGAATTCACGTGGTGCTGTTCGTTTCGGTGATGTGACAGCGGCGAATGTGGGCCGTCCATTTGCGATTGTTCTTGATGGTGAAGTGATTTCGGCTCCAACCATTCAAGAAGCGATTACAGGTGGTTCAGGTCAGATTTCAGGGAACTTTACAGTTTCGACTGCCGATGACCTTGCGATTTTATTACGCTCTGGTTCATTGGAAGCGCCACTGACTATACTAGAGGAGCGCACAGTTGATGCGAGCCTTGGTGCTGACTCTATTGCTGCTGGTAAGCTGGCGGCAATTATTGGTCTTGTTGGTGTTGTAGCCTTTATCTTGCTGGCTTATGGCACATTTGGCCTTTATGCGAACATTGCTCTTCTCATTAATATTTCGATGATTATCGGGGCACTTTCTTTGCTGCAAGCGACTTTAACTTTGCCAGGTATCGCTGGTATCGTTCTTACTATGGGTATGGCGGTTGACGCGAACGTCCTTATTTTTGAGCGGATCCGTGAAGAATTACGAGCTGGTAAAACAGCGATTAGCGCGATTGAGTCTGGTTATTCCAGAGCCCTTTCAACCATCTTGGATGCGAATATCACGACGTTTTTGGCGGCGATCATTCTCTTCTGGCTTGGTTCTGGACCGGTTAGCGGTTTTGCTGTGACTTTGTCGATTGGTATTTTTACATCTGTGTTTACAGCATTTGTATTAACCAGATGGCTGGTTGCTTGGTGGCTGCGGTCGCAGGGTTCTAAAACTATTGATATGCCAATATAGGGGGATCATTCTATGGCGTTTAAAGGTATTGATTTTGTCCCTCATGGTACAAAAATTCCGTTTGTTTCAATGCGAAAAATTGCGTTTATCCTTTCAGGAATTGCGATGATTGCATCGATTGCTTTGTTTTCAACCAAAGGTTTGAACTATGGTATCGACTTTATTGGTGGTACTTCGATTGAGGTTCGTCATAAGGCTGGACCAGCTGACATTGCTGATGTGCGTGAAAAAGTTGGTGCGCTTGGGTTTGGTGATGTTCAAATTCAGCAATTTAATGATCCGCGTGATGTTTTGGTGCGGATTGAATCGCAAGCAGGTGATGAAGAAGCCAACCAAAAAGCACTTGATAAAATCAAAGTGACATTGGGTGATGCTTATGAATTTCGTAACACTGAAGTAATTGGTCCAACGGTTTCTGGTGAGTTGACACAAGCTGGTATCATTGCGGTGATCACTGCGATTATTGTTGTGTTGATTTATATTTGGCTTCGGTTTGAATGGCAATTCTCACTAGGTGCTGTTGTAGCGCTTGTGCATGATATTGTGCTTACCATTGGTATTTTCTCACTGTTGCAACTTGAATTTACGCTTTCTATCATTGCGGCTTTGCTGACGATTGTTGGTTACTCTCTCAACGATACGGTTGTTGTTTATGACCGTGTGCGTGAAAATTTGCGTAAATATAAAAAGATGCCACTAAACGAGTTACTAGACGTTTCTATTAATGAAACGCTTTCTCGGACGATTTTGACATCTGTTACAACATTGATTGCTCTTGTTTCATTGTTTGTTTTTGGTGGTGAAGTGATCCGCGGCTTTGTTTTTGCGATGATCTGGGGTGTTTTGGTTGGTACCTATTCATCTATCTTTATCGCGTCACCAGTATTGTTACTTGTTGGTGTGAAACGGGATTGGAGCGGCCTTGGTGGTGCTAAATTTAAAGAGCCGGGCACTGCGAAATAAGAGTTCATATATTTCTTTTAAAAAGGCGCTGTTTACAGCGCCTTTTTTGTGTCTGTTAGTTGTTGGGTTATGAGAGGCGGTCATCTCTTTGACTTTTTGTTTTGTAAGTTATTTCTTGCTTCTTTTCGTTTTTTCTAACTGGGTTTAAAACTATGAAATATGTCTTTGGACTATTTGTTACAGCTTTGGTTTTGCTTTGTGGCACTCTGGGCTTTGCTCACTCCCACGAGAGTATTTCACACCCTGAATGGGAAAATTTTTTTAAAAAGGAGGGTGTGCAAGGAACGGTTGTTTTCAAGGAACTTGGCCGCAAGCAGTATCATGTTTATGATTTTAAAAGAGCTCAAAAACGCAAGATACCTGCTTCAACTTTTAAGGTTATCCATAGTCTGATTGCTTATGAAACTGGTACTGTAAAGACAGCAAATCATCTATTTAAATGGGATGGAAAACCGCAGTGGTTGAAGGCTTGGGAGCAAGATTTAACATTTAGAGAGGCGATCAAAGTTTCGGCTGTTCCAGTTTATAAAAGAATTGCTAAATCGATTGGTTCTCAAAAAATGAAATATTGGCTTAATCGTTTATCTTATGGCAATGAGAAAATTGGCGGGGGTATTGCTAAATTTTGGTTGTCAGGAGATTTGCGTGTTTCAGCTGTTGAGCAGGTTGATTTTCTTGAAAAGCTCTATAGCGGGGACTTAGATGCCTCTCTAAAGGGGCAGGTCTTTGTTCGCGACATTTTGCCTGTTACACAACATAAGTGTTTTGAAATAAAGGGAAAAACTGGATTGGCTTTTCGAAAAGATAAGCCGCATATTGGTTGGGCAAAAGCTCAGCAAAGGGTTATGTTTTTTGCTTTAAATATTGATATAAAAGACAAAAAGCAATATGGCCTGCGTCAGTCAATTGTTGTTTCTTTATTGGAACAAGGTGGATTGTTTGAAGAGAGTTTTTGCGCGAGCTAACTTATGAAAGTTATGAAATGAAACATGAAGCATATTACCCTGAGGCTCTTGAGTTAGAGGCTTATGGCAATGGTGGTTTTCGTTTTGGTGAGATGAGCCACAAGGGATCTTTGTTGATTTTGCAAAGTGGTATTTATGGGTGGGATGTGACTGAATTTGATGAGGTTCAGCCGTCGCATTTTCAAGCGGTGTTTGATGAAGCTGATGCCCATGAGTTTTTAATTTTTGGCACAGGCGTTAAGCAACGGTTTCCCTCCAAAGAATTAAAAGAAGCTTTTCAAAATGCTACAACTAAACCAGGACATGAAAAAGGGCCGGGAAAAGGTTTATGGCTTGAAGTGATGGACACTGGTGCAGCGGCTCGGACGTATAATGTGTTAATTGCTGAGGGACGCAAAGTTGCTGCGGCTTTTATTGCTGTTGACTAACACGGATAAAAGCTCGGATGCTGGTGGGCATCTGAAGCGCCACTAAAAAGCACGGTTGCTAGTGGGCAACCTGAAGGCACGCTAACAAAATGTCAAATAAATTGCCGCTAATAATAAAAAAGGTTGTTTAAGAGTGTTTCCTCAAGGTGAAAATCAAGACGAGTTAGAAGCGATTGTTTTGCGCTTAAAGCATCATGATTATGCTGGTTATTTGAGCGTTCGTTTTTCTCCTTTGGAGCAACGAGTAGCATTAAGCTGGCTCTTTGGTTTTTTCATGGATGTTGAGCAAATATCGATAAAGGTGAATGAGCCACTGCTTGGAGAAATTCGTCTTCAATGGTGGCGGGATCAATTGTTAAAACTTTTGCGAGGTGAAAGTGTTGGACATCCTGTTGCTGATGGATTGGCGCCTTATTTTAAAAAATCAGGTGATGAGTTGTTTAAAGAACTGATCGGACTTGTTGATAGCTTTGGTTTTGAGATTCAAAAAGAACCGGTTAAAACGAAGGTTGAATTCCATTCTATATTGGACCAACGTTATGGCAGTTTTTTAAGAGCTGGCTTGATCTTGACAGATGGTCAGTTTGATAATCAAGATTTTATTTGTTCTGAAGCAGGAAAGGCCTTTGGTCTTGCGACTATGTTAGCTGAGTTAAATGGTCTTTTGCACCGAGAGATCATGCCGTTACCGCAAAATATAATGAGCCAACATGATTTGTTTCATGAGGACTTTCTTATTGATAAGGTAAGTTCCGAGTTAAACAAAGGAGCTGATGCTAAAGCTTTGTCTAAAACGAAATTCATGGATGACCTTGTTGATGGTTTGATGATTGGGAGTTGGGATATTAAGGCGCATATGAAAAAAGTGCCGGCTAAGCATAAATCTTTGTTTGCCCGTTGGTTATTGGTCCCGTCTTTGGTGACTTTAGCATTAAGGGAGCGCCAGAGGGGAGAGGCCGGAATTACAACTTTAAACCCTCTCAAGATTTTTTTTACACTCTACTTTAAGCGATAGATTTGCTCATGACTTAAAGAGATATTGTTGTGAACTTTTTGCTCTATTAAGTCTGACCTTTTGCTTGTCATAATTAGGAAATAAAAAATAGAATAGAAATGTCAATTCAAGGATGTGGTATGTCTTTTCTGTCTCGAACTTTTCCCGTTGTACTTTTTTGTTTTTGCTGTGTCTTCCTAAACGCAGGTGCTTTGACTAAAGTGCAGGCCTCTGAGAAAACGGCACAAATTAAATGGGAATTGTTAAATCCATTTCGTTTGTTTCACAGGCCAGAACACACTGGCATCCACCGAGCCGTATATGAGCAGCTGACAGATGAAGAACGTGAGACGCCTATTTTAAGCATTGAGCGACGGTTAGCTGCTGAAAACCCAATGGGGTGGGCGAAAACGGTTTATGACAAAACCTGTTGGTCTTCGAAAAAGGCAAGCTATCAGAAATGTGCGGGCAAGAATAAAAATTACCTTCACCCTAAATCTCATAGAATTTGGTTAGAATTTCAAAGAGAAGGTCAGGCCGAAGTTGAGAAGGCCACAGAACGTAAGGGGCGTGCTGAGCTTTCTTGTCGTTGGTCTATGACGTATTTTAAGGGGAAGAGAAAACGCATCAAAACGGTGAAAGCGCCTTGTGATCAACGAGCTGAATTTGATGTTCCTTATCCAACTGGTGCGATTATAGATGTTAAAGCTTCTGATGGGACTTTCTTAAAAGAAAAAATTAAAGTCAAAGATATTTTCATTGTGGGCATCGGCGATAGTTTTGCCTCTGGTGAGGGAAACCCGGATGTGCCGGTTCGTTTTTCTCGCTCAAGATCAGTTTTTTACCAGGAAAAATCTAAAAAACAGTTTCCGAAAAAGGCTTACCCGACAAGGGTTGGCAAATGGCGGGAATTAGCTGATCGAAATTTTATGAAATACAAAGCTCGGTGGCAGGGGCAATCTTGTCATCGGTCTTTATATTCTCATCAGATGCGTGCGAGTTTGCAGCTAGCGCTTAAAAATCCACAACGCGCCGTTACCTTTGCTGGGTTTTCTTGTGCTGGGGCGCAGATTACTCATGGCCTGTTTTTGAGGTTTAAAGGAAATGAGTGGTCGGAAACGCCGCCGAAACTTTCCCAGATCAGTGCGGTTGCTGAAGCGCAATGCGGCGGACGCAGAGCTGAGAACAAGCAATATGCCCGTGCATTTGGAGTGGATGGTAAACTCGAGATTTTACATGATTTGCCGGTGAAACGGTGTGCGCGTAAAAATGCCAGGCGGATTGATTTGTTGATGGTATCTATTGGTGGGAATGATGTGAACTTTTCTAGTCTTGTGGCCAATGTTGTGGTCAGAGATTCCATACAGTTGAAAACGGTTGGTGGCTGGATGGGTGCCATTCTAAATCATAATCAGGCGAAAGGGCGTATCAAAGAATTGAAGCTGCGCTATAAGGCTTTGCGCCGGGCGCTTCATAATGTGTTGCTGATTTCTTGGGGACAGCCTGACCGTGTTCTTCTTACCGCTTATCCGAACATGACGTTTCGGGATAAGGGGAAGCGGGTTTGTGACGATGGAGCTTTGGGCATGGATGTTTCACCTCTGTTTTCACTTTCAAACAAGAGGGCAAGTGAAGCTGAAAGTTTTGCTGAGAGTTTAAACAAGGCGATGCGTCGTGAGGCAAAACGCTATAAATGGACTTTTGTTGAAGGACACCGTGATGCCTTTACCAGCCACGGAATTTGCGCACAAGCGGAAGACCGGAAGGACCAAATTGCTGAAAAGCTAGAGCTTCCTTTTTGGGAGAATGGGCAATGGACACATTATAACCCGGCTGATTATGTCCCTTATGCATCTCGTGAGCGGTGGTTTCGTACTCCAAATGATGCATATTTAACTGGCCATCTGCATTTATCTGGGGCTATTATGAGGAAATTCAAGAAGTTACGACCATTGCAGGTGTTGGTAGCTGGTACATATTCGGGAGCTTTTCATCCAACGGCTGAGGGGCAGGCGGTTATTGCTGATGCATTAACTAAAGCTGCGTCAGTCGTGCTGAAGAAATATGGTCAGTAAAATATTGATCCTTTTGGTGGAGCGGATAAAGTGAAGCTCGATAGGGTAAAGAGGCCGTCCAAGTCAATGGTCTGATTATCTTTACGGCTGGTTGAGGGAGTTTTTTTATGTCTGGTGTGTCTTCTATTGCAGGCTCGATTTTGCCAAATGTGTTTTTGGTTTTTAGACGATTTCCTCTTGCTGTGCTCA
Source organism: Hyphomicrobiales bacterium 4NK60-0047b (assembly GCA_040367435.1). Classification (NCBI taxonomy): domain Bacteria; kingdom Pseudomonadati; phylum Pseudomonadota; class Alphaproteobacteria; order Hyphomicrobiales; species Hyphomicrobiales bacterium 4NK60-0047b. The sequence goes on along the minus strand of BAABWY010000001.1, from coordinate 318,528 downwards.
CTGCTGGTCTCCTTACCATACTTATGGTGGCTTTTGATAAAGTCTTGAATTTAACTCCTAACTTTTACTTTGGTTTGATAAGCCTCTTTTTTGTGTTTGTTGGTGCTGTTTTTGTAACTGAGCAACGTAATGAGGCCAATTGGTATGGTTTTGTGGTTTCTCTCATTATAGGGAGTGTCATCGTAGGCTTGTTTTATTTTGCTGATTTTGTGGGCTTGCGCCACATGATGCTAACTGTCTCCACTCTGCTCGGTGCCAGTTCCGTTGTTTATTTCTTTTCACCCAAAAACAATCGTGCCTATTGGCTTTTTAATCATGAGTTTTGGTTCACCCTGGTGATTGCTATCATTGGGGGGATGATTATTGCCGGGCTCTTTTCATTATTATTTGCAGTTTACGGTGCTTTATTCAATTCGCGTATCGATGGTGACTTGTATAAATATACGTTTCAGATTTGTTCGTTCTTTATCACGCCCGTATTTTGGCTCTCTATGTTACCGCAAGAATATGAAGCTGAAGTTGAGGAAACAGAACCAACCGAATTGATGTCTAAGGTAACAGGACTGTTTGTAAAATATGTCTTTGTTCCTTTTTTCTTCATGTTTGTTTTGTTGTTTCACGGGCTTGCTGTGAAGGTAGGTCTTTCTGGTGTTTTTCCAAAAGGCCAAATTGGCTGGTATGGCTTAGCTGTTATCATCTTAGGGATTGGCACTTATTTGATGGCGTTTCCAACGCGCAATGTTGGCGGCGCTTTGGTTCGGTTTTTTCATAAATATTGGTTTTTGTTTTTAATCATTCCTATGGCGTTGTTGTTTGTTGCTCATTCTATTCGGGTTGCAGAATATGGCATGACGCCAAAGCGGTATTTCCTTTTTGCATTTTTCTTCTGGTCTCTGGCACTTATTCTTTATGGGCTATACGTTCAGATTAAAGGGCGGGAATTTGACCTTAGAGTTATTTTGTTTTTAGCGACTGTGATTTTGGGTGTTTCAAGTTTTGGCCCTTGGGGGGCGGAGACGGTTTCGATTTATTCGCAAAAGCAGAAGCTTGTCTCTGTGTTGCAAAAGGCGGACGTTCTTGAAAATGGTGTGATTAAAAAAGCTTTTAATCCTTCAACTGACGAGGCGCGCAAAGCGAAAAGGAAAATTCGCAATCTCCTTCGCTTTTTTAGAAAAGAGCAACGTGCGGATTATTTACGTGTTCTATTGAGTGAGGAAGAGAGACCAGCCAAGGGTGCTCATCTCAATTATTTTGAGAGACGAAAATCTTCTTGGAATAACCCGATTATAGCGAAGATTGATGAGAAGCTTGGTTTTAGAAAAAACATAGCTATGGGTAGTCAAGTTACTAATCGTACATTTTATGCATCGGCGCCTTATGCATTAGCTGTTCCATCCAAGGGGATGGTGTTTGGGCCAATCACACTTTCTAAATCTCGTTCGGCCTTGAATTATCATCGTGATCAGACAGTTAAATTGGAAGGGCGTGATATTCGGCTTTCGTTTCAGATTAAGGAACATAAGCTGATTGTTTTAAAAGGGCAGGGAGATGCGGCTGAGGCCATTGGAAGCTTTTCACTTCAAGATGTATATAAGGCGGCATCCGGCCAAGTGAATGAAAATTTGAAGAAAAAGAAACGTAAAAACCTAAATAGTTTTGTCGTAGATGGTTTGCCAACTCGTGCTGAGAAGCTCAGGCTTTATGTTATGAATTTTAATTATTCTGAAGATAAAGAGACATCTAAATATATGGCTATGACGTATCTTAAGTTTTCTCTTTATATTGAAAATGCTGCAACAGTGCTTGCTGAGTGAAGTGAGTTGTTCTTAAATCTATAAAAAAGGGAGGCCTCTTTGAATTAGAGGTCTCCCTTTTTTGCGCTTCAGTTGCCCACCAACAACCGCGTTATATCAAAGCCGATGTCCACTTTTGGGAGGAAGGCTCAAATAATAGGATTTTTCTCACCCCATTCGATGAGGTTTGAGAGGGCGCGTTTTGCCATGATGCGTTTTTTGGCGCGGGATTTTTCTTTGCCGCGCAAGCGCTTGCCATTCTCATCAGTTTTGGGGATTTCTGTTATTGGTGGGATAAGCCCGAAATTGATGTTCATTGGCTGGAAGCTTTTGAGGCCGCCAGAGAAGTCTGAGCTGAGGTGGCCGCCTGTTATGTGATTAATCAACGCGCCGTGGGCGGTTTCAATAGATGGGCCTGTTAGCTCAATTCCTAACCTTTCAGCTGCTGCTAGTCTGCCTGCGATGAGGCCTGTTGCGGCGCTTTCGACATAGCCTTCTACGCCAGTGATTTGGCCGGCAAAGCGAAGGCGGGTGTCTGCCTTTAACCGGAGCTGATTATCAAGGACTTCGGGGCTATTGAGAAATGTATTTCTGTGTAAGCCACCAAGGCGGGCAAAGACGGCATTTTCGAGCCCTGGAATTGTGCTGAAAATTTTTGCTTGTTCGCCATATTTTAGTTTGGTTTGGAAACCAACCATATTCCATAGTGTGCCGAGGGCATTATCTTGGCGCAGCTGGACGATGGCGTATGATTTCTCTTCTTTGTGTGGGTTTGTAAGGCCGACAGGTTTCATTGGGCCATGGCGCAAGGTTTCTCTTCCCCGTTCGGCCATGACTTCAATGGGGAGGCAGCCATCAAAATAAGGGGTGTTTGTTTCCCATTCTTTGAAGTCTGTTTTCTCGCCTTCTAAAAGGGCGTCAATGAAGGTGTTATATTCTTGTTCGTCCATGGCGCAGTTGATGTAGTCAGCGCCAGTGCCGCCAGGGCCGACTTTATCATAGCGCGATTGCATCCAGACTTTATCAAAGTCGATGCTGTCTTTATGGATGATGGGGGCGATGGCATCAAAGAAGGCCAGGCTATCTGCGCCGCTTAACTCCATAATGGCTTTGCTTAAGCTCTCTGATGTAAGAGGGCCGGTTGCGATGATTACATTATCCCATTCAGCTGGTGGTATGGTGGCCACTTCGCTGCGCTCAATTGTGATGAGCTCATGGGCTTCTAGAGCTTTGGTGACTTCATCTGAAAAATGATCTCTGTCGACAGCAAGCGCGCCGCCTGCTGGGAGTTTGTGTTTGTCTCCGCTGGCCATGATGATGGAGTTGAGCTGGCGCATTTCTTCATGAAGGAGGCCAACGGCGTTGTTTTCATGATCGTCTGAGCGGAATGAATTCGAGCAGACGAGTTCAGCTAAACCTTCTCCTTGGTGCGCGTCTGTCTTCACTACCGGGCGCATTTCATGGAGAATTACTGGAACGCCAGCGTTTGCGGCTTGCCAGGCGGCTTCAGAGCCTGCGAGGCCGCCGCCTATGATATGAATTGGGTCTATTTTTGTCATTTTAGCGAGGTAGCAGGTAGGGCGTTAATATACAAGTGAGAAATTGCTTTGCAATTGCGTAAATTTAAGCTTTTTTGGGTTTGGCCTTATTTGAGAGATATGCCTCTTTTAAAAGGAAGAAGGCTTTAAAAGTCGTTTAATGCGTTTAGTATGAGGGTTTCCGATGGATTTGGTTAGTAATGTTGTGATGTTTGTCGTGTTGTTTTTGGTTTTGAAGATCATTCAAATGATCTGTAGTTTCTCCTATACGACCTATAAATCCATTCGCATTCATAAAAGCTTAGAACATGCCTTTTATCCGCCATTATCTTATCGATTTAAGTACGGTTTGCTTGGTGATGTTGTTTATTTCATTGCTGGTATTTTAATTATGTATTTTGCGGCTGATATTCGCGGACTTTTTTAGGTAGAATCAGACGGTGTTCAGTTTTTTCTTTGATTTGTAGTATTTTACCTCAGTCTGTTAAATCAGATTTCAAATTGGTGATTTGCTGTTTTTGTCAACTGCTCTGCCTGTGGAAACAGAGGCTTATTAACAGTAAGAAAATCAATGACATGGTCATGCCGCATTCTGTCTGTGTAATTTCAGTGTATTTAACGTGGACAGAGTACTCTCGCCCTTGCGACTCAGGGGAAGGATTGATTAGCTAAATCCCAGAAGCGAGTTAAGCACTCAGAACCGCTGGTTTAAGTTTGCTCCGTTTCATTTGGGATTGTTCATAAGAGATGATTTCCATATGAAATGGTAAAAATAAGAGGCGTAATATAAAGCCCCTCTCTTTGCCGGCAATTAAAGGAAATTTTATGGCTTCAATTGAACCAAGTTTTGATCGCACAAATAACCCGGTAGATATGGTTGAGAAGTTAGCCGCTATTCATGATTGGCCTTTTGAGCGCACAACTGATGATGAGCTGACGCTTAATGTTGAAGGGTCATGGGTTGATTATCATGTTTCGTTGAACTGGAGAGATGATTTAGAAGCTTTGCATTTAGCCTGCGCTTTTGAAATGCGTGTCCCTGAGGCGCGTATTGCTGAAGTGTATCGCTTAATCGCGCTTGTTAATGAGCAGCTTTGGCTTGGTCATTTTGATATTTGGCCGCAAGATGGGCTTCTGCTTTTCCGTCATGGATTAATGTTGAATAAAGCTGAATTAACGGTTGAGCAATGTGAGGCTTTGATCGCATCTGGATTGGAAGCTAGTGAGAGCTATTACCAGGCGTTTCAATATGTGGTTTGGGCTGGCAAGTCTGCGCCTGAAGCTTTGGCATCAACCATGTTTGCCACAAAAGGTCATGCATAATATATGATGTCGATTTTGGATGATGGTTTGACAGATAATTCTACTTCTTTCTCTCCAGTACTCGTTGTTGGTGCTGGGAAGATGGCTGGGGCTATTTTAAGCGCCTGGCTTGAGCCGAAAGAGGGGCTTGAAGGTCTGGATCCTGAAACGCTTTATGTTGAAGACCCTGGCTCTCCTGAGGACGTTTTGGATCTCTTGGCGAAATATGATGTTGTGCCAAAGGCACGACAAGAATTGCCGACACCTCCACAATTAGTGATGGTTGGTGTGAAGCCGCAAATTATGGATGGGGTGCTGAAAGATTTAGCTTCGCGTATTTCATCTGAGACTTTGGTTTATTCCATAGCTGCGGGACGAACTCTTAGTGATATCGCAAAGCGCTTGCCTGAGGGCACTGCGATTGTTCGCGCCATGCCAAATACACCGGTTATGGTGCAGAACGGCATGACGGCTCTTATCGCAAATGAATTTGTCTCATCAGAACAACGTTCACAAATTAATGATCTTGTCTCAGGTACGGGGACTGTTGCCTGGCTTGATAATGAGAGCCAAATGGATGCTGTGACGGCTGTCTCAGGTTCTGGTCCAGCTTACATTTTTTGGTTGGCTGAATGTTTGGCGAAAGCCGGAGAACGTCAGGGTTTGTCACCAGAGTTGGCTATGACACTTTCAAAAGCGACCATTGATGGCGCTGGCTCTATGATGGGTTTATTTGATATACCCCCCTCTCAATTGCGTGAGAATGTGACCTCTAAAGGAGGGACTACTGCTGCTGCGCTTGAGGTGCTGATGAATGATGAGGGACTTGCTCCGCTGATTGATGCAGCAATTGAAGCTGCTGCGAAACGTTCGAAAGAGCTCAGCGGCTAGGGCGGGCTTGTTTTCTCTCACGGCTATTACTTTTTTAGTGGCGCTTCAGGTTGCCCACCAGCAACCGCGCTGCTAAAGGCGGCAAGCCACCGAGGGACGGCACTAGGTGCCGGACGCCAGAGGCGTCATGTGCGTGCTCTAAGAAGAGCACTACCTTCTTCGGTAAGATAAATCTTAAGGTTTTTTAGCATGCCCTTTGACTTATTGTTTTATCCAATTTTTTACTAGTTCATACTTAAATTAACACTAAACGTACTTGTTAATTTATAAGCTTTTGTTTCTAAATTGGCACGCGCACTTTTGCTCGCAGACCACCGAGGGCGCTTTCTTCTAATCTAATATCTCCGCCGTGACTTCTAATGATGTCTCTTGCTATTGAGAGACCGAGACCTGTGTTGCCTTCATTTTGATTTCTTGAATCGTCCAAGCGTAAAAAGGCATTAAATACTTCTTCTCGTTTTTCTTTTGGGATACCTGGCCCATTATCATCGATCGTGATGATCAACCATTTGCGCCCCTTTGAGGCATTAATATTTACGGTGTCTGCATAACGCATTGCGTTGGTGACGAGATTATTAATGGCTCTTTTAAAACTGTTGCGGCGCAAAGGTAGCATAATCGATTTTGGCAATACCCGCAGGTTGATATCCTCTTTTGATAATTTTGCATGGGTGTGTATCTCGCTTAAGATTTCTCCCACATCGGTGAGCTTGGTTTCTTCTGAACTATCTCCTTTTGCAAATGCCATATAATCTTCGAGCATAGATTGCATCTCGTCGACATCTTTTTGCAAAGCTTGGATTTCTTCTTCATCATCCAAAAAGGCCAATTGTAATTTCATTCTGGTCAGGATGGTTCGCAGGTCATGACTAACGCCTGCGAGGATGGTTGTTCTTTGCTCGACATGACGGTTAATACGATCTCTCATTTCTATAAATGCGAGTGAGGCTTGGCGAACTTCTTTTGCGCCCCTTGGGCTGAAGTTTTCTGGCAAGGGGCGCCCTTTACCAAAGCTTTCAGCGGCTTCGGATAATTTTAGAATAGGTCTGATTTGATTGCGCAGGAAAAGAAGAGCGATGCCTAAGAGAACAGTTGAAGAGCCGATCATCCATAGAACGAAGATGTGAGAGTTTGATGCGTAGGTATGGTTTCTATAAGCAAGGAATTTTAGAGTCGATTTTTCAAGCGCCACTCTGATCTCTACGAATTTTGATTGTCCTACTGTATCAACCCAAATTGGGCGATCAATGCGGCGTCTTAATTCTTTAGTGAGGCGTCTATCTAAAATGGAATAAAAGGGGCGTGCGGTTTTTTTGGGGAGTTTACTTTTCGGGAGCACCTGAAAAGAAAGGCTCATTTTGTTTCGCGCGATGTCGATTAGTTTTTGATGGTCTTTATCCTGCGGATAACGATTGTAGATTTCGATAATCGCGGCGACGTCTCTTGCTGTGGCTGCTGAAAGCCTGCGGGTGATGTTATCCCAGTGGCGCTCCATAAAGACAAACAGGAGAATTGTTTGTAAGAGTATCAGAGGCATTGCGATGATGAGAATGGTACGGGCGTATAGGCCTTTTGGAAGCCAGGGAGAGAGGCTCCATCTGTTTAATTTGCTGGCTTTAATTTTAGTGATGAGTGTTTTGCATTTCTGCACGAACCAGCTTTGGCTCATGAGAGAGCTTAGGTCGTTTTCTTGTTTGATCTCATCTTGGAGATTTTCATCATGCTCATCTTTTATTGCCACAAATTTAACCTCTCGAGTGGGCTTGTTTAAAACGGTTTTGTTTAGTCGGTATGTAGAATGTAGCCTTTACCACGGACCGTTTGTAAATAAACCGGATTAGCTGGGTCTGTCTCTATTTTGCGCCGAAGGCGGTTAATTTGTACATCAACTGCACGTTCATTGCCGCCGGCTTCTTCACTTGCCAATTCGTGACGGGGGATTGGTGTGCCAGCTCTATTGGCAAAAAGCCGCATTAAATCTCTTTCGCGTTCGGTTAGTTTGATTGAAGTGTTATCTCTTTGAAGTTCACCTCTTTCAATGTGAAAGGTATATTGCCCCATGTGTATTTCTTTTTGTGTCACCTTTTGTGCACGCCGTTTCAAAATATTTTGAATGCGTAACATGAGTTCACGTGGTTCAAATGGTTTGGGCATATAATCATCGACGCCTATTTCCAAACCTTCAATGCGGTTTTCTGCCTCAGCCTTTGCAGTGAGCATAATAATGGGAACTTCCATTTTTGATTTAAGGTCACGTGCTAATTCGAGACCAGATTCGCCTGGCATCATGACATCAAGAATAAGAAGGTCAAAATATAAGCCTTCGAGATTATGCCGTGCTGCGGCTGCATCATGAGCAGTGGTTACCCGCATATTTTCTTTGCGTAGATATCGACATAGAAGCTCTCTGATGCGTTCGTCATCATCAACGAGAAGAATGTGAGGGGTGTCTTCTGTTAAGCTATGCATTTGGCTTACTCACTCTCTTTCATTTAATATTCGGGATTTTCATATTAAAATATTGGCTTAGATGGTTGAGATATTGGACGTAATTTAATCTGTTGTCAGCTCTTTTATGTTTTTACAGTCTAAGGTTTTCCTGCTGGAAAATGGCCATTTTGTGCCATTAGGGAAATTACATCTTGTCGATTGTGTTTACGAATGAGGGTAAACAAAAATTTTTCAATTGTTTGTTGTTCGGTTTTTGTAAAAGTACTCATTGTTTTTTCAAAGCGTTCAATTTGTGGATCTGCTAATTGCTCTGCGAGCCTGTTGCCTTTTTCTGTCGTGTAGAGCAATCTTTCTCTACGGTCTTTGCTGCCTTCTTTTTGGCAAATAAAATCTTGCTCAACTAATTGTTTTAAAACACGGGCTAAACTTTGTTTGGTAATTTTTAAAATGCCTAACAGGTCTGCTACGCGCTGGCCAGGGTAATGATGTACGAAATGAATAACGCGGTGATGAGCACGGCCAAAGCCAAAGGTGTCCAGAATTTCGTCGCCTTCTTCTGTAAAGTCGCGATAAGCAAAGAAGAATAACTCAATTAAAGTGAGCATATTTTCTTCTCTTAAGCTGATAGTATGATTGGGTTCAGCTGTATTGTTGCTGCTCATTTCTCTAGCTTGATCACTTAGCTCTGTGTTTTTTGAAGGCATCTGTTATAGCATTTCTAAATTATCAATTTGAATTTATGTCAGTGATGTTGACATATTTTGCTCATATTGATAAATCTTGCAAGTGTTTCGTGTAATTGTTTTTGTTTTCATTGAAATTATATTTTCGTAAAAGGCCCCAAATTTTGGATAATTTGAGTGGCTCTTTAAATTTAAGGAACTGACGGATGGCAGATTTAGCGTTTGATCAATTGGAAGGTCACATTTGGTTTAATGGTGAGATGGTCCCATGGGCTGACGCTAAAATTCATGTGCTTAGTCATGGTTTGCATTATGGTAGTTCTGTCTTTGAAGGACAGCGCATATATAGTGGCAAAATTTTTAAACTCACTGAGCATAGTGAACGTTTACGGAAATCGGCTGAAATTCTAGATTTTGAAATTCCTTACTCGGTTGCTGAAATTGATGCGGCCTGTAAGGAGGTTATGGAAATCCAGAATCTTACTGAAGGGTATATGCGCCCGATTGCTTGGCGGGGTTCTGAGCAAATGGGTGTTGCTGCGCAAAATAATAAGATCAACCTTGCAATCGCAGCTTGGGAGTGGGGTTCATATTTTGACCCGGCTGAGCGGATGAAGGGTATTCGTTTACGGATGGCTGACTATTGTCGCCCGGACCCACGTACGGCGCCTTCTCGGGCGAAAGCTGCTGGTCTTTATATGATTTGTACAGTTGAGAAACACAGAGCTGAAAAAGAAGGATATGCAGATGCGTTGATGCTTGATTGGCGCGGACTTGTTGCTGAGGCAACGGGTGCGAATGTGTTCTTTATTAAAGACGGTGTGTTGCATACGCCAACAGCTGATGTGTTTCTGGATGGTATTACCCGGCGTACGGTAATGGACTTAGCTCGGAAACGAGGCATTGAAGTGATCGAGCGACAGATTAAACCTGAAGAAATGGCTGATTTTTCAGAATGTTTTATCACTGGCTCTGCTGCAGAAGTGACACCGGTTTCAGAGATTGGTGACTATCGTTTTACACCAGGTGAGATCAGCAAGAATTTGCTTGATGATTATATGGCACTGGTGCGCAGTTAATGATTGAAAAAGAACTCTAAATATTAAATGCAAAATGATTGCTTTTGCATTCAATATAGGTTGTGTCTATTTGATATGACGTTTTTCTGATAGGTGTTGGGCAATTCTTTCAGCTAATGGCCCTAGGATAAAAAAGATAGTTGGTACTAAAATAGCCGTTAGAATTAAGGTTTGAAGCGGCAAGATAATCTCTATGCCAGACCATCTGAAGCTGAGTAATGCTCCCGTAACAATAAAATAGACTGATAGCCAAGTGAAAAAAATGGTTAGAAATTTTTTCATATCTGTTTATTCATAAATTTGGAAATAATTTTGAAATATTCAGGCATGATCTTATTGAGCGTTTTTTTTCCTTTTTCTGTTAGTGCCAACTTGTACGCTCGAAAATCTTCTTTATCTTCTATACGTTTTAATAATCCGGTTTCTAGTAATGAGCTTACAGATCTGTTTAGTACTGGTTTGGAAACATCTAGGCGTCGATTGATTTCACTTTGACGTAGACTTTCAATATTTGGTTCGCGATCTATTACTACAAGAATGAGGAATTTCAATTGTGAAAGATTATGAGAGCTGAAGTAAGCGTCTACAAGGCGAATTAGTTGGCTGGCTTCACGCATCATGGATAAGGCTTGAGTTATTGTCTCACTGTTGCCTACACCTGTTTTTGAGACATACTCTTCAACCATAGAATCCGTGGGTAGTTCCTTGAGAAAGAACATGATGTTATCTCACACTATCTAATGGCAGTATGCGTGGTGGTTCGGCTAACCAATCTTCATAAGCTTTGAAAACTTCAGCGGTGTAGGGTTTCGCATAATGCTCGTCGAGGGCGTTTTGGTCATCCCACTCTTCAAATAGATAGAGTGTGCTTTGATCTGGTGAGTTAAATAAATTAAATGAACGACATCCTTCTTCGTCACGAGTTTGTTTAAGAATTCCGATTATTGCTTTTTTTGCTTCATCAAAGTGCTCTGGCTTTGGTTTTATTTCCGCGAAAATGAATAATGGCTTTGACATAGTTGAGACCCTTCGTTGATAATTAGTTATCATGATAACTATATTGTATTTGGTATATTGTCAATTACTGAAAGCAAAGGGCTTTTTGTTATAAGAAGGGAGAAGTTTTTTTAGAGAGATTATCTAAATAGAGAAGTAATTTAAATTCATGTCTTAGGTTAGGTGTTAATATGATTTACCAAGAATTGAAGATCGTATTAACTTTATGTACTTTTATAATACGACCTTCAAATTTAGATTTATGACTATTGTTCTTAGCGTTTAAAAATAGCTGTTATTTTTGCGTTTCCAAGTGAATTTGCTCGGATCATAAAGCCCGCAAGAGCATTAGATGCATTTTCTGGTAAGGATAATTTTTCTACTCCCAATGCATAGATAGAAAATATATAGCGGTGGACCTCACCTGGTGGTGGACAAGCGCCCCCAAATTTGGATGAGCCATAGTCATTGCTGAGTTGGATTGCTTGTTTGGGTAAGCCTTTTTCGACAGTTGCTCCTTTTGGTAATGATGTAATTGAAGCTGGAATGTTGACAACATTCCAATGCCACCAGCCTGAGCCAGTTGGTGCATCAGGGTCATACACGGTTATTGCAAAACTTTTGGTACCGGCTGGAGGGTTTGTCCAAGATAGCTGAGGTGAGATGTTTTTTCCTTTACACCCAAACCCCTGAAATACATGAGTTGATGTTAAGGACACCCCTTCAGCAATGTCTGTACTGTTTAGTTTGAAGTCTTTTGCCGTTGCGGATGTAGATAAAGTTATGAGGGCTACCATACACAGAGTTAGATATTTCAAATACATCTTCGTAAACCTTTCAATTGATATTTTGAATTTGAATACAATAGAAGATTTTGGAGGTTTGAACTTTCGGGCAACTTGCAGTTTTTGTCGGGATTCGATCAATCTTTTGATACTCTAATGGATTTTGGTTGTACTCCAAACCGGCCTTTGAATGTATCTGAAAAATGAGAAGGGGTTTTGAAACCACAATCTAGAGCAATGTCTGAGATAGGGATTTTTGTTGTTTGTAAAAGATTTAACCCTTTTTCGAGTCGAGTATTCATCAGAATTTTTGAAAAACTATTTCCCGATTGCGCGAGCCAGCGGCGCATCGTTGCTTCGCTCATTGCAAAATGTTCTGCAATCTCATTTGCTCTCCAAGGGTAAGTGAGATCTGTTTCAATTAATGATCTAACTTTTCCAAGAGGACTATTGATTTGTGATGAAGAGAGCTTAACTCCCATTGTTTTAAGCCAGATCAATGGCTCTAGAAGGCGGTGTTCTAATACTGGTTTGGGTAATTCTATATTTCTCAAGTTTTCTTTTATTGAATTTAATATCTGTTGTTTTTCATTGTCTGATGGTGAAAGTATTTGAACTGTATGGAGGTTTGAATTTTGGTGTGTTTTTGGAAAAATTTTTTCAACCATTTCTTGAGTGAAGCTTACACCTATGGCTCGGTAGTCAATCCCAGACCATGTTCGATTTTCCATTGTCACGATTGCATCTGGTTGAAAAATAATAACATCACCGGTTTGACCAATTAATTCATTACCAGTTGTATCTTGAACGCGTTTGCTTCCATTTTCGATGAAAAATAGAGATGTGTTTTGGATGTATAAATTTGTAAATGTCGCGGTTGTTGCTTGAGTAATCGGTTGTAAAGTTACATTTTTTGATGATTGCTTAATTTTTTTTTCTTTGATCATTATAGGGTGATCCATAATCAAGACTAATTACGCTTTTTTGCACTATGTTTTTTTAAAATGATAAGTTGAGTTAAACCATAAAAAAAGCTTCATAGGAAATGCTATATTTAACTTTAAAAGGATCACTATAAATGATTATCTTAGCGGCTTTTTCTACATTTGATATTTGAGAGCAAATAGCTGTGCTCATTATCAGAATAAAAATGATTGCTGCTGAGAATTGTAGTGAGATAAGTCATCACTCACACGGTTTTGCGATGTTGCTGCGAGTGCGCTCGTGATTAACGTGACTGTTAGTAAAAAGACGATTGATAACGGGTAAAAATTTTTCATAATAGATCTCCAATATTCATCTGATGAATAATCATTTGTTGATGCTGAATATGATCTATCGCTTATGAGAATAAAAGAGCACCTCACGGGCAGGTGAAGTTGTTTGATAGTCGTTGTGGAAAATAGCGTTTTTTGTGAGCACTTTTCACGGGGCTGTGAAGATTGCTCGCGAAAAAGAGAGCTCTACACCTTTTATATAACACGAATATATCCTGATAGTCCGGTTTTCTGGTGTTCGATGACGTGACAATGGAAAGCCCAATCGCCGGGGTTATCTGCAACGAGGGCGATGTCGACCACTTCATTTTTCAAAAGCAAGAACGTGTCCGTCCAGTTGGGCAGGACTTTTCGTTTGTTTGAACGGAGTGGTTTGAAGACTAGCCCATGAAGGTGGATGGGGTGTAGATTTGGTGATGAATTGCGTAACCTTAAAATGTAACTGTTGCCAAGTTTTAGCGTGGCTACGGGGCTGGTGTTTTCACTGTTGTCACCAGGCCATGGGGTACGATTAATTGACCAGAATGTTTTGCCTAATGATCCGCAAAACCCATTGTTTGGCTCTGTTCCTTCTGGTGACCACCCGAAAATGATTTCGTGGGTTTTTGCGTTTTTTAAGTCAGGCTCAGCTATAGGGTTTTTGGGAAGAGGTTTGAGTTCTTTTAAACTTCGTTTTTGATCTTGTCCAATTGAGAGCAAGCTTGCCATGAGTTTTTTGTTGGCTCTGACTTTTGCGATGATGTTTATAGCTTTGCCTTCATGAGCGGGCATTTTGCAGGCGATGTCTGTTCTTTGGCCCGGCCCTAAGAGTAGGGGGACTTGTTCTGTTGGCATTTTTATTTGGTGGTCTGTTGGGTGTCCGTCCCAGGCTATGACTTTCCCATCGGTTATGGCTTGACTATCATTACTGGTAAAGAACAATGCGTAAATGCGGGTTGTGTCTGTGTTGGCTAAGCGTAAGCGAACAAGGCTGCCGGTTTTGTGATTGTAAACAGGGGATTTGAGCCAATTGGCTGTCATTACATTGCCGAATGTACCGGCGCGGGCAGCGCCTCTTAATGTGTAGGGCTGTTTTAGTTGATCCGAATTATTCAGCCGGAAATCTCTTAAGTTGATGATTTCTTCGCTATCAAATCCACACTCGATTTTTTCCTTTATGACCATGACGCCTGTGAGCCCGCTTGCCATTTGTGTCATGGTCATGCAGTGAGGATGATACCAATATGTGCCTGCATCTGGCGGGGTGAATTCGTAATTGAATGTTTCACCGCCTGCGATGGGGAGTTGAGTGAGGTAAGGGACGCCATCCATTTTATTGGGTATTCGAAGGCCGTGCCAATGCATGGCGGTATATTCATTAAGGCCATTGATCACGTTTAATTTCATTGGTTGGCCTTGAAGGCCATAAATGAGAGGAGGCGGCGCGTTTTGTGAAAGGCTGACCAGCCCTCTTGTTGCTTGCTCTCGGAACAAAAAATTTGTGTGTTGGAGTTTTAGATTTGTAATTTTGGGCGCTTGGGGCATTGGTGCGCCAATAGCGCTTAGACCTAAACTCGAAACTCCGCCAGCAAAGAATGAAGCGCCTGCGGTAATGAGAAAATCGCGTCGTTTCATATGTCTTTCCTTTCATATGTCAGTCTTTACATATGTCATTCTTTAAATGGCCGGTGTTTAATGTTGCCTAAGATGTAAATAAATAAAACAGGACAATATGAAGTTTAGAGGTGAATGCTAATTATTATAACTGCAAAGTTTGCAATATTATCATTTCTTTTTCAGCAGGCTTAGTTTTGTTTTTCCCAACGAGAAAGCGCTTTCTTGTCGCTGTCTCGCGCATCCACCCAATTGGCGTCTCCTTCGAGAGGTTGTTCTTTTTTCCAGAAAGGGGCTTTGCTTTTTAGGAAGTCCATAAGGAAATCAGCTGCTTCGAAGGCGGCGTGTCTATGGGAGGAGAGGGTGATGACGAGAACTATATTATCGCCAGGCGCTAACTCTCCGATGCGGTGAATGATGGTTGTACCTAAGAGTGGCCATCTCTCATTTGCTTCTTCAGCGATATCGCTGAGTTCTTTTTCTGTCATGCCTGGGTAGTGTTCGAGACACATTGAGCTAATCGGTGTTGTTCCTGCCATATCGCGCACAGTGCCTGTGAAGGTGACAATGGCACCGATATCTTGTTTGCCCTGTTTGCTGCGCTCTTGTTTTAGCGCATTGATTTCTTTTGTTATGTCGAAATCTTCTGTTTGGATGCGAATGGTGATTTTTAATGCTCCTTCAGGTTGCCTCTTTTAATGTGCCTTCAGATGCTCACTATGCATCTGGCACGAGCAATCGCCGGGTTAATGCTGCTTCAGCCGCCTGTTACAGGGGGGAAAAAGGCGATTTCACTTGCATTGTTGAGCGGTGTTTGATGGTCAACGTGCGTTTGATTAATGGCTGAGTTAATGGTTTCTTTATTTTCAAAGGCAGCTTGATATTCAGGTCCTTTGGACTCTAGCCATGTAATTAAATCAGAGACGGTGTTTACAGAATTTGGAACATCAAGGTCTTCTTGTGATTTGCCAATTTTTTCTCGGACCCACGCAAAATATAAAATTTTCATTCTATTTAGATACTCCTTCAGGTTGCTCTTTTTAGTGTGGCTTCAGATGCTCTTTTTAATGTGCCTTCAGTTGCCCACTAGCAACCGGCACTTTATTAGTGTGGCTTCAGTTTCCCACCAGAAACCGCCACGAACAACCGTCTCTTTTTAGATGCTCCTTCAAGTTACTCTTCTCTTTGCTTCTGATGCCCACTAAGCATCCGCATAAGTAACCGTCGTTTAATCTTTCATGTCTTCTTCAATGAGGTATTTTATACCAACACGTAAATAATCAAAGCCTGTATAGATTGTTAAAAGTGCGGCGCACCATAACAGGCTATCGCCTAAGATTAAAATGGTTGAGCCATCTGTGCCAAATATGTTGCCTGCTAGAGGTGCCATGATAAGAAACCCTAAAGCAAATAGCTGGGCTGCGGTTTTGAATTTGGCAATTTTGGTGACTGGTACACTGACTGAAAGTTGACCAAGAAACTCTCGAAGGCCGGACACCAGAATTTCTCGACTTAGAATGATGACAGCCGCAACGACGGATAGATCGTAGATTGTTCTGTCATAGACGAGCATGATAAGTGCTGCGCCGACTAATAGCTTATCTGCAATCGGGTCTAGCATTTGGCCAAGCTTTGATTGTTGTGACCAGGCTCTGGCTAAGTAACCATCTAGAAAGTCAGTTACGCTGGCTGCGATAAACAGGCCAAGAGCGATGGCTCTTGGGACATCTCCCGTGAAGTAAAAACAGGCAACAAAGGCCGGGACTGCAACAATCCGGCCGTAGGTTAGGATGTTTGGTAAATTCCAAACCCTTTTGTTTCTTTTGTTTCTATTATTTTGCAATGAGTGTTCCATAATCCTTAAAAACCATGCGAGGCCTGATCAGTCAATGGTTTGATGCTGCGTCCCTTTGGTACAGGGTTAATTTCGTGAGCTAAAATGTTCTTATACAGTGGTTTTGTCTCATTTATTCATGAAATTACTCTCAATTATTCATGAAAATGATCGTAAATTGTTTCAGCCATTTGTGCGCTTATGCCTTCAACTGCTTTTAAATCTTTAAGTCCAGCTCGGCTAACCGCTTTTGCTGAACCAAAATGAGAGAGTAGGGCCTTTTTACGGCCTGGACCAATACCCGGGATTTCATCGAGTGGGTTTGTTCCCATTTGTTTTTTGCGTCTTGTTCTATGGGTGCCAATGGCGAACCGGTGGGCTTCATCACGCAGTCTTTGCAAATAATAAAGGGTTGGGTCTTTCAATTCCATCGTGAATGAAGGTTGATCTTTGATATGAAATTGTTCGCGGCCTGCATTGCGATCAGGCCCTTTTGAAATAGCCACGACTTTAATATCTTTTAAGTCTAACTCTTTGATGATTTCCGTTACGGCTGAAAGTTGCCCTTTGCCGCCATCGATTAAAAGAATATCTGGCCAGTGAGGGATTTCATCTGATGGGGGTGTTTGCTCTGTTGAAGCGTCAGATGCGTCTTCGTTGTTATATTTTTTGGTGCCATGATCTTTTGCAAGTGCTTTTAAGCGTCTGCGGAGCATGATGCGCATCATCTCAAAATCATCACCGCCGCTGATTTCTTCGGGTTTGAAATTGAATTTTCTATATTGATTTTTGATCAAGCCTTCTGGCCCTGAGACAATCATGGCGCCGATGGGACTTGTGCCTTGAATGTGGCTGTTGTCGTAAACCTCAATTCGCTTTGGGCGCTCTTCTAGAGTGAATAAATTTTTAAGAGCTTCTAAATGTCTGCTTTGAGCGGAGCCTTCGGCGAGTTTTCTGGCTAAGGCTTCTTTTGCGTTTTTATGGGCGTGGCTCATTAACTCAGCTTTTGAGCCTCGCTTGGGTGAGATGACTTTTATATTTCTCTCTGCTTTGGTTGAGAGGGCTTCGCTTAAGAGAGTTTCATTCTCTATTGTTTCTGAGGTCAGGATTAATTTTGGAACTGGTTTGTTATCATAAAACTGAGCGATGAAACTTTCTAAAATTTCAGATGTTGAGTGACTTTTGTCTATTCTTGGATAATAGGCATGGTTGCCCCAGTTTTGACCGGTGCGAATGAAAAAGACTTGAATACAAGCACTGCCACCTTCTGTGTGGATGGCAAAGACATCTCCTTCCTCAAAACCGGTGGGTAGAATGGATTGATGGCTTTGTACTTGTGTGAGAGCGCTGATGCGA
This sequence comes from Hyphomicrobiales bacterium 4NK60-0047b, assembly GCA_040367435.1. Lineage (NCBI taxonomy): Bacteria > Pseudomonadati > Pseudomonadota > Alphaproteobacteria > Hyphomicrobiales > Hyphomicrobiales bacterium 4NK60-0047b. The sequence goes on along the minus strand of BAABWY010000001.1, from coordinate 300,950 downwards.
TCTCTGAAAAAGGCCGCTTCTTCAAATTTTAGGGCTTTACTGGCGTCCTGCATTTTAACTTGCAAGTTTTTTTGAATGTGACTGCTTTTGCCGCGTAAGAAATCTTTGGCGTCATTTACAAGAGATTTGTACTCTTCAGTTGATATTTTTCCTGTACAGGGGGCTGAGCAACGTTTGATTTGATATTGAAGGCAAGGCCGGGTGCGGCTTTCATATTGGCTGTCTGTGCAATCTCTTAAGAGAAAGAGTTGTTGGAGTGTGTTGAGGGTGCGATTAACGGAGCCAGCGGAAGCAAAGGGGCCGAAATATTCACCTTTTTGTTTTCTGGCACCGCGATGTTTCACGAGTTGAGGAGCTTCATGATCTGTGCGGATGAGAATTGAGGGGAAGGATTTGTCATCGCGAAGCAAGACATTATATCTTGGTTTCATTTTTTTAATCAGGGTTGCTTCGAGCAGGAGGGCTTCTGATTCAGTGTCTGTTAGAATGAATTCCATTTCTGTTGTGGCACGGATCATTCTTGCGATGCGATTGGATTGTCCTTTTAATCTGGTGTAGCTGGTGACGCGATTTTTAAGGTTATTGGCTTTGCCGACATAGAGAATGGTGCCGTTTTTATCTAACATACGATAGACACCGGAGGATGTGCTTAAGTTTTTTAGATAAGCTTTGATAACTTGCGTTCCGCTTAAAGGCTCGTTTAAAGCCTCATCATTATCAGTGCTTTCAATTTTGCTTTGTTCCGCCAATTTATGGGTTCTCTATTGAATTTATGAAGTTTGTAGTCGTTCTATTTCTACTCCGACGCTTGCTGCTTCTCTAAGTGCTTCAGGTTTTTCTAATTTTACACGTATGGCTAAAATTCGATTGTCTTCCAAACAGCTTTCGGCGATGGTTTCTGCTAATGTTTCTAACAAATGAACGTGGCCATTTTTACAAATGGTTTGAAT